>NZ_JAVAYA010000004.1:0-322475 GCF_041954855.1 Agrobacterium sp. LR_9
CCTGTCCCGAGCATCTGCAACGTCTCGATTTTATTGGACGTGATCAGATCCTTGGGACAAGCCCAAGGATGACGTCGCTCGTGAGACACCCTGTCCGCACAGCAGCAATATCTCGCGCCGACTTCGGTGAAACCGGACGTTTACCGGATCGGCGCTTTCACCGCCGTATCGCTGTCGAAATCGGCGGCAACGCGGGTTTCGCGCAGCGGCTTTACCGTGCGGGTCGAGAGGTCATAAGCGGGATCGGCCTTGTAAGCGGCGAGCGCCGCCTCGTTTTCGAACTCACCATAGACGATGAAATCGACCGAATTGCCCCATTGGTCCTTCTTCACGTTCTCGCCGATTTCCAGCTTCAGCGAATGCGGTATCGCGGTCAGGCCGGAAAGCCCCCTGCGCACGGCGTCGCGGTTTTCCTCGGGAACGGTGAAAAAGACGATATGGCGGATCACGGTGTCACCTGTCATGCAGAATTCGGAGGCAGCCTTTTCGGCACCGGGTAACGGGTTATCATCTGGCCCGCCCGGGTTCAATCCGCGCCGCGACAAGCGCGTGATGAAATGCGCGCCCGTAACCGCCCACCAGCCGCGCCCGGTCGCTGCCATTGATGATGGCGCGGGCGCCGTCCCAATCTTCGCACCTGTCGCTGAAGAAATCGGAGAGCCTGCGGCCGGTAAAACCGCCGCCCGCCATGCCGTGGATCAGGATCGCGGTGGCCACCTCCGCCTCCATGGCGCGCTCGGGCCGTTCGAGGAGATCGACGCCGGTCAGCGCCGACATGGCCTCGTAATTGCGCCGATGCGTCAGCTGCACGAAGCCGCGCCCCAGCCAGCTCTTACCCTCCGTGTCCGGCCGCCAATAGGGCTTGCGCACCATGGGCAGCCTGCCCGCCGCAAAGGCGCGGTCGAGCCTTGCCATCGCCTCGGCATCGCTCGCCGCCAATGTCTCGCGCACCGGCTGCATGGTCGCCGCCGTCTCGTGAAAGGCCGTCGCCAGCATATAGGCGAGCCAGCGCGGATCGCCGCCCGGCATCGAATTTTCAAATCCTGCCAGCATCGTTTTCGTGCCGGCAAGCTGGGCCGCGCGCAGGCGACCGCCGAAAATGGAAATCCGCGCCGACGCGAAGAATCGCGCCTCGTCATAGGCCATGATGGCTCCTGAAAATGATGGGCAATGCGACGCCCGGTTTTTCCACATGCAGGCCGCCGGAACTAAATCGATTTGAAAAAACCTTAATCGATTTTAATCCGCGCCCCGGGGTTTTGGGGTAAAAAATTCCTTGAATTTCGGAACCTTAGCGCGCTAACTCCATTCACCGCGCAATCCTGCAGCGTTAACCATTCAAGGAGGAATGCCACCATGACAGCGACAATCCCCCAGACCGTTTATGACCGTCTCGAAAACGAGTGGCGCCAGATGCGTGAAACCGGCTCCCAGCCGAAACCGGCGCAATCCCCGAAGAAATAATATCCGTCAGACGCCCGAAATGGGCGTTGACGGCGCCTCACTTTTCTTCTCCCCGGCGGGGAGAAGAAACCGCGGGCATCCGCTCGACGGGTAATTGGCTCTCCTTCGCTGGAGCCAATAATCGGCTACCTCACATCTCCCGCACTTTCGGTTCACTCACCACCATCGTCGTCAGCGCTGTGATCGCCCAGACGAGCGCATCCAGCCTGTCCGGCGAACGCCCGGAGGATAGGCCGTCTGGCCCGAAATCCGTCATCTGGTCCTCCAGCTTTTCAAACCGCGCGGCGTGGCGCACCCTGCCCTGTTCGTAGAGTGCCGCAACCGGCTCAGCGCGGGTGAACTTGCCGCGGCTCGCCCGCACCAGTGTCAGCGGCAGGTTGGCGTCGATGCTCTGCAGCATGGCGCGCACCATCTCGCCGCCCTGATTGACCTCCGCCACCACCCGGTCCGCCTCGTGGCGACGAAAGGCGGCGACCACGGCGCGGGCCCAGCCGGCCGGCGTTTCGCCTTCCACCGAACAATCCGCCAGCACGTTAAGACGCCCGGACATGCCAAGCCCCGCCACGACGATGCCGCAGCAGGAATGTTCACCGACGCCGACGGGCGGGTCTACCGCCACCACGATCCGCGTGAGCGGCTCATGAGCCTCTTCTATGATCGCTTCCAGATCGGCGCGTTTCCACAGCGCGCCCTCCCGCTCGTCGATCAATTCACCGCCGATTTCCTGACGCCCCAGCCGCGTGCCGCCGTAACGGTCCTGCATGGCTTTGAGAAAACCGGGCGAAAGATTGCGCGCATTCATGGCCGTCGGCATCCGCGCCACCTGTGTCGCGGGATCGGCGAGAAGCGCCTTCAGCAAAGGAATGGGCCGTGGCGTGGTGGTCACCAGTTGCCGGGGCGCTTCACCCAGACGCAGGCCGAATTGCAGCATGTCCCAGGTTTCCTGCGGATATTTCCATTTGCCCAGCTCATCCGCCCAGGCCATGTGGAATTGCGGGCCACGCAGGCTTTCGGGGTCTTCCGAGGAAAACACCTGCGCCATCGCGCCGTTCGGCCAGAGGAGCCGCCGGCGCGATACCTCGAAGGCGGGGCGATGGCGGCGGGCGATGCGGCAGATGCCGGAGATGCCGTCTATCATCACCTCACGGGCGTCACCCAGCGTTTCGGCCACGAGCGCGATGCGCAAATCCGACTGCTTGCCGGCGGAGGCGACACGATGCACCCATTCCGCCCCGGCGCGGGTCTTGCCGGAACCTCGCCCGCCGATCAGAAGCCATGTCCGCCAGTCGCCCTCCGGCGGCTGCTGCGGCAGGTTGCCGATGAAACGCCAGTCACGCAGGAGGTTGAAGACCTGCGCCGGCAGATGGGGTCCGGTTGGCATATCCGTCATGTGTCGGTTTCTGCGGAGGGGCTGCGGGCGGGATCGACCTCCATCTTCGCGCGGCATTTCTGTTCAGCCAGTTCGTCGATGCGGTTGAGGAAATGCGCCACCGCCGCTTCGTAGTCCCCGGCCTCGGTTTCGTCTTCGCTGAAAAGAGCTTCCCTCTCTTCCGCCAGCACCCGTTGCAAAGCGTCGATCCGCTCCAGCGTGCGGACGATCAGCGAAAGCTGGTCCGTCGCAGCCTTCACATCGGCGCGCGCCAGCTTGCCCGAAGCATCCTCCGCCGTCGCCAGAAAGGCGGCTTCGCTCGCCTGGCGGAGATTGCGGTACAGACAGAACTGCTCGCGCATCTCCTCCGTCAACTCGTTCAGCAATTGCCGCAGGCTGCCGTTGCGCGCCGCATCTTCGGCGGCCAGCCTGTCGGCCCGCGATTTCGTCTCCGGCGCGGCTTCAAGCGCGTCCTCAGCCGCATAGGCGGGCGTTTCGGGCCAGACGCCGTAGAGCGCCGGATCGCAATTGTGAGACATTGTCATGGAATTGGCCTGAGATGGGAAATGGGTACGGGATGCACGCGGTTCATTTGCGGGCGGCGCCTCTCCACAACCCTCATTCCTGTGCTTGTCACAGGAATCCAGTCGACGCGCGTCTGCGCGGCGGAAGGAGTCTTTTCAGCCCAAGGACCTGGGCTGGCTGGATTCCTGTGACAAGCACAGGAATGAGGGAAGAGAGCAAAGCCTTGTTATTTGTAAAATCCAGCGCTCTGATATTTTGAATTAACCCAGCCGCAAATCTCCGACCGTAGCCAAACACTATCAAACGACCGTCACGCTGTAAAGGATTATTTTCCTATTTTCATGATTTTTTTCCTGCCAGCAGGATTTGCACCCTCGTCCGTCACATATTACACTCAGCACCACGCGGTGAGTACAAGGGGCGAGTCAAGTTGGTGAAACAATGGGTTGAGCGGTTGTTTGCGGGTCTTTCGGCAACCGGCATCGTCTTCGGCACTATCCTGTTCTGTGCTTCGCTCACGCCCTCGCTCCTGCCGCGCACATGGCTGATGCAGGGGGTGCTGTGCGGCTTTTCCTTCGCCATCGGTTATCTGATCGGTGTCGCTCTGCACGCCATCTGGGCCTATCTGGAGCTGCCTGAACCTTCACGCCACAATGCGCGCGGCATTCGTTTTCTCATTGCGCTCGCCGCCGCCATCACGGCCATCGCGTTTTTATGGCAGGCGAAGGACTGGCAGAATTCCATCCGCGTCTTGATGGAGCTCGATCCGCTGCCGAGCGCCCACCCCACCAAGACCGGCGGCCTTGCGGTGCTGGTCGCCGCCATCCTCATCGGCGCCGGCCGGCTGTTCCAGCTTATCCGCCGGTTCTTTGCTGCGCGCAGCCGCCATTTCCTGCCGCGCCGCCTTGCCAATGTGCTCGGTATCGCGGTGGCGATCATCATCTCCTGGATGCTGCTCAATGGGCTGATCTTCGATATCGGCCTCAGATTTGCCGATTCCTCGCTGAAACAGGTGGATGCGCTGATCGAACCCGACGTCCCGCGCCCGTCAGATGCGCTCAAGACCGGCAGCAGCGCCTCGCTGATGACATGGGAATCGCTCGGCCGACGCGGGCGTGAATTCGTCGCCGAAGGTCCGGCGGCCACAGAAATATCCGCCTTCACCCATCGCCCGGCAAAGGAGCCGCTCAGGGTCTATGCGGGCCTCAACTCGGCTTCGACGCCGGAAGAAAGAGCGGCCTTCGCGCTGGAGGAGCTGAAACGGGTCGGCGGTTTCGAGCGAAAGGTGCTTCTGGTGGTCATTCCCACCGGCACCGGCTGGATCGACCCGGAAGCGCTCGATACGGTCGAATATCTGCATGACGGGGATATCGCCAGCGTCGCCGTGCAATATTCCTATCTCTCGAGCTGGATCGCGCTGCTGACGGAGCCGGATTACGGTGTCGAGACGGCGCGCGCTTTGTTCGAGGCCGTCTACGGTTACTGGACCACGCTGCCGAAGGAAACGCGGCCGAAGCTTTACCTGCATGGCCTCAGCCTCGGCTCGCTCAACTCGCAGAAATCCTCGGATCTTTACGATGTGCTCTCCGATCCGTTTCAGGGTGCGCTGTGGAGCGGCCCGCCCTTTTCCAGCCCGACATGGCGCATGGCCACCAATGGCCGGGTGAAGGGCACGCCGGAATGGCTGCCGCGCTTCCGCGATTCCTCCGTCATCCGCTTCGCCAACCAATATACCACCGCCCATATGCCCGATGCGAAATGGGGACCAATGCGGATCGTCTATCTGCAATATGCCAGCGACCCGATTACCTTCTTCGAGGCCGCCTCGCTTTACCGGCGGCCGCAATGGATGGCGCATCACGGGCCTGACGTTTCCACATCCTTCCGCTGGTTCCCGGTCGTCACCCTGCTGCAGCTCGGCCTCGATGTCGCCGCCGCAACCACCGCGCCCATCGGTTATGGCCATGTCTATGCGCCGGAACATTACATCGATGCATGGACGGAAGTAACCGCGCCAGACGGCTGGAACCCCGAGGAGATCCAGCGGCTGAAGATGTTCTTCAAGGCCCGCCGCGGCTCCACCGATCCGGCGTGAGCACGGCGGGCTCGCTTTGAGCCTCAGCCCTTCAGCCTGTCCAGATTGTCGGCGATATAGGTCTCCAGTGAACGCGGCGCATGGCCGGTCAGCGTTTCGACATCGCCGGTCACCACCGCTGTCCAGCCTTCACGCACGGGATAAAAGATCGAAGCGAGGAAGGAGGCGTAGTCCTGCGGCACGCCCGCACCGGTGAGGATGCCGATGAAGACCTCATCCGAAACGGCAGCGTAGGACACCGGCTTGCCGATCGCCTGCGATATCAGCGCGGCCGCTTCGCCGTAACCGAAGGCCTTCGGACCCGTCAGGTTGAAAGCCTTGCCGTTAAAGGCGTCAGAGGTCAGGGCGGCGGCGGCGCTGTCGGCAATATCGCGGACGTCGATGAAGCTCGACTTGCCCTCGCCGGCCGGCACGGCGATCTGGCCGTGGTCAATGCCGGCCTTCCAGTAGCTGTGAAAATTATCGGCAAACCAGTTGGGGCGCAGGATGACGTAAGGCGTACCCGAAGCGATGATCTTAAGCTCGATCTGGCGATAGGGAATGGAATCGTCGGCATCGACGCCGAGGACGCTGAGGAACACGATCTTCACCTTGCGCCGCGCCGCCTCCTCGACCACAGGCGTCAGCGCGTCGATGGCATCGAGACGCCCGCCGGAAAGAAGCAGGAACAGACGGTCAACGCCGTCGAAGGCATCCGCATAAGTCGATGCGTCGGTATAATCAAAACGCACACCTTCCGCGCCGTCCGTCGCATTGCCGCCGCGCGACGCGGCCTTTACGTTTTCCCCCTTGGCGACCAGCGCCTTGACCAGCGGCGTGCCGATGGTGCCAGTGGAACCGATTACGAGTATCTTGCCTGTCATCTCAAATCTCCGTAGTATCTAATGGAAACCATGTTTCGAAAACATAGGTACTGCGTTTGCGAAATCATGAAAAGAGAGCACTTTTCGGTTATCTGGTTTCCTTTCGGAAACCGGTATGGCCCTGAAACGACGGAACAAACCCATGGAACGTATCTATGACGTCTATGAAGACCGCTGCCCCACCCGCATGGTGCTGGACAGGATTGCCGACAAATGGGCGCTGCTGATCCTCGACCGGCTGCGGGTGGAAGCGGTGCGCTTCAATCTGCTGCGGCGGGAGATCAAAGGCATTTCGCAGAAAGTCCTGTCGCAGACGCTGAAGAAGCTCGAGCGTGACGGGCTGATTTCGAGGCAGGTGTTCCCGACCGTACCCGTGACGGTCGAATATTCGCTTACGCCGCTGGGGCGGACGCTGACCGACACGGTGGCGGCGCTTGCCCATTGGGCGGAGGGAAATATCGACGCGGTGATGGCGGCGCAGAAGGCTTATGATGAGCGGGCGGTGGTTTAGATGGTCTTCGCTCTTCCGTAGCGAGAGAAACATGGGAGCGGCAAGCTCCTTCGCTGTTTCGTTTTGCAGACCACCGCTTCCGTCATACCGGACTTGATCCGGTATCCAGCCAGCCCAAGTCCATGGGCTGAAAAGACTCTGTTCGCCGCGCAAACGCGCGTCGGCTGGATGCCGGATCAAATCCGGCATGACGGAAGTGGGTTTCGCGTATCTTCCACTCCCTCAAACGCTCCTACCGCGAAATTCGTGTCGACAGAATGATCGACGACAGCGTGCGCTCCACGCCGTCAAGTGCGCCGATCCGGTCGATCAACCGATCGAGATCGAGGATCGAAGGCGCAGCGAGAATGGCGATGAGGTCGAAGGTGCCGCTCACCGAATGCAGCGTCGTCACCTCCTTGATGGCGGCAAGGGCCGCCGTGACACCGGGCAGCGCCTTCGGCCCGATGGTAATAAGCACATGGGCGCGCACCAGCCCGGAAAGATAGCTTTCCGAAAGCCTGAGGCCATACCCCGCAATCACCCCGTCCGCCTCCAGCCGCTCGATACGGGCCTGCACCGTGGTGCGCGAAAGGCCGAGTTTTCGCGCCAGCTCCGCCACCGGCATGCGGGCATTTTCGGAAAGCAGGGCAAGCAGCGCCCGGTCCTTGTCGGCAATCGTCATAGTGACCAATCCTGTCGTCTTATTGCCTAATATTAACCCGCTATCCGCACATAGTGAAGCTGCGAATCGTCAATAAAAACTGGCATTCTGTTCTTGAAGCGCATCCGCGCTCACACATTTGCATTCACTGCGGGGAACAAAACATGAAAAACATTGTCGTCATCGGCGCGGGCAATATCGGTTCGGCCATCGCCTGGATGCTGGCGGCCACCGGCGATTATCGCATCACCGTCGCAGACCGTTCGGCCGATCAGCTGGCCAATGTGCCGGCGCATGAACGTGTCGATACCGAAATCGTCGACATCACCGACCGTCCCGCTCTGGAAGCACTGCTGAAAGGCAAATTCGCCGTGCTTTCCGCCGCCCCCTTTCACCTGACGGCAGGCATTGCCGAAGCGGCCGTTGCCGTCGGCACGCATTATCTCGATCTCACCGAAGACGTCGAATCCACCCGCAAGGTCAAGGCGCTGGCAGAAACGGCCGAGACGGCGCTCATTCCGCAATGCGGCCTCGCCCCCGGCTTCATCTCCATCGTCGCTGCCGATCTCGCCGCCAAGTTCGACAAGCTGGACAGCGTGAGGATGCGCGTCGGCGCTCTGCCGCAATATCCGTCCAATGCGCTCAACTACAACCTCACCTGGAGCACGGACGGGCTGATCAACGAATATATCGAGCCCTGCGAAGCGATCGTCGAAGGCCGCCTCACCGCCGTTCCGGCGCTGGAGGAACGTGAGGAATTCTCACTCGACGGCGTCACCTATGAGGCCTTCAACACCTCTGGCGGCCTCGGCACTTTGTGCGCCACGCTGGAAGGCAAGGTGCGGACGATGAATTACCGCACCATCCGGTACCCCGGCCATGTGGCGATCATGAAGGCGCTGTTGAACGACCTCAACCTGCGCAATCGCCGCGATGTGCTGAAGGACCTGTTCGAAAACGCCCTGCCCGGCACCATGCAGGATGTGGTCATCGTCTTCGTCACCGTCTGCGGCACCCGGAACGGCCGTTTCCTGCAGGAAACCTACGCCAACAAGGTCTATGCCGGCCCGGTTTCCGGCCGGATGATGAGCGCCATCCAGATCACCACCGCCGCCGGCATCTGCACGGTTCTCGATCTGCTCGCCGAAGGCGCCCTGCCGCAGAAGGGCTTCGTGCGACAGGAGGAAGTGGCGCTATCGAAATTCCTCGAAAACCGGTTCGGCCACTATTATGGCGCGCATGAGCCACTGGCCCGGGTTGGGTGAGAAAGAGAAAACGGTCGAGAGAACATCTCCTCCCATTCCTCCGTCATACCGGCCTCGAGCCGGTATCCAGCCAGCCCAAGTCCTTGGGCTGAAAAGGCTTCTCTCGCCGCGCAGACGCGCGGCGGCTGGATGCCGGATCAAGTCCGGCATGACGGCGAGGATTGACGAACCCGTTACGTCCCGCAAAACGTCCTGAACACCCGCTCATGGCTCATCGGCGGCTGCATATAGACGAAATTGTCCGGCCGCTCCTCGAAAGGCGTGGCGATTGCCCTCAGCATGGCGTGGAAGGGCTCGAAATCCCCCTCTTCCACCGCTGCCTCTATCAGTTCCTCGATGCGGTGGTTGCGCGGGATGATGGCGGGATTGACGGAGAGCATCGCCGCTGATCGTTCGGAATCGGAAATCCCCTCGCGACCGGCTCTTTCCCGCCAGCGCGCCAGAAATTCGTCCGCTCCGGCAATATCGATGAACATGCCGCGAAACGGCTCGGCATCGCCATTGGCCGCATGGGAAAGACGCCGGAAGGTCAGCGTATAATCCGCCTCCGATGCCTGCATCAGCGCCAGCAGCGCCTGCACCAGATCGATGTCGCCCTCTTCCTCCGTCGTCAGGCCAAGCTTTTCGCGCATGCCGGCAAGCCAGCGTTTGGGAAAGGCGGCGGCGAAATCGGCGAGAACGGCATTGGCGAGTTCGGCGGCTTTTTCCACCTGCGGATCGAGCAGCGGTAACAGGCATTCCGCCAGCCTTGCAATGTTCCATTGCGCAATGCCCGGCTGGTTGTTGAAGGCATAACGGCCCTGCACATCGATGGAGGAAAAGACCTTGTTGGGGTGATATTCATCGAGGAAGGCGCAGGGGCCGAAATCGATGGTTTCGCCGGAGACCGCCATATTGTCAGTATTCATCACGCCATGGATGAAACCCACCATCATCCAGCGGGCGATGAGGTCGCATTGCCGTTGCGCTATACCTTGCAGCAGGACGAGATAGGGATTGTCTGCCTCTTTCGCCTCGGGATAATGACGGTCGATCACATAGTCAGCGAGGTTTCTGATCCCTTCCTCATCCTCGCGCGCGGCGAAGAACTGGAACGTGCCGACACGGATATGGCTTGCCGCCACGCGGGTGAAAACACCGCCCGGCAGGCCGACTTCGCGCTGCACCCTTTCGCCGGAAAGGACAGCCGCCAGCGCCCGCGTGGCAGGAATGCCGAGCGCAAACATCGCCTCCGACACGATATATTCGCGCAGCACCGGGCCAAGGGCCGCGCGCCCGTCGCCCCGGCGCGAAAACGGCGTCGGGCCGGAGCCCTTGAGCTGGATATCGCGGCGCTTGCCGTTCCTGTCGATCACCTCACCCAGCAGAATGGCACGGCCATCGCCGAGCTGCGGCACGAAACCACCGAACTGGTGGCCGGCATAGACCATGGCCAGCGGTTCGGCCCCCTGCGGCACGACATTGCCGGAAAAGATCGCCGCCAGCCTTTCATCGTCAAGGCCGGCCACATCGAGAAGGAGTTCATCGGCCAGCCCACGATTGAAGGCGATGAGCCGCGGCGCCTTCACCGGCGTCGGCAGCACGGCGGCGCTGAACCGTTCCGGCAGGCGGGCATAGGAATTGTCGAATTTCATCACGGGTAAACTCCCTGCTTTGCCCCTATATGGGGCCGGAAGGCGGCGGATGCGAGCGATAAATGCCCAACCTGCGCGATCGCCTCATTCAATTTTGCGCAATGAACTTTCCCGCGCCATCATCGTTCCTATGCTTGACCCGCAGAATGCCCAAGGAAAGGAAAAGCAATGAGCGTCGTTGAAGCCGTAGCCGAGCCGGAAAGCGCCATCCGCACCATTCACACCGATCTGCCCGTCAACGCCACCTTCCATGTCTGGCTGAAAGCGAAGAAAGATGCCGAGCCGGGTGCAGTCTCCTTTTCCAATCAGAATGGAAAATTTGCTGAGGTTTCAAGCGTCAACACGGAAGAGTTCAGTTTTCGAATCTATCAGGTTTTCGGCGGCGGCCATGTGGAGCTGAGTTACGACACGGTCACGACCGCCGTTTCCGTCATCTACTGGTTCACGGCGTCGGATGTGCTGGAAACCGGCATCACCGTCGTCCATACCAAGCCGGACAATGCCGCACCGGAGCTTCCCGGCAGCTATCACTTCCGCCCGCCTTTCGGCTGGATGAACGACCCGAACGGTTTCGGTCGCTTCGAGGGGCGGCCGCATCTGTTTTATCAGCATTATTCGCACGGGCTGCGCTGGAACACCATGCATTGGGGCCATGCCGTCTCCTCGGATTATCTGCGCTGGCGGCACTTGCCGATCTTCCTTTTCCCTTCCGAGGATCTGACGACACGGCCAGACAAGCGCGGCGGCGCCTATTCCGGCTCCACCATTCCGCTGGTGGAAGGCACGGGCATCCGCGTCTTCTTCACCGAGCAGGTGCAGGACCGCATTCCCGAACAGCAGATACAGCTCACAGCCACCTCCTCCGATCTCATCATGGCCGGGCAGGCCGAAGTCATTCTTGGCACTCGTCCGGACGGACAGGGGCTGACGCCGGATTTCCGTGACCCCTATGTTTTCCGCGGCCCTGATGGTCTTTGGAAAATGGTGCTCGGCAGCCAGAGCGATGGCGGCGGCGTCATCCTGCTTTACGAGACGCTGGACCCCACCGCCGCATCGGGCTGGACCTATGTGGGCAAGCTGTGGGTGGAAACGCGTTATAAAACCACGGCCATCGAATGCCCCTGCCTGCTGCCGCTCGATGGACCTGCCAATGCCCGTTCCACCCGCTGGGTGCTGATCTATGGGCTGATGCATTCGGAAGACCCGGAAACCGGCCGCAAGAACCTGACCATGGCCGATGTCGGCTGGTTCGACGGCAAGGTCTTCACCAAGGAATCCGGGCAGGAGCTGGATTTCGGCACCGATAATTACGCCTTCCAGGCCTTTCTGGATGGCGACAGCATCATCGGCATGGGCTGGCTGGCCAATTGGGCGGATGCCAATCCGGAGATCGATTTCCCCACCTCCATGACGCTGCCGCGCCGGATTCACTATGCAAACGGCGAGCTTCTGACCCCGCCCATCGGTGCGGCGGAAAGCCTGCGCAGCCATATTCTCGACCGCACGCGGCTGGCCGCCGGCGAACGCGTTACCTTCATCAGCGGGGCGGTGGAAATATTGTTCGAGCTTGCCGCACCCGGCGCGCCCTTCGAACTGGTGCTCGATCATCCGGCGGTCAGACTGGGTGTCGTTTCCGATGAAACGGGCCTGTGGATCCGCCACGAGGACGGGCGTGACGGCCCCTCGCCGCATTATATCGCCAAAGGAGCGAGGGCATCCCGTATCCGCATCTTTCTCGATTACGGCTCCATCGAAGTTTTCGCCAATCGCGGCCGATATGTGGGCACCAAGCGCCTCGAAGGTTTCGAACCGGTACGCTCAGCGCTGCTGAAGGCCGCCCCCGGCGCGGTGGTGCATGCCACCAGCTGGGCGCTGAAACCGTGAGGAACCTTTTGGCTGATTGGGCGGTTGATAGACCGAAACCGCCCATTCCACGGATAAGGAGAAACGGCATGACCAAAATCCGCGACACCAGCGATCCGATCCTGTTTCCGACCGAAGCCAATGAAAACAAGGCCGAGAAAAAACGCGCCGGCAAGGGCATCGTCGTCATCATCGGCGCGATCGCGATCATGGCCTTCGTCGTCTATCTGGCGGCGATCACCATCGCCACCACTCAGTCCTGACGGCGGCGGAGGAGCCGCCTTTCGCTTGGTCGCATTTCCGGACGGAAAACCGGGGTCCACTTTTCCTGGAAATGCTCTAGTGCCGTTCGCCCCGCAACCCGCTGGCGGTCATGATCGCCAGCAGCGATACGACTACACCCAGCCCATAGAGGTAAACCATCGGCATCGTCACATCCGCCCGCTCGATCTGCCCCACCAGATCGGTCGCAGCGGCGACGGTGCCGCTGGCGCCCGCACCGGCGGCGGCGCCCAGCGTCGCGACCGTCGGCAGAAGCGCCCCCGTCATCTTGCGTTCCTCTTCCGGCGCGGCCTCCATGGCGGCCTGGCTGATGCCAGCCCATGACATGCCGAAGGCAGAGCCTATCAGAATTTGCCCGACAAGCATTTCTCCCCAGTTGCCGGTCGCAAGCCCGAGCCCCAGCAGCGCGCAGCCCGGCACCATCTGGTAAGGGCCGTAATGCAGGCAAATCTCCCGAATGCGGGCAGAACGCAGGCTGCCGATCAGCATCGCCACGAAGCTCCAGGCAAGCGGCATCGTCACCACGATGAAACCGGCAAAGGTCGGTTCATGCTGCCAGAGATTGATGGCGACATAAGCGAGATAGACGCTGCCCAGCGCATGGGCATAGGACATCAGGAACAGCACCCAGAAACCGCTGCCGAGCACCGTCTTCAGCCGAAAGGAATCCTTCGGGAAAAGACCGATTGAAGGCCGGATGCCCGCACGCAGCGAAGCCCACAGCATCGCCGCGCCCACCAGCAGCGAAAGGGCGCGCAGGCTCGCATCCTCGAAGGCGGAAGGCGCGGAGAACGCCAGGGCGCCGACAAGGCACAGAAACAGCGGCACCAGCGGTTTGCGCGTCGCCGCCACCGGCCGCTCGGCGGACACGGCAATGGTGGTATAGGCCAGAAGCAGCAGGATCAGCGGCGCCGACAGCAGGAAAGTAGCGCGCCAGGAGATATGTTCGGTGGCGAAACCACCGGTCAGCGGGCCGATGAAGGAGGCGACCGCCCAGATCGCCGCCTCGATGGCGAAGACCTTCGGCAGCAGGCCGGAGCGGAAACCGGCGGGAATGAGGCTGTAGCAAACGGCAACGATCAGCCCGTCCGCCAGTCCCTGCAGGGCACGTCCGACGACCACCCACAAAAAGTCACCGGCGATTGCCGAGAGGACCGAACCGAAAGAAAAAATCAGGCAGCAGAGAAGCAAAACGACGCGTGCGCCAAAACGCTCGCGAAACAGGACGGCGGTGACGCCGCCCGCGACGGAGCCGACGAAATAGAGACTATAGGCCCAGCTATAAAAGGCAGCGCCGCCAATTTCGTTGACGGCCACGGGCAAGGCCGTCACCACCGCGAACTGATTGAAAGCGTGCAGGCCGATACCGGAGGAAATGACGGTCAGAAGCGAGAGATTCGCCCCGCTCAGCAATTCGCTCCAGCCGTTTTTCTCCGTCATTTCCATACTCGACAAAGCCGTATCCTTTCCATTTTTTCGGTACGGCGGGCAAACTAGAACCTCAAGCGCCATTGAGGTCAAGACGGCTTTTTCACGCAATCCGGCCGGACGGAATTTAGTGACGGAATTCAAGGGCGGCAGGAACCCTTCGCGCCTCCGGACCGTTTGTCGAATGAACGGACAGAAAGGACACCGTCATGGACCGCGAGAAAATCCTGCCCCGCAACGAAGACGCCATGGATGAGGACCTCCTCGATCTCGATATCGACGCCCTTCCCGCCAAGGGAGAAATTCCGCAATCCATCGAACAGGAAATCGAGGAAGAAGAGGCGGAGAGCGAGGACGATCCCTATCAGGAAAGCGACGAGGCCCTGCCCGACGATGCCGAGGAACGGGTGATCGACCGCAACCCTTCGCGGGAGGGCGGGGCTTTCGACGAGGTTTAGGGAAGATTCGGCGCGCGACGGGACGAAAGGCGCGTGAGCATATGGCGCAGATGATCCTGCCCGCCGAAAAAAACCGCGAGAATACGCACGGTCTTTTCACCCTCATCGACATCGAAATAAAAGACAGCCTGATTTTTCGTTACCCGGCGAAGGCCGGGCAATATTTCAGGCAATAATGTCCCCTGAAAAGGCGCTTTGTGAAGCGCTTCCATATCCGCTTCAATTGACCCCACGCGTCGCGCAGCGCGCGCAAAAGCCCCCGGCAAGGCGTCGCCAAGGTCGAGATAGGACTGGATGAGATGATCGAGAATGAGGCCGAGGTCCTGATCCGTCTGTGTCGAGCGCAGGACCTTAAAGGCCATAACCGGCCTTCTTGGCTGCGATCATCGCTGCCGTTCTTTGCTTGCCCTCTTCCACGGAGACGAAGTCGCCCTGCCGTCGCTCGACCAGCAAATCACGAAGCGCGGCAAGTTCGGCGTCCTTCAGTTCCATTTCCTGCCGAAGCAGTTCCAGCCCTCGCTGGACGACGGCACTGAGGCTGGCATAACGCCCTTCCTCCACCAGCCTGCGGGCGAAGCTATCCTGTTGATCGGAGATGGAAACTGACGCCTTGACGGACATTGTGGCACTCCCTCGACAGGAAAGATGATGCTACTCAGTAGCACATCTTTCCTGCTCATTCCAGCAACGAGACGCTTCAGCCCGCCCGTTCCGGCGAATAACCGGCTTCGCGGATCGCCGCTTCCGCGGTTGCGGCATCGCCCGTCACGGTCAGCCTGTGGGCATCGAGGTCGATGCTGACGGATGCGCCGGGAAGAGCCTCCGTGAGAGCGCCGCGCAGCGTCTTTTCGCAATGGCCGCAGGTCATGTCCGGAATGAGGAAGGTGGTTGCACTCATGGTTTTCTCCTTCTGGCCGGTCGCGATGTTCTCGCACCGGCCGTCATTAAAGGTCAGTGGGTTCGCGCGCGTCTGGCGTCGGTCTTATCCGCGCCCGCGAGATCGTCGAGGATGGGACAATCGGGCCGGTGGTCGCCGCCGCAGCAATGGGCGAGATGGGAGAGCGTCTTCACCATGCTCTTCATCTCCGCGATTTTCTGTTCGAGATCGGCGATATGGACGAGCGCAATCTCCTTCACCGCCGAACTCTCGCGGGTCTTATCCTGCCAGAGTTTCAGCAGCGTCTCGGTTTCTTCCAGCGAAAAACCGAGCGTGCGCGCCCGCTTGATGAAGCGCAGATTGTGCACGTCCTGCTCGCCATAAACCCGGTAATTATTGCCGGTGCGGGCGGCCGGCGTGATGAGGCCGATCTGCTCATAATAACGGATCATCTTGGCGGAAACGCCCGATGCTTCCGATGCCTGGCCGATATTCATGACGTCACCTCCCGATGGGCCACCTTCGCCCGTTTCAACCGCAGCGCATTGGCGAGAACGAAGACGCTGGAGAGCGCCATGGCGCCCGCGCCGATCATCGGCGATAGCGTGATGCCGAAGGCCGGATAAAGTACGCCCGCCGCAACCGGTATCAGCGCCACATTGTAACCGAAAGCCCAGAACAGGTTTTCCTTGATGTTGCGGATGGTCGCCCGGCTCATCTCGATGGCGTTGACCGCACCGAGAAGATCGCCGCCGACCAGCACCACATCGGCGCTTTCGATGGCGACATCCGTGCCGGTGCCGACAGCGATGCCGATATCGGCCTCGGCCAGCGCCGGCGCATCGTTGATGCCGTCGCCCACGAAGGCCAGCACCTTGCCGCCTGCGCGCATCTCGTGGATCGCCTTCACCTTCCCCTCGGGCAGCACTTCGGCCACCACGCGGGAAATGCCGACCTGCCGGGCGATTGCATTCGCCGTGCGTTCATTGTCGCCCGTCACCATGGCCACTTCGATGCCCATCTCCTGCAACGCCCTGATGGCAGTCACACTCGAGGGTTTCAGCGGATCGGCAACCGCAATCGCGGCCGCCAGCCTGCCGTCGATGGCGGCATAAAGCGGCGTCTTGCCCTCGTCACCCAGCCTTGCGGCGGCCTCAGCGAAGATATCCACGGAATGGCCGAGTTTCGCCATGAACCGATCCGCGCCGACTTCGACCCTGCGGCCGTTGACGGTGGCGGCAATGCCATAACCCGTGACGCTTTCGAAGTTTTCGACGGTCATGGGTTCGAGTCCCTCCGGGGTCGCAACCTTCTTTTCTTCCGCAGCCCGGACGATGGCTTCGGCAATCGGATGTTCCGAGCGGCCCTCGACGGCGGCGACCAGCGCCAGAACCGCGTCATCGGCAAACCCTTCCGCAACCACCAGATCGGTCAGTTCCGGGCGGCCCTTGGTGACAGTCCCCGTCTTGTCGACCACGACGATCTCAGCCGAGCGCAGTTCCTGCAGCGCCTGTCCCTTGCGGAACAGCACACCCAGCTCCGCCGCCCGGCCGGTGCCGACCATGATGGATGTCGGCGTGGCGAGACCCATGGCGCAGGGGCAGGCAATGATGAGCACCGCGACCGCATTGACCAGCGCGAAAGTATAGGCGGGTTCGGGACCGAAGATCGCCCAGACGATGAAGGTCAGCACCGCGATAGCGATGACAACGGGCACGAAAAGCGCAGTGACGCGGTCCACCAGCAGCTGGATCGGCAGCTTTGACCCTTGCGCCTCCTCCACCATGCGGATGATCTGCGACAGCATGGTATCCGCGCCGACCTTGGTTGCCTTGAACTTGAAGGCGCCGGTCTTGTTGATGGTGCCGCCGACAACCGTTGCGCCGACCGTCTTTTCCACCGGCACCGGTTCGCCCGATATCATGGATTCATCGACATAGGAGGAGCCTTCGACGACTTCGCCATCCACCGCCAGCCTTTCGCCGGGGCGGATGACGACGATATCGCCGGCCACGAGGTCTTCGGGGGAAATATCGATGGTAGCGCCGTCGCGCTCCACCCGGGCGGTCTTCGCTTGCAGGCTCATCAGCTTGCGGATGGCGTCTCCCGTGCGGCCGCTGGCACGGGCTTCTAGAAGCCGTCCGGTCAGGATCAGCGTGACGATGACGGTTGCCGCTTCATAATAGACGAACTGCGCCTCTTCCGGCAGCAGGTCGGGCGCGAAGGTGACGACGACCGAATAGAGATAGGCCGCCGTCACACCCAGCGCCACCAGCGAGTTCATTTCCGGCGCGCCGCGCAGCAGAGCCGGGAAACCGGTCTTTAGGAAACGCAGGCCCGGTCCGAAAATCACCGCCGTCGCCAGCGCGAAATAGATGTAATAGAGGTTCTGCGTGTCGATGATGCCCATCAGCCAGTGATGCATCGGCTCATAAAGATGGCCGCCCATTTCCAGCACGAAAAGCGGCGCGGTCAGGATCGTGGCGATCGTCAGGTCGCGTTTCAGCGCGCCCTCTTCGCCGGCATGCTGCATATGGTCGTGGCCGCCGGCCTCGCCCGCCGCCATCTGGCCGTGGCCCTGATGATGTCCGTGGTGCTGGCCGTGACCGTTGTGGGCGGAATGGTCGTGCGGTGTCGGCGTCTTCAGCGCGAACCCGGCGAGCTTTGCCGTTTCCACAAGCGCATCCCGTTCACGCCGCCCGCCAATCGTTTCCACGGAGGCCTTGCCGGAGGCAGCGTCGACCTTGACGGCGATTGTGGTGGCGACCGCTTCCAGAACGGCCTTCAGCCGCTCGGCCTCAGCCTCGCCCCGCAAGCCTTCCACCGCAAATTCGTGACGTTCCGGCGCGATATCGTAACCGACCTTCTTGATGGCGGCGCCAAGCGTTCTGGCCGAAAAACCTTCGGCCGGCTCGACGGTGAGCTTCTTCGTGGCGAAGTTCACGGAACTCGACATGACACCCGGCACCTTGGCCGCGGCCGTTTCCACCCGCCGCACGCAGGAAGCGCAGGTCATGCCTTCCACGGGAATGGAAACTGGTTCATGTCGATGGGCGTGTTTGACTGTCTCGTTCATGGGAAATCCCCTTTCGAGACCCTATGTAGAGATTCCCATGATGGGAAGGTCAAGGGAAGCGGAAACTTTTTGTTGAACACACAATCGTGAGTGCAGCGGGCTTCTTGTTGCCGCCCGCTGACGGACACCTGATAACCACGCTATCTCGGCCCATAGCGTTCACATTTCCATGCGCCAAGATATCACCCTCATTCCTGTGCTTGTCACAGGAATCCAGTCGACGCGCGTCGGCGCGACGGGAAGAGTCCTTTCAGCCCAAGGACTTGGGCTGGCTGGATCCCTGTGACAAGCACAGGGATGAGGGAAGGAACACGTCGCAAAAACTACGCTTTTATGAGATGCGTGCAGCTACCGATGCACGGCCAGCCGGGGAATATCGCGCAGGAAGGCATCGCGCACGGCGGGGCCGAGCGGCTCGTCGGACGGTTTGTCGGAAACGCGCAGTCTTGCGAAGACGATGTGCTGGCCTTCGCGCTCCGCCCAGCCGACGAACCAGCCGAAGGGGCGGTTGCGGTCGGGATTGCCCTTTTCGTCACGCATGTAGCCGGTGCCGGTCTTGCCATGCACGCTCCAGCTTTCCGGCGCATCGAAGACCGGCACGATTGCCCTGGTCTTCGCCTGCGCATCGCGCGAGACCGGCAGATTGCCGGCCAGAAGGCGGCGGAGGAAGCCGACCTGTTCTACCGGCGAGACCGTCAGCGACGATCCGAGCCACGAATGGGTCAGGCCGTTGTTCTTGCCCGGCTCGCCGGAAACATCGGCATTGCCGTAACCGAGGCGCTTCACATAGGCGGCGAATTTTTCCGGGCCGAGGCGGCGGGTGATTTCACGCGAATACCACAGCACCGAATCCTGCTCCCATATCGAAGGATCGACCGTCTTGCGGTCGGAGGCGCGCGCCTCCGTGCCGGGTTTCCAGTCCCAGGCGGGCGTCTTTTCATCCTGAAGAATGCCGGCGTCGTAACCGATCAGCGCAAGCGGCACCTTGAAGGTGGAGGCCGGCGCCACGCGCTGATCGCAGGCGCCCTGCTGGTTGATGATGGCGCCGGTCTCGATGGAGGTGACCAGCGTGCATTCGAAGGCCTGGGGCTGTTGCTGGGCGTCAGCGGAAAACGGCAGGAGCCCCGGAAGGGCGAGGCATGAAAGAACGATGGCGGGCAGCCGATAGCGCATGCGTTTTGATGTCCCTCGTCCGCTTTTGCGGATCATTTGCCGGAATGGCCGGAAGCTGTCTTTGATTTCAGACAAGTCGTAACCCGAAACCGTGACACGCTTTCGGGCGACACTGCCTTAAGGGAACGATGGGGCAGGAATAGGACCAAAACGAAAATAGACGTTTTCCGTCACATCCGTTCCTTTTCGCCTGCCCTCTCACCCACTGTCAGGGGCCAGTCGACCACATAATCCTCGAAGTCGTCAACATCCACATCGGCCTCGCTGACGGTGCGGCCGCGGGCGGAAATGCCGGCCTGATGCACCGTTTCCGTATCGCCGGAAACGAGATAGTGCCACCAGTACAGATCCTTGCCGTCGCGCACCAGCGCATAGGCGCATGTGGGCGGCAGCCAGCCGATCTCATGCACCTTCTTCAGGTCGAGCTGGATGCAGTCCGGCACGGTGGCGCGGCGGTTTTCGTAATCGGAGCATCGACAGCTCTCGCCGTCGAGCAGCACACAGCGAACCGAAGTGAACACCACTTCGCCGGTGTCCCAGTCCTCCAGCTTGTTCAGACAGCACAGGCCGCAGCCGTCGCACAGGCTTTCCCATTCCTCACCGGTCATCTCCGTGAGTGATTTGGTTTTCCAGAACGGCGCGTCATTCATCGTTAACATTTCCGTTTCATTTTGATCTCTTGGACGGGAGTGTTTAACCGGTCCCTAATCCTTTATATCGTATCGCCAAGGGCTGGTTTGTACGATATTTTAGCATATTGGCAGGCGGCAGAGGGGTCATTGGCCCGCGAAAGGCCGCCGCGTCAAGCACTTCCGACATAACCATGCCACGGTTTTGCGTCGGGAATGGGTTGAAGCGTAGAATATCACGCAGACATATCGATGGCCGCGTTGCGTTGAACAGGAAAACATCGCCAGGTGCAGGAAGAAAAAGACGATAAAAAAGGCCGTAAAAAACGGCACATCCTGCTCCGGATCGATAGCTTCATCGACTCCGGCCTGTGGACGGCTGCCGCAAGGCTGGTGGATTTCTGGGAAGACGTCACCATCGCCTCGCGCAAGCTGCATGTGCGTGGCTGGAAGAAGCTCCTCGTCAACCTCACCTGCGACGCGCTGACCTTCGGAACGGCGGGGTCCGTCGTGCTTCTGGCGCTCGCCATGCCGGCCTTCGAGGAAACCAAGAAGGATTGGCGTTATCGCGGCGATTTCGCCGTCACCTTTCTTGATCGTTACGGCAACACCATCGGCCATCGCGGTATCATTCATGAGGATTCCGTTCCGATCGACCAGATGCCGGATCATTTCATCAAGGCGGTGCTGGCGACCGAGGACCGGCGCTTCTTCGACCATTTCGGCATCGATTTCATCGGCCTTGCCCGCGCCATGAGCGAAAACGCCCGCGCCGGCGGCGTGGTGCAGGGCGGCTCGACGCTGACGCAGCAGCTCGCCAAGAACCTGTTCCTGACCAATGAGCGCTCGCTGGAGCGCAAGATCAAGGAAGCCTTCCTCGCGCTGTGGCTCGAGACCAACATGTCGAAGAAGGAAATCCTCAGCCTTTATCTCGACCGCGCCTATATGGGCGGCGGCACCTTCGGGGCGGCGGCGGCGGCGCAATTTTATTTCGGCAAGAACCTGACCGATGTGACATTGGCCGAATCCGCCATTCTGGCCGGCCTGTTCAAGGCGCCGGCCAAATATGCGCCGCATGTCAACCTGCCGGCCGCGCGTGCCCGCGCCAACACCGTGCTTTCCAACCTGGTGCAGAGCGGGTTGATGACCGAGGGTCAGGTCATCGGCGCGCGGCGCAACCCGGCCACCGTCATCGACCGCGCCGATGTGAAGGCGCCGGATTATTTCCTCGACTGGGCTTTCGACGAAGTGCAGCGGCTGGCCGCCGAGGGCAAGTTCAAGGACCACACCGTGGTCGTGCGCACCACCATCGATACCGGCCTGCAGCAGGCGGCCGAACAGGCGATGGAAATGGGCCTGCGCGAATTTGGCGAAGGTTACCGCGTCAAGCAGGGCGCGATGGTGATGATCGAGAACGGCGGCGGCGTGCGCGCCATGGTCGGCGGACGCGACTATGGCGAAAGCCAGTTCAACCGCGCCACGGCGGCGCTGCGCCAGCCGGGCTCTTCCTTCAAGGTCTATACCTACTCGGCCGCCATGGAAAAGGGCATGAAGCCGGAGACGCTGATCTCCGACGCGCCGGTGACCTGGCGCGGCTGGTCGCCGCAGAATTACGGCCGCTCCTATGCCGGCAAGGTGACGCTGCAGATGGCGCTCGCCAAATCCTACAACACCGTGCCCGTGCGTCTTGCCAAGGACGTGCTCGGCACGCAGGTCATCGTCGATACAGCCAAGGCCATGGGTGTCGCCACGCCGCTGCGCAGCGACAAGACCATTCCGCTCGGCACATCTGAAGTGACGGTTCTCGATCAGGCCACCGCCTATGCCGTTTTCCCGGCCGACGGCATGCAGTCGCGCCGCCACGGCATCGAGCAGGTGCTGGATTACGAGGGCAATGTTCTCTACGATTTCAGCCACAACGAAGCGCCCGCCAAACGGGTGCTTTCCGAAGACGCCAATTCGAAGATGAACCAGATGCTGGTGACCATACCGGTCATGGGCACGGCCCGGCGCGGCGCGCTGGATAACGGCATCGTTTCCGGCGGCAAGACCGGCACGTCGCAGGCCTATCGCGACGCCTGGTATGTGGGTTTCACCGGCAATTACACCACGGCCGTCTGGTTCGGGAACGACGATTTCACGCCCATGAACAACATGACAGGCGGCGCGCTTCCGGCCATGGCCTTCAAGCGGCTGATGGACTACGCCCATCAGGGCATGGAGCTGCGACCGATCCCCGGCATCCAGAACCCGCTGCCGACAGGCGCACGCCCGCAGCCTTCTGCGGAAGTGGCGGCCGCTGCCACCAGCACCCCCGCCTTGCCGGCGCTCACCCGCCCGCGCTCGCTTTCGGCCGAGGCAACGCGTGTGATCCGCTCCATCGCCAAGAAGATGAAAGACGCTTCGGCATTGAGTGTGACGACGCAGAAGGTGGCGGATGCGTCGTTGCGGGAAGGCGCGGAGGATGCGGCGCGGCGGTGAGGTGTGGCGCATGCCTGATGATTCTGTCGGAGTGCGCGGCTTACCCCCCTCTGCCCTGCCGGGCATCTCCCCCTCAAGGGGGGAGATCGATCTGCGGCGAAGTTTCGCCCATCTCAAGGTTAGAGAATGAAGTGGCGGTAGGGCCACCAGCCGATCTCCCCCCTTGAGGGGGAGATGCCCGGCAGGGCAGAGGGGGGTGAGCCAAGCACTCCGCCGCCGCCGTGTCTCCAAATCCGCAACTTATCGCAACAACACCGCCCTCGCCGTCTCCACCACATGCGACGTCAACACCCCAAGCCGCTCCGCCGCGAGCCGGTTGACCTGCCAGTAAAGCGGAATATCGAGCGGTGTGCCGGGAACGACCTCCACCAGCCTGCCCGTCTTGAGATGATCCCCCACAAGCTGCACCGGGTTGAGCCCCCAGCCTATGCCGGAAAGGCTCGCCTTCACGAAACCGTCGGTCGAGGGCAGCCAGTGGGTGGGATAGGCGATATCCTCGCCCAGCACCTTCCTGACCCAGCTCGCCTGCAGCCTGTCCTTCTGGTTGAAGGTGAGCCCCGGCGCGCGGGCAAGGGCGGCGGGCGTGACGCCCCCGGCGAAATGGCGGGCCATGAAATCCGGGCTGGCGGTGGCGTGATAGCGCAGCACGCCGAGGGCCAGGACCCGGCAGCCCTGCACGGGCTTGGCATGGGCGGTGACGGCGGCGAGCACCCTGCCGCCGCGCAGCCATTCCACCGTGTGATCCTGATCGTCCACCGCAATATTGACGAGATAATCGCTGCCGCCGGTGAATTTCGAAACCGCATCCAGAAACCATGTGCCGAGGCTGTCGGCATTGGTGGCGATGTTGAGCGTCACGCGCTCCTGCGCTGCACCCGCTTCCGCCAGCGCCGGAAGCTGTCGGAACAATTCGCTTTCCAGCATGCCGACGTGATCCATGTGACGGCATAGCCATTCGCCCTTTTCCGTCGCCACGCACGGGTTGCCGCGCACGATCAGCACCACGCCCAGCCGCTCCTCCAGTTGCTTGATGCGCTGGGAGACGGCCGACGGCGTGACGCACAGCACCTGCGCCGCCTTTTCGAAACTGCCGGTCTGAGCCACGAGCGCCACGGCCCGCATGGAGGGATAATCGAGCATTACGGCACCTCATGCAGGGTTTGGAGGTGGCGTGAGGGCCCTGGAAGCCATAGGTGACGGCCTCTCTCTCCCTCATTCCTGTGCTTGTCACAGGAATCCAGTCGACGCACGTCTGTGCGGCGTAAGAGTCTTTTCAGCCCCACGACTTGGGCTGGCTGGATTCCTGTGACGAGCACAGGAATGAGGGTGGAGAGATGGCAACGTTGTGGAAAACCGAAAGGTTGAAGAGAGAAGTGCGCCATTAGCTCAGCTTATCCGGATTGAGTTAATTTAACTGGATTAAACTATCCGGCGGAAATATCCAAGCACTCGGTCCGGAAGCAACGCCTTCGGCCATTCCGCAATGGACAGAGGCAGGGGCCGCGACGCGCATGGACATCCAGATCTTCTTCACCGGCCTGACGATGGGCCTCAGCCTCATCGTCGCCATCGGCGCGCAGAATGCCTTCGTTCTGAAGCAGGGGCTGGCGCGCTCGCATGTGTTTGCCGTCTGCGCCACCTGCGCCATTGCCGATGCGCTGTTGATTACCGTCGGGGTTTTCGGTTTTCAGCGGATCAGCGCCATCATGCCGGCGCTCGATCCCATCATGCGTTATGCGGGGGCCGCCTTCCTCATCTGGTATGGCGCCAAAAGCCTGCATTCGGCGCTGCGCTCCTCCGAGGCGCTTTCGGTGGCGGAGCGGCAGGAGGCGAGCCTGTGGCAGACGCTGGCCATCTGCCTTGCGCTGACCTTTCTCAATCCGCACGTCTATCTCGATACCGTCGTGCTGCTCGGCACCATTTCCACGCAGTTTCCCGGCTTCGAGAAAACCTTCGCGGCGGGCGCGGCTACCGGTTCGCTGGTGTTCTTCTTTTCACTGGGTTACGGCGCGCGCTGGCTGCGGCCGATCTTCGAAAAACCCTCCGCCTGGCGCATTCTCGAAGGCGTCATCGCCGTCACCATGTGGGCCATCGCCTTCAAGCTCGTCATGGGCGCCTAAAGCGGCGGCGTATTCCCCTCTCCGATATCCCAATAGAGCCCGGCCATAAGGGTAAGCGCCTCGCGGGCGATCTGCTTCGGCAAATGTTCGTTCGGCGCATGCTGCGAGCAGCCGGGATAGGAATGCGGCACCCAGATGGTGCGCAGTTTGAGGATATCGGCAAAGATATCATTGGGCAGCGAACCGCCGAGATTGGGCAGAAGCGCCGGTTTTCTGCCCGTTGTGCGCGCAATGGAGCGCAGCGTGAAATCCACCCATGGATCCTGCGGATCGAGGCGGGTGGCGCGGAAAATCTCGTCGCCGGCAGGCGCGATTTCCACCATGGCGAAACCCTGCCGGTCGAGGTGACGCCGCACCGCGGGCAGAACCGCTTCTGGATCGATACCGACGACGAAGCGCAGTTGCAGCCGCGCCCATGCCCGTGGCGGAATGGCGTTGACCGGCGCACGCGGATTGCCGGTCTCGAAAGCCAGCACTTCCAGCGCACACCAGCCGAAAACCCGCTCGGCGGTGGAAAGGCCGGGCTCGCCCCAGTCCGGATCGATCTTCGGGCCGTCCGGCCCGCCATCGATTTCACAATCGGCAAGGGCCTCACGCACCGCTTTCGGCAATTCCTCCGGCACCAGTTCCGGCACGCGGATCTGGCCGGTCGGGCCGACAAGGCTTGCGACGGCATGGGCCAGCTGCACGCCGGGATTGGAGAGCGCGCCGCCCCAATTGCCGGAATGATGGCCGCCCTCACGCGCCTCGATCACCAGATCGAAGGTGATGCCGCCGCGCGTGCCGAGAAAAACCGTCGGCCGTTCCGCATTCAGGCGCGGGCCGTCGGAAGCGATCAGAAGATCGGCTTTCAGCCGCTCGCCATGGTTCCGGCAAATCTCTCTCAGGCCGGGGGATCCCCTCTCCTCGCCCATCTCGATCAGATATTTGGCGTTGAAACCAAGCCTGCCGCGTGTCTCGAGCACGGCCTTCAGCGCCGCCATATTGACCGAATGCTGCCCCTTGTTGTCGGCGGTGCCGCGCCCATACCACCTGCCATTGCGCTCAGACATCACAAAAGGCGAAAGCCCCTCGGCCCAGCCCTCGTCCTGCCCGCGCACGACATCCCCGTGGCCGTATCCCAGCACGGTCGGCAGCGTGCCGCCTTCGAAACGCTCGGCGATCAGAAACGGCAAATCCGCCGTCGGATCACGCAGGATGGTGCAGGAAAAACCCATGGCGGCGAAAGCGGGCAACATTTCCTGTTCCAGATAAAGCGTCAGCTCCTCGCCCTGCTCCTCATTCTGGCTTTCGGTCCGTCGCAAAACGCGTCGCGACAAATCCCGCTCGAAGCTGCCATCGTCGAAACAGGCGGCGGCACGGTCGATTGCGGATTGTCGCGACATGATGGAATATCCCCGGTTGTGATCATTTTCACGGAGACTAAACAAGCCGCGCCATTTTCCAAACAGGGAATCAGTGATAGTCCTCGACCTGTTCATAAACGGGAAAACAGCGTGTTCCGAGTTCCATTCCTTGTCGGCATCGCCCTTCTGATCGCCTTTGGCGGCGGTATTGCCGCGACGTTGGCAGCCCTTGAGGCGACATCGGGCTTTGGATCGATCCGCATCGGCTCCTGGGATGCCTTTCCCGAAGCGCAGACGATCGAGGCCGATCCTTACGCCAAATCGCATCGCGCCGACGCCGGCAAGCTGCTTTACGGAACCGCGGAAGGGCTGGCTTTTACCGCCTCCGTCGACAGCGATGGGCAACGCCTGAGCGGCGAGTGCCGATACCGGCTGGCGGGCGCCGTGCCGCCTGCACGTTTCTGGACGATCTACACCGCCGACCAGCAGGGCAATGTGCTGGCGGAGGATGCGGGGCGGCCCTTCGCGCTGAATTCCCGCACGCTTTTGCGCAGCGCCGATGGCGGCATCGACATTACCATCGCCGCTGACGCCCAGACCTATAACTGGCTGTCGGTGCCGCAGGGCCAGACTTTCAGGCTGGTCATGACCCTTCTCGACACGCCCGTCGCGGGCAGTTCCGGCCTGATCGACATCTCCATGCCGCAAATCCGCAAGTTGGGGTGTGGCAATGCTTAGGGTCCTGCTCGCCATCCTCACCGGTCTCGTCGGCGCAGCTGTGCTGCATGTCATCATTCTTCTGGCGATACCGCATTTCAGCAATCGCGACGCCTATACGCGCGCGGTGGCGGAAGGAAAGCCGCATCAGTTTCATCTGCTCGAAGAGACGACGGAGAAAAAGACGCTTGGCAGCGGCGATCCCTTCATGCGGGTCGCGGTCTGCACCTTCGATATCGAGGACAAGCCGGTCAGGCTCACCGCCATCGGGGCCGTGCCCTTCTGGTCGGTCGCGGTTTACGACAAGGCCTCGAATGAGGTGTTCAGCATGAATGACCGCACATCCGCCGGCGGGGTGATGGATATTCTGGTGGCGGATGCGGTGCAGATCGCCGCCATCCGCAAGGCGCAGCCACCTGCGCTTTCGCAGGCCATTCTGGCGGAATCGGATCAGACGGAAGGATATGTGGTGTTGCGGACCATGGTGCCGCAGCCGAGTTTCGGCGAAGAGGCGGAACGGTTCCTGAACGAGGCGAAATGCCAGCCGACGGCGTGGAAATAACGTCGGTTATTCTCTGCAGTCAGGATTTGAGGGCGGTTTCCGCTGCGGATTTGCCCTTGCGCGCGACTTTTCCGGTCGGCTCGGTATCGCGTTTTTCATAGCGCACGCCGGTAAACAGCACGACTTTCGCCGGGCCGATCACCGTTGCCACCGCGCCGGCGGGGCGCAGGCTTCGTCGGGCGTCGCCGATTGGAATAATCTCTGCCATGCTCATCTCCTCTTCGGGACATGATTGTCAATGTTGCCCATGGGAACCGCGCAAGCCTCGTCTTGCGTCGGGAATTTCATCACCATCACATTGCGCATAGGCCAGTCCACAGACTGGTTTTCGCACGATCCAAAAATCCAAAGCGATTCTTATAAGGGGATCGTGCGCAGATTCAGGCTTCGCATGCCATTTTTGCATTTATTCCGTCGATAAGAATAACATGGAATCCTAATACTGCCCATGAAATTACAAACAGACAGAGGTTAATGATCCGTTAACCTTAATTGCCGGACCCCAACTTATTCCGGCCGGAGCCGCACCCCTTGAAAACAAAGGCGATGCGGTAAAGTTCCACGACATTTCATCCGTCATCAAGGTTTTAAAATTTCCTTGTTGATAGAGGCGGATTCTCTCTTGCCACCCCCCATAGTTAACAGGACGTCAACGCATTTGCTCTAATTTGAGCCGATATTGTGTTTGCGTTTGTTGGGTAGTGCATTGACCGACCGGTTTCGAGAACTTGAGAGGCCAAGAGCCGTGAGGAAGAAAGATGTGGTGCTGATGGCCACCGTGACGAATTTCGAGAATGTCTCCCATCCGTCAAAAACGGACCTTCGGCAGTTCGCCGAACTTTTCATGCCGCTTTTCAACGCCTCCACCGACGAAGCCAAGCGGGAGGCCATTGCCGCGCTCTCCCAGCATCCGAGCGTGCCTTCGGCTGTCGCTTTCTTCATCGCCTGCCAGCCGATTTCGCTTGCGGCGCCCTTCCTCATCTCCTCCAAATGCCTCGATGACGACACGCTGATCACCATTGCCCGCACGCAAGGGGCGGCGCATGCGCGCGCCATCGTGCGCCGCGAGGACCTCTCCCCCACCGTCATCGATGCGCTTGTCGGGCTGCGTCACGCCGAAGATCTGAAGCGGCCGGACGGAGAAACGGCGGCTGCCGAACCGCAGGCGGCGGAAAGCCCTGAAGAGCCGAAAGCGGAAGAAAAGACGGACACCATCGCCGCCGCTTCCGCACTTGAAGAGGAAATGCGCCAGCGCATCAAGCAGATGGCGCATCACCTCAACCGCCCGGAAAGCGACGTGCTCGGCCTTCGCCGCCTGAGCGAGGTGCAGGAAGCGCTGCTGGTACGTTTCGCCCGCGAGCGCAATGCCCGGCAATTCGCCGTGGCGCTGGCGGATTCTCTCTCCTCCAGCTACTGGCTGTCGGAGCGCATCATGCTCGATATATCAGGCGCACAGCTGGCAACGACGCTGACCGGCCTTGGTATGGAGTTTTCCGAGGCGGCTTTCGTGCTGCAATGTTTCTATCCGCATCTTTCCGCCGCCGAAGGCGATATGAGCCGTGCCGAAGCCCTGCTCGACCGTCTCGACATCGTGGAATGCGAAGAGCGGCTGGAAAGCTGGCGGCGGGCCGACAGCTATACGCATGGCCGCGAACGGCCGGGCCGCAGCGCACCGGCTGCGCAGAGAACCGGGACACAAGGGTAAGCGCGGCTGGCCTTGCGTCTTCACGGGTTGAAGAAGCGGGCCATTGCCGGACAATTCTAGGCCCTGGGCTGATCCACCAGCGTCAGCAGGGTCCCGATCTCATCGGTTTCGATCTCCACTACCCACAGGTCGCTGTCGAAGCGTCGTTCCCTCTCAAGAAGAGCGGCGCTTTCCTCGCCATCCGCACCGGCAAGGCGCGTTTCGAAACGGCGCTCGGCGCGGACTTCCTCGTCATCGGCAAAGCTCTGCGGCGCGGGTCCGTAGAGATTTTCGCGGCCATCGCGCAGGCGCTGACGAATGAAAATCGCCCCCGCCTCCTCCTCCCCCTTTTTTTCGACAGCCGCAAATCCGCCGGCCGCGAAGACGCGGCGGATGAGGGCTGAGACGAACATTTCGGATTTGAGGCGCATGGGGTGCTTTCGATGGAAACGGTGGGGGGCTGTTGTTGATTTTGGGCGGTCGAAGGTGCTTGGGGCTTACCCCCCTCTGCCCTGCCGGGCATCTCCCCCTCAAGGGGGGAGATCGGCAGGAAGCGCTATCGCCACTTCATTCGCAAACGCTGCGATGGGCGAGACCCAACCGCGAGTCGATCTCCCCCCTTGAGGGGGAGATGCCCGGCAGGGCAGAGGGGGGTAAAGCCCCACGCACCGCAGCCGCTGTCAAAATCTAAAGCGCCCCGATCGACTTCAGCTTCTTCAACACGGCCTCGCTCGGCTCACCGGTTTCCGGCAGGCGATAGTGTTTCTCAAAGGCGCGGATGGCGTTGCGGGTCTGCTGGCCGGCCACGCCGTCCACCTTCACGTCGGCATAGGCGATATTGATCAGCCCCTGCTGGATCTTGGCGATCAGATCGCGGCTTGCCGGTTTGGCCGCGCTGTTGAGAGAGGCCGGTTCGGCCTTCGGGCGCGGCGCTTCCGCCTTGCGGATGGCGGCAGCCACGGGGTCGATCTCGACGCCGCCGCTGCTATCGGCAGGCCGGTCCCTGGGGATCGCCGCAACCGTCGCACCATCGATCCTGAGCGCCGCCAGCACGCGGGTCGTCGGTTCGCCGGTCTGTTCCATGCCGAGCGTTTCTTCGAAGAACATGATGGCGGCGGCGGTGCGTGGGCCCATGCGGCCATCCGCCTCGCCTTCGTAAAGCCCGCGTTTCTTCAGTTCGGCCTGAATATCGGCGACGATCTGCTGCGGCTTCTGGCTTTCGGCAACGGGTTGCGCCGGCGTTTCGGCCGCCGGCTGCTGCGCGTTTTGCGTCTCCGCCGGTCGTTCTATGCGGAAAGTGGTGACGTTGCCCTGTGTGCCGAGCGGTTCGGCCGGGCGATAACCGGCGATGCCGTTCGGGTTTTCCGCATCGCGCGTGCGCAGGAAAGGTGACGGGTGCACGCCCGGCTGATACCAGAGCGCATTGGCGGCGATAAAACCGAAGACGACCGCGAAGGCGCCGCAGCTGCCGACCAGTTTCGGATGGCGCAGGATTTCGCGCCCGATGGCCGAAACCACCAAGGAAACAATCCCGGCGCCAATCTGGGCCGTTGTTTTCTTAGGCGATTTTCGCTTTCGCGGGGCCATCGTCACCATCCTTTTTCATCATTGCGGCCATATCGCCGAGCTGCCGGATGCGCGGTGGAAATTCCACCATGCTTTCGGCTTCGGCGCTTTCGCCGCCACCCGCCATGCCGGAACCGTCGGCAGGCAGGGTGATCGTTACGACCGTTCCCTCGCCGGGCTTGCTGGCGATGGCGAAAGTGCCGCCATGCAGTGCCACAAGCCCCTTGACCAGGGACAATCCCAGACCCGTGCCCTCATAGCGACGGGTATATTCATTCTGAACCTGCATGAAAGGCTGGCCCAGAAGCTCGATCTTGTCGGAAGCGATGCCGATGCCGGTATCGCTCACCGTCAGCTTCAGCATCGCACCCTCACGCGCGGCGTCGATCGACACCACACCACCGGCATCGGTGAATTTTATGGCGTTGCCGGCAAGATTGATCAGAACCTGCCGTATGGCGCGCTGATCGGCCGAGATTTCGCCGATACCGCGCTGGATACGGCTGGTCAAAGTCAGGCCTTTTTCCTTCGCCTGCAGGCCCAGCATGGCCTCGCAGGACGAGATGGTCTCGGCAATCGGGAAGCTTTCCATCATCAGCTCGTAACGGCCGGCCTCCAGCTTGCTCATATCGAGCATGGTGTTCACGACAGAGAGAAGATGCGCGCCGGACTGGCGGATCAGGCCGACATATTCCCGCTGGCGGTCGTTCTCCAGCCGGCCAAAATATTCGCCCGCCAGAATATCGGAAAAACCGAGGACGGCGTTGAGCGGCGTGCGCAATTCGTGGCTGACGGCAGCGAGAAAGCGGGATTTCGCATCATTGGCCGATTCCGCCTCGGCTGCCTTGCGGGCGACATCGCGGCGCAGAAGCTCCATCTCCGTGACATCGGAAAGCTGGGCGACGATGCGGCGTAGCCGGCCGCTGGCGCTGCGGATTGCCGTCATCTCGATACGCGCATGCATGAACTGCGCCTGACGAGACTTTGCACCGGTCTCGAAGCGGAGTTTGGCGGTTGCCCTGTCCTCGCCCTGCCGCAGCAGGTCGAAGGCCTGCATCAGCTCGATACGGTCCGAGACATAGACATATTCAACGAGGGAATGGTCCTTGCTGGCCTGCAGAGCGGCCGGGAAGGTCGTAAGATCGCGGCCGGAGACGTGTTCGACGAAGCCGGTGTCACCGATCATGAGCACGAGGCCCGGCACCTGCGTAGCGGCGATCAGGTCGTTATCGCCAAACGCGGCGGAAAAGGAGGACGCACCGCGCGTGGGACGCGAAAAGGCAATCAGCAATGCTGCGGCGGCCAGAAACAGCGCCAGCACGAGGGCAGCGCCGATGGGCAGCGCGATGGCGGGGCTGAAAACGAGGCTGAAGAGGGCTGGTACCACCAGAAGTCCGACGACGCTGAAGGCGATAAGCCGGCGCAGGCGCGCAACGGTTCCGGCGCGCCTTTCGGCGTCCTCTTCCATGCGCGCAAGCCATCTGCCTGCGGCACGGTCGACCCATGCGACCGCTTTTTCTCTCATATTACGCAATACCAACACCGAATCCCTGAGGCGGTTCTAACGGCTCCGACAATAGAAGGCGGCGGCTTAAGGAATGGATAAAAAGAATGGCCTCGAAGGCCCGTCAAATGCCCCGCAGTCCCATTACGGGGCATTTCTTCGAAGCTTTGCCAATCATGGTTAATGACGGGTAAGCGACGGATTTCGCTTCATTTTTGCCATCGCGTTAACTTTTGTGGCAAAGCTTTCCATCGCTTTGCCCCGGAACGCGCGGCCTCTGTCGCAATTATGCTTAACATGGACTGTTAAAATGCGAATGAATTGATGGCAGGCGTCCCGATGCGAGGAGAATAGATACAATTTGAATTAAATTGCGTCGCTTTTTGCAATCGGCTGTTCGCCGGTCGCGTGTAGCTTCTTCACAAGCCCGAAAAACGGGACAAAGGCCGATGACCCGAAACCGGGCGGGGCTTTAGAAAACAAAGATCGTCTGGCAGGGTAGTCTGACAATGTGGTTTCTGATCAAGGGAACATTCTGGTTTTCGCTGGTGCTGGTGGCGCTGTCCTATTTCGGCAGCAGCAATGATCCGGCCAAGGAACCTTCGGCCTTCGATATTCCCAGCGCCGTTTCGGCCGCCGGTGAAGCCTATCGTTATGTCAGCGCCATCTGCATCGAAAAGCCCGATGTCTGCGTCAAGGGCGCCGAAACCTTCCATGCGCTCGGTGAGCGGGCAAAGGAAGGCGCAAAGGTGGCCTATGAGCTGCTGGACAAGCAGCTTGCTTCCGGTGACAAGCCCGCCCCCGCCGCTGAACTCGCGGCCGAGACCGAAAAACTGGCCGAAGCCCCGGTCGTCAGCGTCGAATTTCCGAAGGATGCCGACATGCTGAAGACCGGCACCGTCATTCCCCTGCCGCAGAAGCGCCCTGCTCCCTGATCTATGCCGGCCACCGCGCCGCACTTTTTTGCGAGCGGAGATTTCCGCCGCCGACTGCCTGCCTGACTTGCCTACGGAAACCTGTTTTCCGTGGGCTTTTTCATGGTCCATGGTTCAAAACCGGCCGCACTTCGCCTATATCCTAAGAAAGACCTGCAATAATGGATGATACGGCGCGCAAATGGCCTCTCTCGAAACGATCCTTGACGACTTTGCCTTCCTCGATGACTGGGAGGATCGCTATCGTTATGTCATCGAACTCGGCAAGGCGCTTCCCGATCTGCCGGAAGACAAGCGCACGGCCGAGAACAAGGTGCATGGCTGCGCAAGCCAGGTCTGGCTCGTCAGCCATAGCGATGGTGCGGAAGACCCTCTCCTGACCTTCGAAGGCGATTCGGATGCGCATATCGTGCGCGGCCTCGTCGCCATCGTGCTCGCCGTTTATTCCGGCAAGAGAGCCTCCGAAATCGCCGGTCTCGACGCCATCGAGGTATTCGACAGGATCGGGCTGGTGGAGCATCTGTCTTCGCAGCGCGCCAACGGCCTGCGCTCCATGATCAAGCGCATCCGCGAGGAAGCCCGGCTGCTGGCCGCCTGACCTTCACCTTGTCATCGGCGGGCGATAATCCGCATCGCCCCAATGGTGTTCCTTCCTGCCGGCGCGGGCCGCAGGCGGCGCATAATGGCGGGCAAGCGCCAGCAGTGCGGCGCGCAGCAGCAGTTTTGCCGACCGCGCCGGCCATTGCCTTTCGCGCTCCACCGTCTCCAGCCCCTTTTCGAAGCAGCAGATATCGATGGCGACGCCCGACAGTTCTGGCCCCATCGCATCGGCCGCGCGGGAAAACCGCGTTCTTGCGGCCATTGCCGCCTCGGTGAGATCGAGCGCGCCTCCCGCCTCCCCTTTCGTCCGGCTCGCTATTCTCGGCTCCCATGTCGCCGTTACCTTCGGGTTGAGATGGCCACGATGAAAATCGGCGGCGAGGCGCTCGCCCGCCTCCAGAGCATCCGCCGGGAAAAACGCCGCACCGTCCCGTTCCTTCAGCCTTGCAAGGCTGGTCAGGGGAGAGGTGTTGAGATTGCGCCGCGCCTGCTGCTTCGCATCGCCGACATCCACAATAACCGTCTGCATATGCCGGTGCTGTTCCTGAAAGACCTCGTCCCGGTCTTTCACTATTGCCCGTTTCAGGCAGGAGGCGAGCGGTGGCGCGGCGGAAAGGGTGTTTTCCCGCTGCTCGACCAGCCCGGAGGAAATGGCAAACCGCACCGTCGCGGCCGGAAACCGCAGCGCCGTGTGGCCTGCCCGCGCTCGGCGCAGGACGATATCGCCGCCCTCCTGCGACATCTCGGCCGCGCCCGCAGCGATGCAACGCAGCAGCCGCAGGAGATGAGGGTTCGGGGAGGCAACCGGGGTGCTTTTTTCCTTACTCATCCCGGGCGCCTTTCATCGCGTTGAAGATACTGCCGGTGAGCCGCTCCAGCGCGGCGACGAACTCATCGAATGCCGGTTCGTCACGCCGGTCCTCCACCACCTGGCAGGCATGGCCAACCGTCGTCCTGTCCCGGCCGAAACACGGCCCGACATCCGACATGGGAATGCCGAGCTGCACATGGCAAACATACATGGCGATCTGGCGGATGTGGCATTCCGTGCGCCGGCTGTCGCGGCGGACCAGCGTTCGGTCGCCCGTCAATTGCACCATCTCGCCGGTGAGCTGCCGTACCAGACGGCAAAGACGGGAAATCTCATCCCGCCCGGCCGCAGACGGCCAATGACGAAAGGGACGATCACCGACCCGCGCACAAGGCCGCGCGGCGGCAGGCAGAAACATTGTATCCGACGGCATATGCAACTCCTCTACGAATAGGAATTAATTCATACACCCTAGAGCAAGCATGGGGAAGCGCAAATTTGGCATGGGGGATTATGCGATTGATACGGCTTTATTTTTGCAGAATTGATATGCGCAATAAAGGATTTTTTTCCTCAATCGAAATTTTGAGCGACATAAAAAGTCGGTCGAGAACCGGTTCCCGGGTCTGGTGCGATGCAGTTCTCGATCGCGAAAAACCCCTCTCACGGCGCAGGCGCGCCAAAGCTGGATGCGGGATATGGGCCGGCAGAACGGCGGTGAGGTCTTCGAACCCCAGAAACGAAATCGGCCGGTCAAAAGACCGGCCGTATTGCCTTGCGACTTCCGGCTATCTGTCAGGACAGCAGCCGGACTGTCTTTAAAATCAACGGCTGGCCTTGCGGCGCTGACCGAGACCCATTTCCTTGGCGAGCCGCGAGCGGGCTTCGGCATAGGCGGGCGCAACCATCGGATAGTCGACCGGCAGGTCCCATTTTTCGCGATATTCTTCCGGCGTCATGCTGTGATGCGTCGTGAGATGCCGCTTGAGCGACTTGAAAGAGCCGCCACATTCCAAACAGACGATGTGGTCATCCTGAACCGACTTGCGGACAGAGACGGCAGGCTTCTGCTTTTCGACATTGACCGCCACCGATGCCGGTGCCGATGTTCCGCTGAGTGCCGTGTGAACATCCGAAATAAGGCCGGGAAGCTCAGTTACCGGAACGACGTGGTTGCTAACATAGGCAGCCACAATATCCGCAGTCAGTTCGACCAGCAGATCCTGGGCGTTACCGTATGCAGTTTCCGTCATTTAAGTATCTCCTGTTTATTAATCCCCTGACGCGGGCGAACGCCGCATCGAGCGATGTGAAGTTACCCGGTGCCCCACCTTCGCCTTGTTGAAACCAACATGAAACCTACCCCTAGATTTCGAGCGAAAACCGGAAACGAATTGGTCCGAGATTCAACTTATGGCCCGCGACATGGGCAGCAATGGTCCGATGGGCCATAGATTAGACATTAATAAAATGCCTATGCCGACTATGAAGAGGCTAGATGCAAATCGCGATTAGCAACTTTACACTTAATTTGGATAACAGCAAAACAGCAAAAGTCAAATTCCTATTGTGAATTTTTCAGTTCAAAACAGTCTAATCGGAATACAAAAAATTACGGGTAATAAAATACTATGCCAAGTAGCAATTGAAAATGAATACCCCCAATTATTGGGGGGATTTTCAACTTCAAATTTTCTTGATGTCATCAACTACCGATTTAACGGCAAGCGGATAACCTGCCTTGTGAGCGGCCATGGCAAGAAGATGTGCCGAGACCGGCGCGGTAAGGACAAAGAAGAAAAAACCGGCGAGCGCCCGCGCCAGCGTCGATATTTCCATGGAATGAATGCCGACAGCCAGAAGCAGAAGGCCGGACCCCACCGTTCCCGCCTTGGAAGCCGCATGCATGCGGGTATAGACATCCGGCAGCCGATTGAGGCCGATTGCCGCGATCAGCGAGAAGATGGCGCCTGAGACCAACAGCGCCGCAACCAGAATAGCCACGATCCAAGCCATCATCGCCTGCCCTTTCCTTTTCTGTTGGCGACACCTTTTTCCATATTTTTTTCAATGACTTCAGATGCCCTTTCGCCATCGAGAACCGCCGCCGGCCGGCGCCGGCCGTCCGGGCCGCGCGACAGCACGAAGCGGGCGAAGGCAACCGTTGCCAGAAAACCGACCAGCCCGAGCGCAATCGCAATATCGACGTAAAGATTGAAGCCGGTGCGGATGGCGATGACCGCGATGAAGCCGATGGCGATGCCCACCAGCATGTCGAGCGCAACGATACGGTCCGGCAAGGTGGGGCCGACGACGACGCGATATACTGTCAGCAAAAAGGCGGCCGACAGAACAACCGATGCAAGTATAGTTGCAAATGAAACTATTTGTTCCGGCGTCATATCTGAAACGCCTCCATGATCTTTCTTTCAAAGCCGTTGCGGATGTCGGTTTTCGTGGCTTCGATATCGCTGCAATCGATCGCGTGCACGTAAAGCGTTTTCCTGTCCGCCGAAACATCGACCGACAGCGTGCCTGGCGTGAGCGTGATGAGATTGGCGAGCAGCGTGATCTCGAAATCGGTCGTCACCGTCAGCGGATAGGCAAAAATGCCGGGCTGCACGTCGAGCTTCGGCCGCGTCACCAGCACGGCGACCTTCCATGCGGAAAGCGCCAGCTCCTTGAAGAACAGCAGCACCAGCGACAGCACGCGGACAAGCCTGAGCCAGTGGTTACGCCCGCCCGGAAGCTGGTGGCGGATGATGCCGAGCGCCAGCGTCGAAACGACAAGGGCGAAAATGATGTTCGCGAGCGTGACGCTGCCCGTCACGGCGAGCCATACGGCAACGAAAAGCAATTGTACGAGATAGAGGCTCATGGTTTGCCCCCTTCGGTAAAGACCGACTGGATATAGGTCTGCGGATTAGCGAGGCCTGCGGCCGCCTGCTGGCTGAGATTGAGCAGGCTTTCCGGAAACAGACCGAAAAATACCACCAGCAACGTCAGCCCCACCAGCGGCGCGAAAGACGGCGCTGCCGAGGGCGATGCCTGCGGCACGGAAGGCTGACCGGTGGATGCCGCAACGGGACGCCAGAAACACAAAAGGAATATCCGCCCGAAAGCGATGGTGGCGATGAAGCCGGAGGCGAGGATGGCGCCGGCCAGCCACCAGGCGCCGATATCGATCGCCGACTTGACCAGCACCGCCTTCGGCCAGAAGCCGGAAAAGGGCGGCAGACCGGAACCGGCGAAAAACAGCGCCAGCGCCAGTGCCGAAAACCACGGAGCCTGCTGGTAAAGGCCTCTAAGCGAGGTGAGGCTGAAACCGCCGCCCAGGCGGGCCGCATGGCCGGCGGCAAGATAAAGCGCCGTCATCAGCACCATCGAATGCAGCGCGTAAAAAATGGCGCCGGTGACACCGGAAGGCGTGCCGATGGCGATGCCGGCCATCATGTAGCCGATACCCGATATGACGATGTAGCCGAGCATGCGGCGGATATCGTTCTGGGCGAGCGCGCCCATGGCCCCGAGCACCATGGTCAACGCCGCCGAGATGGCGATGACGATGCTGAGTTCTTCCCGCTCGACCGGAAACAGCATGACCATGACGCGCAGCAGCGAATAGATGCCGACCTTGGTGAGCAAGCCGCCGAACAGGGCGGAAACGACGATGCGCGGCGTGTGATAGGAAGCGGGCAGCCAGAAGTTCACCGGGAAGGCGGCGGCTTTCATGGCGAAGGCGAGCGCGAACAGGCTCGCAAGCGTCATCAACGGCGCCGAGCCGCGCAGCCCGGTCGCCTTCTGTGCGATATCGGCCATGTTGAGCGTGCCGAAGATGGCGTAGAGATAACCGACCGTTATCAGGAACAGCGTTGTGCCGATGAGGTTCAGAATGGCGTATTTCAGCGCGCCATCGATCTGCTCGCGCGTCGAGCCGAGCACGATCAGGCCGAAGGACGAGATCAGCAGCACCTCGAACCAGACATAGAGGTTGAAGATGTCGCCGGTCAGGAAAGCGCCGGTGACACCGGCCATCAAAAGCATCAGGAAGGGATAAAAACCGTATCGCCTGCCGCTGGCGTCGATATCCGCGCCGGCATGGATGGCGCCCGCAAGTGCAACGATGGCCGCGGCAAGCGACAACAGCGCGCCCGTCAGATCGGCGGTAAAGGCAATGCCGAAGGGCGGCAGCCAGCGGCCCATGACCATGGTGAAGGGGCCATGAGTGGCAACCTTCCACAAAAGCGCGGCATTGAGCAGAACCAGCAGGAACAGCGCCGCGATGGCGACGGTCGCGTGGTGGCGGATAGCGTGGCGCATCATCATCAGCACCGCGCCTGCGCCAATGCAGAGCGCGATGGGGAGAATGATCAGCCAGTCGGTGAGCGGCACGGGCGTCGTGACGAGCGCTGCGGAAAGATCAGTGACTGCGGATGTGGTGGAGGATGCCATGTGTCTCAGCCTCGCCGCTCAATAACCGAGCGGCGGCAAGGGCTCGCCTGCGGGTTCTGCGGTGCGCATTTCGTCCGTATCGTCGGTCTGCAGTTCCTGAAACGCACGCCAGGTCAGCACCAGAAGGAAACAGAAGAAGGAAAAGGAAATGACGATTGCCGTGAGGATGAGCGCCTGCGGCAGCGGATTGGCCGCACCCGCGGGCAGCGCATCCATACCGGGCGGAATGATCGGCGGCACTTCGCGCGTCAGCCTTCCTGCCGTGAACAGCAGAAGGTTCACCGCATTGCCGAGAATGGCGATGCCGAGCAGCATGCGGATGCTGTGGCGCGACAGCATGAGATAAATCGCCACCGAAAAGAAGATGCCGACGAGAATGGAGAAGACCGCTTCCATCAGTCGCTTTCCCTTTCTTCCAGCGCCAGCGCAATGGAGGTGATGGCGCCGACCACGACGAGATAGACACCGATATCGAAGGACATGACGGTGGAGAGCGGTATTTCGACACCGAACAGGTTCGGATAGACCCACAGCCCGGTCATGAAGGGCACGCCGGCGGCCATGGAAACGAGGCCGGAAAGCATGGACAGCAACAGCCCCGCCCCGGCAATGGCGAGCGGATGAAACATGATGGCGCGCCTGACTGCGGCAACGCCATAAGCGATGCCATAGATCGCCAGCGCAGAGACCGCGATCAGGCCGCCGATGAAACCGCCGCCCGGCTCGTTATGGCCGCGCAGCAGCACGAAGATGGAAAACAGCACCATGAGGCTGGTGACGACAGGGGCGACGGTGCGCAGAATGAGCGTGTTCATGCGCGCGCTCCCTTCTTCTTTGCGGTCTTGGCCGGTCCCTTGACAGCGACTCCCTTAACGGCAGCAGCCGGGCGGATGCGGATCAGCGCGAGAATGGCAAGACCCGTTATCATCACGACAGCGATTTCACCGAGCGTATCCGTGCCGCGGAAGTCGACAATGATGACGTTGACCACATTGGCGCCGTGGGCGATGACCTTGGAATAGGTGTTGTAGAAATCCGTCAGGCGGTTGTCGAAGCTCGCCTCGGTCGCGCGCATCAGGAACAAAGCGAAGCCGGTTCCGCAGGCGATGGCGATGGTGCTGTCCAGCAGCTTCTGGCCAAGGCCGCGATGGTCTGACGGCGACAGGCGAAGCCGCGTCATCACCAGCGTCAGAATGACCACCGACAGCGTCTCGACCATGAATTGCGTGAAGGACAGATCGGGCGCGCCGAAGAGCAGGAAGATGACCGCCACGGCAAAGCCCTGAATGCCGAGCGCGATGATGGCGGTGAGCCGGCTCGACGCCGTCAGCACTGCGATGAGCCCCGCCACGGCAATGACGATGAAAGTCAGCTCATGGATGGGCATATCGCGCGGCCAGGACGGCATGGACGGCAATTCGCCATAGAGGAACAGCGGCACCAACAGCACGGCGGCGATGACGGCGAAGGTGGCGGTGACGTAGAACTCCAGCCGGCCGGGCTGAATGAGCCGGGTGATGTGGAACGAGACTTTCACCAGCATTTCGATGAAGACGTCGAAGCCCCTGTCCGGCCCTGCCCCCAGTGCCTTGAAAGTGCGGTCGATCAGTCCACGGACGACGGAAAGCTGCGTATAAAGGACGATGCCGAGCGCGATGGTGAACAGCGACAGGCCGAGCGGCACGCCGATATGGGGAATGAGCGAGATTTCCACCGGTCGCGCCTCGCCGGCAATGGCGCTTGCCATGGGTGTCGAGACATAGAAATGCGCGATGCCGGAGAACAGAGCAATCGTCAGCCCCTTCAGCGCCAGAAGCGCCGGGCCGAGCCAGAGCAGCAGCGGGCCTTCATGCGCGTGTTTCGGGGTCTTCACCGGCTTGCCGAGGAAGGGTTTCAGCGCCACCGCAAAGGCGACGGCGAACATCAGCCCGTTGCCGAGGATGGCGATGCCGGTGAATAGCACGGCACGCGGATTGCCGTGCGCCAGCGCGTAATAAATCTCTTCCTTGGCGAGAAAACCGAAGAAAGGCGGCAGGCCGGCCATGGAAATCGCAGCCGCCAGCGCCGCCGCAAAAGTGATCGGCATGGCTTTTCGCAGGCCGCCGAGCTTCGTCACGTCGCGGGTGCCGGTCTCGTGGTCGATAATGCCGGCGACCATGAAGAGCGCGCCCTTGAACAGCGAATGCGCCACCAGATAAAGCACCGCCGCCTCGATGGCATGGTCGGAGCCGAAACCCGTCAGCATGACCAGCAGGCCGAGCGACGACACCGTCGTATAGGCGAGCATCAGCTTGAGATCGGTCTGGCGCACGGCCAGCAGCGCGCCGGTGAGCATGGTCAGCCCACCGAAGAAGGGCAGCAGGATCTGCCAGGCGGCGGTATCGCCGAGAACCGGGTTGAGGCGCATCAGCAGATAGACGCCGGCCTTCACCATGGTTGCCGAATGCAGATAGGCGGAGACCGGTGTTGGCGCTTCCATGGCGTTGGGCAGCCAGAAATGGAACGGAAACTGCGCCGATTTGGTGAAGGCGCCGCCGAGAACAAGAAGCAGCGCGGCCAGATAAAACGGGCTGTCGCGCAGGACATCGCCGCCGCGCACCAGCATCGACAGCTGCGTCAAGCCGCTGATATCCCAGATGAAAATCAGCCCGGCGAGCAGCAGCAGACCGCCGCCGCCCGTCACCACCAGCGCCTGTAGCGCGGCGCGGCGCGAGGCGGCGCGCTCATGGTCGAAGCCGATCAGCAGGAAGGAGGTGATGGAGGTGAGTTCCCAGAAGACGAACAGCATCAGCAGGCTGTCGGAAACCACGACGCCCAGCATCGCCCCCATGAAGAGCAGCAGGAAGGACAGGAACCGGCCCTGCTGCGGATGGCCTTTCATATAACCGCCCGCATAAAGCACGATCAGCAGGCCGATGCCGGTGATCAGCAGCGCAAAGGTCAGCGACAGGCCATCGATGAACCAGGAGAAGCTGAGATTGAAGCTCGGCACCCAGGCATAACCGCCGGTCACCACCCCGCCTGCCGCGATTTCGGGCAGCATCAGCGCAAAATGCGCAAAAGCGAGAGCAGGCGCAATCGCCAGGACCCACGCCGCATTGTGACCGAACCTTTTAACCAGGACGGGTGCGGCAAGCGCTGCCAGGAACGGCAGAAACAGCGACAGGAATGTCAACGGCGTGACATCTGATGTCATTCACATCTCCCGGGATGCCCCCCACCCCTGCGCGCCAAGAATGGCGTTCTTTAAAATCGATTTTTCCAGTTAAGGCATAGACAAAGCCATCTCAACCCAAATCGACACTCCCGACCCATAACGAACGCGTTATGAGGCGTCGCCCCTTTCAATCCGCCTTCGCGATGACTATTTGAGGCGGGAACAGAAAGGATCATTCCATGAGCGATCTGACATCCCCAAAAATCAAAAAAAGCGATGCCGAATGGCGTGAGCAGCTGACGCCGGAGCAATATCGCATCCTGCGCGAACACGGCACCGAGCGCGCCTTCACCGGGCCCTATTGGGATACATTCCAGAAAGGCCTCTATCGCTGTGCGGCCTGCAACGAGCCGCTGTTCCTCTCCGATACGAAATTCGATGCCGGCTGCGGATGGCCGAGCTATTTCGAGCCGGTAAAGCCGGGCGCCGTGACGGAACATCGCGACGCCAGCTATGGCATGGTGCGCACGGAAATCCGCTGCGCCAATTGCGGCGGCCATCTCGGCCACGTCTTCCCCGACGGCCCGAAGCCCACCGGCCTGCGTTATTGCATCAACGGCCATTCGATGGTGTTCGAGCCGGTTTGATTGGGCAATGGGTAACGCCTATGCGGCATGCGACGTCGGTTTGCGGACGTCCACCCCAAGCACTCAGCGTCATCCTCGGGCTTGTCCCGAGGATGTGCAACCGGTTGATTTAATTCGACGTGGTTAGATCCTTGGGACAAGCCCAAGGATGACAGAGGAGAGGTTGAACGCCCGCGCCGGAGCCGCTTTCTCTAGGCAACCCGCCCGGGAACTAGTTCAGCTTCAGTTCCATACACGTCAAATCCAGCCAGCGGCCGAATTTGGTGCCGACTTCCGAAAACCGGCCGACGACCCTGAAGCCGAGGCTTTCATGCAGGCGGATGGAGGCGGTGTTTTCCGCCTCGATGGCGGCGATCAACACATGCACGTCGTTGCCCGAGGCATGATTGATCAATGCCTGCATCAGCTTCTTGCCGATGCCGTGGCCGCGCGCATCCTTATGCACATAGACCGAATGTTCGCGGGTGTGGCGATAACCGTCGAAAGCGCGCCAGTCGCCATAGGAAGCGTAGCCTGCGACCTTGCCGTCGAGGATTGCGACGATGACCGGAAAGCCGCGTGACTTGCGGGCGGCGAACCATTCCCTGCGGTTTTCCAGATCGACCAGCACGTCGTTCCAGATCGCGGTCGTATTCAGCACCGCATCATTGTAAATCTCCATGATGGCGGAGAGATCGTCCGCGGTCGCGTCGCGCAGTTGCACGCTCATTGTCGTTCACCCTTTTTCCTGCTTGCAGCGGCGGTATTTTCGGCCGCCATCTGCACGAGGATTAGGCGATGATGCGAATGGCTGTCCAGTACCCATCCCGCCATCGGGGCGCATTCTTCAGGATGCCAGCGGCACGAGACTGAAGGAGGTGACCACGGCGAAATAATGAACGGCGGCGGCGGCGACCACGAAAGCGTGCCAGATGGCATTCTGGAAGCGCAGCTTTTCCCAGACATGGAAGATGACGCCGAGCGAATAGATGACGCCGCCGGCGACGATCAGCCAGAGCGTGACGGGTGCCAGATGCGACGACAGCGGCCCGACCACCATGACGCCGCTCCAGCCCATGGCGAGATAAAGGCCGATGGCGACCCGGTCGTAACGGCCGGGAAACAGGCATTTGAGCAGGATGCCGCACAGCGCCGCAAGCCAGATCAGCCCCAGCATGACGGCGATCAGCGGATCGTGGATGCCGCGCATCAGAAAGGGCGTATAGGTGGCGGCGATGAGAATGAAGATCGCCGAATGATCCAGCCGGCGCAGGAACCATTTTACGTTCGAGTGCGGCCAGATATTGTAGGTGAAAGACACGGAAAGACAGGCGACGAGGCCGAGACCGTAAATCCATGCAGCGGCGATCGCGCTGAGCGTCCCCCAGGCGGTCGCGTAGAAAATCAGCGCCGTGGCGCCGATAAGCGCAAACACGATGCCGACACCATGGACGATGCCATCGGCGACAATCTCGTGAAAATCATACTGGCGCCCGAACCGCCACAAATCGCTCATAGTCCAATCCCGTCTGCGTGCTTTCCTCAAAGCATGGAGACAATATTAGACAGGAACAAGACAGCGCCCGGTTAACGGCAATCAAATTGCGTTCGAGGCTGTTGCGAAAGGAGAGGTTGGGGGCAGGCGACGTTCCCTGGCGATAAGGATGAGTTTTTCAGGTTGTCGTACCTACACACCGTCATACCGGCCCTGAGCCGGTATCCAGCCAGCCCAAGTCCTTGGGCTGAAAGAACTCTCTCGCCGCGCAGACGCGCGTCGGCTGGATGCCGGATCAGGTCCGGCATGACGGAGGAAAGGTCGTTCACCCCTCACAACGCCGCAGCGCATTCCTGGCAAAACGGCGTATAGGGCACCGCCTTCAGCCGATCCTCCGAAATCCGCTTGCCGCATTTGACACAGGTGCCGAAGGTGCCGCTGGCGATACGGTCGAGGGCTGCGTCGATGGCGCGCAGCTCGTCCTGCCCCACCTGCCCCAGCTCGTCCAGCACCTCGTCATTGCTGCGTTCGGTGGCGCGATCCTCGTCATCGGGATTGCGAGGCTCTTCGAAATCGGCTTCGATTTTGTGCAGGCGGCGATAAAGCTCGCGCTGGCGGTCACGCAGGATTTTCTCGTAACTTTCGACATTCATGTTTTTTCCTCCAGCCAATCTTCTTGTATCGTCGCATTTCCAGACGGAAAACCGGATTCCACTTTTCCTTGGAATGCTTGGGGGCGCAAAACCCGCCCACAACGCTAAAACGTCAGGCTTTTATCGGTCCACCAGCACCGAGCATTTGGCGTGGCGCACCACGCGGTCGGCGGTGGCGCCGATGAAATAATTGCTGAAATCCGGCGTGTGCGACGCGATGATGATGAGGTCGGCCTTGTGCTCCTCGGCGGCGGCGATGATTTCACGCGCGGGGGCGCCGCTTCTGATTTCCTGGCTGCCTTTGAAACCGGCTCTGGTCTTGATGTCCGAAAGCTTGGTCTTGGCGTCCTTGATGGCGTTTTCGATCAGGTCGACAGGCAGGTCGATCGCCATATAGCCCGGCAGTTCCTCGACAACATTGATGAGAACGATCTCGCCGTCCGGGTCCAGAAGCGCCTTGGCCTTTTCGAGAATCTTTTCCCCCTTGTCGGTGGCGCTGAGGTCTACCGGTACGATGATCTTCTTGTACATGGCTGTCTCCTTTGGCTTGATCCGCCGTTTAGCGTGTCGGGCTAGGCTTATATTTCCCCTTCGGCACAGCCTTCACCTTGATCGAAGTCAAAAGCCGGAGCCGGGCCGGAACGGGGCATTGTCAACGAATAGTGGACAGTCAATCGCCAGACGACGATCTTTGCTGAACGACGAAACCAGCCCATATTCGCCTTCGACAAACGCCGCAAAGCGGCGTCGGCCGATGGTTTCGGCGACCGATCCGCCCCAGGGCGCTTCGGATTCAATATGGAGATCATGATGAGTGAAATCAAACAATTCGCCCTGACGCGGCCGGCCTATGTCGGCCAGGCGCATCTCGTCGTTCACGATCTGCCGCGCGTTTCGGATTTCTACCAGAAGATCATCGGCCTTTCCGTTCTTGAAAAGAACCCGAGCGGTGAAGTGCTGGGTGTCGGCGGCCAACCGCTGCTCACGCTTTCCACCTCCAGCACGGCGGAACGCGCGCCGCGCAACGCCGCAGGCCTGTTCCACACCGCCTTCCTGATGCCGAGCCGGAACGATCTGGCCCATTGGCTGGCGCATGCCGCCCATAACAATGTCCAGTTTCAGGGCGCGTCCGACCATCTGGTCAGCGAGGCGATCTATCTTGCCGACCCGGAAGGCAACGGCATCGAGGTCTATCGCGACCGTTCGCCGGATGAATGGACCTACCAGCAGGACGGCACGGTGGAGATGGCCACCCTCGGCCTCAACCTTCAGGCGCTTTACGACGGCGCGCCGAAGACGGCCTTTACCGGGGCGGCGGAAGGAACAGCCATCGGCCATATCCATCTGCAGGTGGGCAATATTCCGCAGGCGGATGAATTTTATCAGGATGTGCTGGGGCTGAAGATCATGGCGCGTTATCCCGGCGCGAGCTTCTTCGGCTCCGGGGCCTATCACCACCATGTGGCCGCCAATATCTGGAACAGCCGTGGAGCCATGGCCCGCAAGGACAACATGACCGGCCTTTCCGGCTATTCGCTGACCTTCAACGAGCCGGCCGCGCTTGAGACGGCGATTGCCGCACTCGACCGGCTGGAAATCGCCACAGAGCGGCAAAGTGACGGCATTGTCCTCAAAGATCCGTGGGGCATCGGCCTAAAGCTTTCCGCCTAAACGCAAAAAAGGGGCGGCGGAAATTTTTGCCGCCCCGGAACCGCCACATTTTTCGAACGTTTGTCACCTTATTGGGGGACCGTTCGATGAATGAAAATGCCAGGCCGGACAAGACCGGCAGCTTGGTCAACACCGCGGCAACCGCTGCGGCAACAAGAGCGGACCCGCTGGAGGTGCCAGCTTCCGGCTCACGGCGTGACGATGTGCGCAGCCAGCAGCCGCTTGGCCGCGAAGCGCTGGATGTGGTCGTCGCCTGGTCGGTGATCGGCATCTTCCTCATCATGCTGATGGCGGTCATCCACGAATTGTCGCTCATCCTCATTCCGGTGGTGATGGCCATCGTGGTGGGCATGATTCTCGGCATCGCCGCCGAAAAGCTCGGTTCCTACGGCATTCCCGGCTTCGGCGTCGCGCTCATTCTATCGAGCCTCGTGGCGGCGGTGATGTTCTTCGTGGTCAATTCGCTGACCGAGCCGCTCTCGCTTCTCGCTTCGGAAGGGCCGGCGCTGGTGGAGCGCAGCATCGACCGTTTCCTGCCCTATCTGCAAAGCCTCAGATGGCTGAATATTTCGGCGGCGAGCTTCAGTCTGGGCTCGATGTCGATGGAATCTCTGATTTCGCGCAGCGGTGAAATCATCTCGCTGCTCGGCGCCAACATCACGCCCGCCGTCATTCAGGGCCTGATCTTTCTCGCCGCGCTGCTGATGTTCCTCTATAGTCGGCTGCGGCTGCGCAAGGCGATCATCATGGCCTTTCCGGCCCGCCACCAGCGGCTTCGCACCATCCGTATCATCGGTTCGGTGGAAGAGGTGCTCGGCACCTATTTCGCCACGGCGGCGCTGATCTATGCCGGGCTGGGCGTGACGATGGTGGTCATCGCCTATTTCGGCGGACTGGCCATGCCGCTTCTGTGGGGGCTCTTCGCCTTCCTCTCCAGCTTCGTGCCGTTTCTCGGCATCACCGCCATGACGATTTCGCTGACGGTGGCGGGCATCATCACCCATGACAACATCATTCTGGCGCTGCTGCCGGCGGCGATCTTCTTTACCATTCACCTGTTGATGGAAAACCTCGCCTTTCCGGCGGTGGTGGGCCGCAACATGGAGATAAACCCCTTCCTCGTCTTCGTGATGATCATCTTCTGGACGTGGATGTGGGGCGCGGCCGGGGCCATGCTGGCGCTGCCGCTGTCGCTGATCGTCATGACGGTGACGCGGGAACTCTTCCCCTCACGCCGGGTGGTGCCCAAACTGCCGGATTGACCGGCGGTTTTCCGGCGGCCGGCGCGTGGGGTTTACCCCCCTCTGCCCTGCCGGGCATCTCCCCCTCAAGGGGGGAGATCGACTCGCGGGTGCGTTTCGCCCATCTCAACGTTTGCGAATGAAGTGGCGGTAGCGCTTCCTGCCGATCTCCCCCCTTGAGGGGGAGATGCCCGGCAGGGCAGAGGGGGGTAAACCCCACGCGCCCCGCTCCCCAGCAGTCAGACCGCTCAGGAAGCGAGCGGCATTCCCTGCGCGCTCGCCATGCGGCGCTCGTGCTCGATCAGCCATTTCTTGCGCCACAGCCCGCCGCCATAGCCGGTCAGGCTGCCATCCGCGCCCAGCACACGGTGGCACGGCACGACAATCGCAATCTGATTCGCGCCATTGGCGCGGGCCACTGCGCGCACGGCAGATGACCTGTCCATGGCGGTTGCGAGGGAGGAATAGCTGACGATCTCACCCGCCGGTATTTCCCGCAGGTTGCGCCAGACGTCGCGCTCGAAGGGCGTGCCATGGCCGGCAAGACGCGTTTCGAAGGCGGCCGAACGCCCGGCGAAATAGGCCTTGAGTTCCGCTTCGATCTGGCCGATCACAACCGTCCGGCCAAGCACCATATCCGCGCCGGTGCGCGTCTTCAGCCGCCTCAGCTCGGCCGGAAGCGCCGGCCGGTCGGCGAATTCGAGGAGATGCAGGGCATGATCGTCGGCGACCGCGAGCATCGGGCCAATCGGCGTATCGATCCAGTCACCCTTCAAAAACCCCTTGCCTTTCATGGCGGCGGGCGATGAGCCGAAAAACTGGTTGATGGCGGAGCGGAAACCGCTGCCGGATTCGTAACCGGCGTCGATCTGCGCGCCGATCACCGCTTCGCCGGAAGCGAGGCTTTCCGCCGCACCGCCTACCCGCCGCAATCTGGCGATTTCCAAGAAGCTCATGCCAAAACGGCGCTTGAAGGTGCGGCGCACGGTGGAAGGATCATGGCCCATCGCCACCACATCCTCCTCGCGCCAGCGCCGCGCCGGTTCGTTTTCCAGCGCCGTCAGCAGCGATGTCACAGTCTCATCGGCCGTGCCATAGGCGAGCATCGGCTTGCAGCGCTTGCAGGGGCGGAAACCGGCTTCCAGACATTCGGCGATGGTCTCGCGGAACCGGCAGTTTTCGATCTTCGGCTTGCGCGCCGTGCAGGTGAAGCGGCAGAAAATCTTCGTCGACGTCACACACACATAGGCCACGCCCTCATAGGCGGGGTCCTTGTTCACAAGGGCGGAATAGAGCGTTTCGGTGTCGGGGCGTTTGAACAGCATCATGGGGAGGATGCTAGCGCAAAATTTTTACCCGCGCCGCCGAAAAACGGGCGTTGATGTATGGGATGTTGTCGGCTCGTGTCCGCGCCGTTTGCAAGCCGGTGCGGCATATTTCTTCTCCCCGCCGGGGAGAAGGTGGCGTGCAGCGCCGGATGAGGGGGCGACGGTGGAGAGATGCGGGGAGCTTGCCCCCTCATCTGCCCTTCGGGCATCTTCTCCCCGACGGGGAGAAGAAACGGGCGGCAACCTTGCGGATCAATTCCCCGGCGGTGCGAAGGACGGATCGTCCAGCCTTGTGAAAATCACGCCGCGCGCCTTCAGCGCCAGAAGGCCCTTCACCACGCCCTCGCCCGCTTCATGGGTGGGCTGGTTGATGTGGGAGATGATGACATCGCCATTTTTTGCCGCGGCGATGTGTTTTGCCGTCATGGCCGCACCCAGCAGCGAGCCGCCATCGCCATTGACGGAATAACCGGCTACCCGCATGCCGAGGTGGTTGATGGTGGCCATGGAGGAATTCGTATATTTGGCCGTCGCGCCACGGAACCATTGCGGCTGGAGGCCGGTGGCGGCGACGATGGCCTGACGGCCGCCCTCCACTTCCTGCTCGACCGCCGCTTCAGAGCCGGCGGCGGCGATGCCGTAGATGGAAACCGGCTTATCCACTGCCGGCACATGGTTTTCGCCATGGTTTTCGATTTCGAAGAGGTCCGGATGCGCCATGAGCGTGGCCAGCGCCTCGCTATTATGTTTCAGCCAGCGGGCGGTGACGAAGATCGTCGCCGGAATGCGCTCCTTCACCAGCGTATCGAGAATGCGGTGGTCGGTCTTGCCCATGCAGGCGTCCAGCGTCATCGCCACCCGCACCTTGCCGTCATGCTGCGGCGACATTTTCAGCGTCGGCTCGACAAGGCCGGTCCCCGCAAAGGCGGTGGAAGAGGCACAGAAAAACAGGGTGGCGATGAAGAGGCGACGCAGCATTTTATGTTCCGGAGTGTGAAGAGGTGGCAATCCGCCCGCAAAGCGCCCGAATTAAGGCGCGGTTTCCAGCCCGGACAGCGCCCCCAGCGCCTCTTCCACCCGCTGGCGTTCGGCGCTGGTGAGCGGCAGGATCGGGCGGGGCGGTTCGCTCACCGTCAGCGACAGGATGTTGGCGGCGGCATAAACCACGCGGATGCTGCCGAATTCCTTAAACAGCGCCCAGAGCGGCTGGAAGGCCGCATCGATCCGTTTGACCTCTTCCGCATTGGCGGCCTGAGCCGCCCGCATCAACCGCAGGGCCGGAACCGGCAGCAGGCCGGCGACGACGCTATACCATGTGTCGCCGCCGGCAAGCGTGGCGTCAGCGCAGCCCCAGTCACCGCTATAACCGATGGCGAAATCTTGCCCCAGCTTGGGCCTCAGCCGCGCAAGCTCGCCGGCATAATCGGAATCGGCCGGCAGCGGCATCTTGATGGCGCGGATATTGGGGATATAGGCAAGCCGCACCAGAAGCTCGTCGCTGAAGGAAAACCGCGTCGTCGTCGGGTTGTTGTAGATGGCGAGCGGCAGAGCCGTCGCACCCGCCACGGCGGCGAAATGGTGATAGGCCTCTTCCTGCGTCAGCGGCGTATAGGAGACGGGTGCGAGCAGCAGCGCATCCGCGCCGGCCGCTTCCACATCCCTGGCGAGCGCCACGGCGTCATCGGTGCGCAATGCGCCGACGCCGGCCATGAGTGTGCGCTTGCCCTTGAGGACCGCCGCGGCCGCTTCGATCGCCCGGCGTCTCTCCGCGCGCGACAAATACATATAGATGCCGGTGCTGCCGAGAATGCCGACGGAATCCACCTCGGCCGCATCAAGCCGCTCGATGAGGGCGGAAAAGGCCTGCGTGTCGACCTGCCCGGCCTCGTCGGCCGGCGTGATCGGAAAAGCCGAAAGTCCCTTGAATCGTGTCGCCATGCCCATCTCCCTCGCTTTGATCGAAAGTCAGGGTTACAGAGCCGTTGACGACGCGGCAACAAAGCGGCCGCTAAACGCCGATCTGAAATCGAAAAATTCCGTGCTCAGTCATAAAGATACAACTTCTTCCACTGCTCCTCGGGAATTTTATCGCCGACGCGGTAGTCGAAGGACTGGATGCTGAGACTGTCGCTCTTGAGCTGGCACTTGTATTTGAGCTTGTACCATTCGCCCGCGCTCCTGAAGACTGCGCCCGGCGCCTTGATGGAGTTCTTCCCCACTTCCGGATCGCCGAAAGTATAGGCGATGACCTTGTCCGGCCGCATGCCCTTTTGCTCGGTCGCTATCCTTTCCATCGCCTCGATATCGCAGCGCTGTTCCAGCCGCTCTTCGGGGGCAAGCGCGTTCAACTGCCGCATGACGCTGGCGTCGATCGCGAAGGCGGGGGTGAAGTTCTGCAAGCCAAGGAAAAAGGCAGAAAGGGCAGCGGGAAGAAGCTTTCGCATGGGATCCTGTCAGTTTTTTCGTTTGTTCTTGTGGTGGGCGGCAGGCCGGGCGGCCTGCATCCATCATCGCTGATTTGCCGGATATTGCTAAAATGTGATCGAAAGCTGACGAAATTGTGCCCAAGCCGCATTCCGCCTGTGGAGATTTGAAACTTGATCGGCCGCAAGGCCCGCTCTACATCTTGGTGCCGCCCAAGAATTCTTTATACGAAAGCGAGTTTCCCTTGCCGATTTTCAAGAACCTGCCCGCCGCCCCGACCGCCGAAAAAAGGCCCGTTCAGGACACGCATCACGGCATTACCCGCACCGATGATTACGCATGGTTCCGGGCCGATAACTGGCAGGCCATGTTCAAGGACCCTACCCTGCTCGACCCGTCGATCCGCGCCCATCTGGAAGCGGAAAACGCCTATATGGAAGCGGCCATGGGTGACACCAAGGCGCTTCAGGAAAAGCTGTTTACGGAAATGAAGGGCCGCATCAAGCAGGATGATTCCTCCGTGCCGGTCAATGACGGGCCTTATGCTTACGGGACATTGTTCGTGACCGGCGGCGAGCAGCCCCATTATTTCCGCACCCCGCGCGGCGGCGGCGAAAAACATGTGCTGCTGAACGGTGACAAAGAGGCCGAGGGCAAGGATTATTTCCGTCTCGCCGGTCTCGATCAGTCCTCCGATCACAGCCACGGCATCTGGGGTTATGACGACAAGGGCTCGGAATATTTCACCCTGCGCATCCGCAACCTCGAAACCGGCGAAGACCTTGCCGATATCGTGGAAAACACCGGCGGCGGCGGCGCATGGGCGCCCGATGGCAAGAGCTTCTTCTACACGCTGCAGGACGAGAACCACCGTCCCTCCAAGGTGTTCCACCATATCATCGGCGAGCCGCAATCGTCCGACCGGCTGGTCTATGAAGAAAAGGACCCCGGTTTCTTCATGGGCGTCGGCGCGTCGGTGCTCGACGATTTCATCTTCATCGACATTCACGACCATGAGACCAGCGAATATCGCATTCTCTCCACCAAAGACCTGACGGCCGAGCCTGCTATCGTGGCGGAGCGCGAAGAGGGCATCGAATATTCGATGTGCGAAGGCGGCGATGTCTTCTTCATCCTCACCAATGACGGCGACGCCAAGGATTTCCGCATCGTGGAAGCGCCGGTGACATCGCCCGGCAAGGAAAACTGGAAAGAAGTCGTGCCGCATGAGCCGGGCCGCCTCATTCTCTCCGTCGATGCCTATGCCCGCCACCTGATCTGGCTGGAACGCCGCGACGGCCTGCCGCGCATCGTCATCCGCGACCGCCGCACCGGCGAGGAACATTCCATCGCCTTTGCCGAAGAGGCCTATTCGCTCGGCCTGCATGGCGCGGCGGAATATGACACCGACGTCATCCGCTTCTCCTATTCCTCGATGACGACGCCGAGCCAGCTGTTCGATTACGACATGGTGACGCGCGAGCGCACACTGCTGAAGACGCAGGAAGTACCCTCCGGCCACAATCCGGATGATTACATCACCCGTCGCATCATGGCCCCTGCGCATGATGGCGAGCTGGTGCCGGTCTCCCTGCTCTATCGCAAGGATGTGGCGCTTGACGGTTCCGCCCCCTGCCTGCTTTATGGTTATGGCGCTTATGGCATCACCATTCCGGCCTCCTTCTCCACCACCACACTGTCGCTCGCCGACCGTGGTTTCATCTATGCCATCGCCCATATTCGCGGCGGCAAGGACAAGGGTTTCGAATGGTACGAAACCGGCAAGATGGAAGCCAAGCAGAACACCTTCAGGGATTTCATCGCCGCTGCCGATCATCTGGTTCAGGAAGGCTTCACCTCCTATCAGGGCATCATCGCCGAAGGCGGCTCGGCCGGGGGTATGCTGATGGGAGCCGTTGCCAATATGGCGCCGGAGAAATTCGCCGGCATCATCGCCGCCGTTCCCTTCGTGGATGTGCTCACCACCATGCTGGATGACACTTTGCCGCTCACCCCGCCGGAATGGCCGGAATGGGGCAATCCGCTGGAATCGGCAGAGGAATATGGCTGGATTGCTGCCTACAGCCCCTATGACAATGTGGGTGCGAAGCCTTACCCGCCGATTCTCGCGCTTTCCGGCCTCACCGATCCGCGCGTGACCTATTGGGAGCCGACCAAATGGGTGGCGAAGCTGCGTGAGAAGACGACGGGGGAAGCACCCATCCTGCTGAAAACCAACATGGCGGCCGGCCATGGCGGCAAATCGGGCCGTTTCCAGCGGCTGGAAGAAATCGCCTTCGAATATGCCTTTGCGCTGAAGGTGGCCGGCAAGGACGCGGCGTGACCCGCTGATGGCGGAACGGGCGGCTGAGAGCCGCCGCCCGTTCCGAAAACAGTATAAAAATACCCATCAAAAACCCGTTTTCGAATACTTTTTCCACAAAATCACGCCGGTATTTTTTCTTTAAATACCACGTTACGGCATAACGGATTTTTATTTCAAAATACTGAAATTCAAAATATACCTCAGCAAACTCAGAATATATTTTCAGTATTACGCCAGACGTAAAAATGTTCCGGGAATCGAACGCATGGCTGCGATGCACCATTTTGCGTTGCAATATCACTTTTTGGCCGTATTATGCCGGTCGTTGACATATTCATGCGCCTTTTCGCCGCGTTTCCTGCGGCAATGCCGCAGCGTGTTCTGCGGATATTCTTCTTGCCGTCTTTTTTCGGCTTTTCCATGCGCCATGTCAGTTCGCCCTTGGCAATCCGGGCTTTGCAGTGCTCCCGCTTTGCCAATTGAAAACACTGCATCAGACTTGGGGGTCTTACACATGAAGAAACTCCTGGCCTCGACCATTCTCGTAACGGGCTTTATCATCGCTGCCGGTGCAGCAAATTCCGCCAATGCCGCCGAAGAGTGCGGCAACATCACCATCGCCGAAATGAACTGGGCATCCGCCGGTGTCGCGGCTTACGTCGACAAGTTCATCATGGAAAACGGCTATGACTGCACGGTCAATGTCGTCAGCGGCGATACCATGCCGACCTTTGCCTCCATGAACGAAAAGGGCCAGCCGGACATGGCGCCCGAATTGTGGGTGAACGCCGTGCGCGAGCCGCTCGACGCCGCCGTCAAGGACGGCCGCATGATCGAGGCATCGAAAATTCTTTCCGAAGGCGGTATCGAAGGCTGGTGGATCCCGAAATTCATCGCCGACGCCCACCCCGACATCAAGACCGTCGAGGATGCGCTGAAACATCCCGAACTTTTCCCCGCCCCGGAGGACGCCAGCAAGGGCGCGGTGCATAATTGCCCCTCCGGCTGGAACTGCCAGGTGACCACCGCCAATCTCTACAAGGCGCGCGAGGGCGACAAGAAGGGCTTCACGCTGGTCGACACCGGCTCTGCCGCCGGCCTCGACGGCTCCATCGCCAATGCCTTTGAAAAGAAGCAGGGCTGGCTCGGCTATTACTGGTCGCCCACCGCCATTCTCGGCAAATACGAGATGGTGAAGCTGGATGACGGCGTCGAGCTCGACCGCGCCCATTTCGACGACTGCACGGCGAAGGTCGATTGCGCAGCGCCGAAGGTCAATGCCTATCCGGTTGCCGATGTCTATACCGTCATCACCAAGGACTTCGAAAGCAAGGCCGGCGTGACGCTGGACTACATCAAGGCCCGCCACTGGGACAACAAAACGGTCGCCGAAATCCTCGCCTGGATGGATGAGAACCAGGGCACCAACGAGGATGGCGCGGAATATTTCCTCGAGAACCACGAGGAAATCTGGACGAAGTGGGTTCCGGCCGAGGTGGCGGAGAAGATCAAGGCTTCGATGTGATTGGTTAGTGGGGAGTCGGCGTAAGCCGCTTACCCCCCTCTGCCCTGCCGGGCATCTCCCCCTCAAGGGAGGAGATCGGCGGGGCGCGCTTTCACCGCTTCATCCTCAACCATCAAGATGGGCGAGACCTTGCCGCAGATCGATCTCCCCCCTTGAGGGGGAGATGTCCGGCAGGACAGAGGGGGGTGCCCGCGCACTCCAACCTCCACCACCCATCCCCCAAAACCCAAAGGGAAAACAACAATAATGGCCCTCTGCACTTACCTGCCGGACATGCTCTGCAAGTTCCCGGCCATCGACAATTCCACGATGCGTGTGGCACGCAAGACCATCGATGATGGTTTTCGCGACATCGTGCGCAACTACGGCGATGCGATTGACGTCGTCGTGCATCCGCTGCAGCTCTTCCTCAATTCCTCGGAGCGGCTGTTCATCCAGACACCGTGGATCATCATGCTCCTCATCATTCTCGCCATCGTGCATCTGGCCGGTCGCAGCTTCAGGATTACCGGCGGCACGGCGCTCGCCCTGCTGATGATCGGCGCCGTCGGCCTCTGGCGAGACGCCATGACGACGCTCTCCATCGTCGCCATCGCCACCCTGATCGCCATCGTCATCGGCCTGCCGCTCGGCATCCTGATGGGACGTTCCGAACGCCTGCAACGCCTCATCAATCCCGTGCTCGACGTGATGCAGACCCTGCCGAGCTTCGTTTATCTCATCCCCGTGGTGGTGATTTTCGGCATCGGCAAGGTACCGGGCCTGATCGCAGTGGTGATCTATGCCATTCCGCCCGTCATCCGCCTCACCAGCCTCGGCATTCGTCTGGTGGACCGGGAGGTGCTGGAAGCGGCCGATGCCTTCGGCTCCTCCAACGGCCAGAAGCTGTTCAATGTGCAGCTGCCGCTGGCGCTGCCCACCATCATGACCGGCATCAACCAGACCATCATGATGGCGCTCGCCATGGTCGTCGTCGCCTCCATGGTCGGTGTCGGCGGGCTCGGCAAGAACGTGCTGCAGGCCATCAACAACCAGTTCTTCACGGTGGGCTTCCTGAACGGTTTCGCTCTGGTCGCCATCGCCATCATGTTCGACCGGGCAAGCCAGGCTTTCGGCAAGCGCCTGCAGAAATACCGCGAGGTCTCCCATGGCTAAAAGCATCGAAATCAGGAATCTTTACAAGATCTTCGGCAAGCATCCCGAGAAGTACCTCGAAGCGGTGCGATCCGGCATGGACAAAGCCGAGCTGAACGACAGGCACAACCACGTTCTCGGTCTCAACAACATCAACATCACCATGCCGGGCGGCAAGATCACCGTCGTCATGGGCCTTTCCGGCTCCGGCAAGTCGACGCTCATCCGCCACATCAACCGGCTGATCGACCCGACCGCCGGCGAGGTGCTTTACGATGGCGAGGACATCTGCGGCATGAGCGCCTCGGCGCTCAGGCAATTCCGCCGTCACAAAACAGCGATGGTGTTCCAGAAATTCGGCCTTCTGCCGCATCGCACCGTGCTGGAAAACAGCGTCTACGGTCTCGACATCCAAGGCGTGCCGCGCAGCAAGAGCGAGGAAAAGGGCCGTTACTGGCTGGAGCGCGTCGGCCTTGCCGGTTACGAGGATTATTATCCGAACCAGCTTTCCGGCGGCATGCAGCAGCGTGTCGGCCTTGCCCGGGCGCTGGCCAACGATGCCGATATTCTCCTGATGGACGAAGCCTATTCGGCGCTCGATCCGCTGATCCGCGTCGACATGCAGACCATGCTGCTCGATCTGCAGCAGGAGCTGAAGAAGACCGTGGTGTTCATCACCCACGATCTGGACGAGGCTTTGCGGCTGGGTGACCATATCGCGATCCTGAAAGACGGCGAAGTGGTGCAGCAGGGCGACGGCCAGAGCATCATCCTCTCCCCGGCCGATGGTTACGTCACCGAGTTCGTGCGCGACGTCAATCGCGGCCGCGTGCTGCAGGCGACCACGGTGATGGAGCCGCTGGAAAGCCGCCCCGAGGGCATGCCCGTGCCGGAAAACGCGACGCTGGAAACAATCGCCCGCGACATGTCGGAAGCCAACGAGACCACCGCCCATGTGGTGGACGAGGACGGCAAACCGGTCGGCAGCATCGGCCTCGATACGCTGGTGGCTGCGATGGTGACGCCCGCGCCGCAGGATGTTGAGGTTGAGGTTGAAGTGAAGGCGGAGGAGCCGGAGAAGCTCCAGGAAACGGTTATGCCGGTGGAGAAGGAAACGGCGTAATCCGGCACCGGACGGATTGGCCGCGTCCGCGAGATTTCCTCTTTCCGTCATACCGGCCTCGAGCCGGTATCCAGCCAGCCCAAGTCCTTGGGCTGAAAGGACTCTCTCGCCGCGCAGACGTGCGGCGGCTGGATGCCAGATCAAGGCGGAATGACGGGAGTGAGGTGTTCACGGCGCCAGAAATTTAACCCGGACTGCAATGCCGCGAGGGACAAAGCTGGCAATCGCCTCCTGCCCCGCCCCCTTTATGCAAAAACGAAGCACTACTTCGCCTGCTGTCAACCCTCGGCAGTCGCTGCAGCGCAGCAAGCGCAAGTTTCGGACAAGTCGCCGCCGTTAACCATTCGTTAACTTTTGAACGCGGAATCACCGACATGCAGATCGAAAGCAATATTGGCGGATATAACTATCAGGGTCGCATCCGCGACATCGAAAAAGCTGGCAGCGCTCAAAGCGCGCCGGAGGAGCAGGCGGTAAAACGCGGCCCGGGCAATCCCACCGTTTCCAGCACCATTCTTTCCCAGTCGCTGGCCAATGTTCTGTGGGCCGTCGGCAATGGCAGTGCGCCCGCTTATCAGGATACGACCGCGGCTTCCCCCGAGGACAAGGCGGAAGCCGAGGTGGAATGGGTGCGCAGCGCCTATTCGGAATATACCGAATAGGCGATTCCAATCAGGCCCTTGCCGGGCTGACTTCCACCGTCACATGCGAGAGTTCATGTATGGCGGCAAGTTTCTGCTTATAAAAAGCCGGCGCTTTCGGTGCCTGCGAATGGATCGCCACGATGGCGGCGTGATGCCCCGGCCCTACCTGCCAGACATGCAGGTCGGTGATGCGATCCTCTTCCGTCTCCACGCTTTCACGGATTTCCTGCGGCAGATCCTCCGCCGGCGGCAGCGCATCGAGCAGTGTCGTCGCCGTGGAGCGGATCAGGCCCCATGACCAGCGGGCAATGACCAGACCGCCAACGATACCCATCAACGGATCAAGGAACGACCAGCCGTTCCACTTGCCGAGCAGCAGCGCGACGATGGCGAGAACCGACGTCAACGCATCCGCCAGCACATGCAGATAGGCCGCGCGCAGATTGTTGTCCCGCCCGCCCTTTGCGCCGTGGTCCGCATGGTGACCGGCATGGGAGCCGTGATCGTGATGGGCGTGGCTGCCATGGCCATGATGGGCATGCGAGCCGTGGGCATGGCCATGGCCATGATCGTGGTGATGGTCATCCTTCAAAAGCACGGCGCTGAGAAGATTGACGGCAAGGCCGATGATGGCGACGAGGATCGCCTGGTTGAAATCGATTTCAACGGGATCGATGAGGCGCATCGCGCTTTCGACGGCAATCAGCAGCGCCACCACAGCCAGTACGATGGCGCTGGCAAAACCCGCCAGATCGCCGAACTTGCCGGTGCCGAAGGTGAAGCGCGGATTGCGCGCCTCGCGGCGGGCATAAAGATAGGCGAGCGCCGAAATCAGCATCGCGCCGGCATGGGTGGACATGTGCCAGCCATCCGCCGTCAGCGCCATGGAGCCATACCAGTGGCCGGCGACGATTTCCGCCACCATCATCGCCGCGGTCAGCCCAATGACCATCCAGACGCGCCTTTCATTGCGCTCATGGTTCTGGCCAAGGAAAACATGGTCGTGACCGGCTGCTGCACGGTGTTCGGATGTCGTCGTCATGTCGCTAATCCTGTTCGCTTTTACCGTATGTAGGTCTTCAGCACCTGGGCGAGCTCTTCCGCCGCCCGCGCCCGCTCGTCTTCGTTTTCGGCATGCACCACATGCTCATGCAGATGCTCCTGCATCACCTCTCCGGTCAGGCCGGAAAGCGCGCCGCGCACCGAAGCGAGCAATTGCAGCACCTCGCCGCAGGGCTTGGCATCATCCAGTGCGCGCTCGACCGCCTCCATCTGCCCTTTCAGACGGCGGATGCGGGCCAGAAGCTTCTCCTTGTTGCGGATCGTATGGGACATGGGCACCTCATATACTATAGGGGGGTATAGTATATTGCCGCTATTTTTTGCGCAAGGCGTGCATGACGCAATCTTCGGGAATGTTTCGGACCTTAAAAATGCCCCATCAGAACTAGGGGACTCACAGTCATGACGACTATCGCAGCAACCAGCAGCATCAATTTCGCCTCTCCCGTCCGCGGCATCGCGCCTGCGCATAACCGGGAGAGCCAGTCTACCACCGAGGCTTTGCAGGAGCTGACGCGGGCGGCCCATCGCGCCATTTCGGTGGCAGGCAATGTCGCCACCACCGTCGCCCCGCTGGCCGGCGCCTCCGCGAGCCTCGCTGCTGCTCTCTGGAACATGGACAGCGGCGTTTCCGCCGCCACTGGCGCCAATGCTGAGGTGGCCGCTTCCGCCCAGCCAGATATGGCAAGCCTCGAATCGCAGATTCTGAAGGCACTGGCCCAGGCGCTTGGCGTCAACGACGCCGCTTAAGGCCATTGAACCGGGGACGGAAAAGCCATATCTCTAGAGACTGGAGATATGGAGAAAAAGATGCTGTCCATCGGTGAACTGTCCAAACGCACCGGCGTCAAGGTGCCGACTATTCGTTATTACGAGCAGATGGGCCTCATCCGCGAGGCCGACCGTTCGGAGGGCAACCAGCGCCGCTACGAAAAGACCGACCTCGAAAGGCTGGCCTTCATCCGCCATGCGCGCGATCTCGGGCTGAACATCGACGCCATCCGCGAACTGATCGCGCTTAGCCAGCACCGGCAGATGCCCTGCGAGGGCGCGGACCGCATCGCCGCCGAACACCTCGCCCATGTGCGCGAGAAGATCGCCAGCCTGAAGAAGCTGGAGCACGAGCTGGAGCGCATCGTCTCCCATTGCCACGGCCATTCCATAGAGGATTGCTACGTCATCCGCGCGCTTTCCAATCACGGCATGTGCGAGGGTGAGCATTGATCGGAAAACCGGGCTTGACAGATTGCGGATTCGGGCGCATTGCATGTCCCATGATCAATGAACGCGCACCCATCTCCTGCTCGTACTTTTGGGCCTACCTCTAAGGGCGGCTCGACAGATCATATTGTCAACAAGCCGCCGTCAGGCGGCTTTGTTGTTTCTCAAGCGTCCTGACGGCACCGATAAGACCAAAGGACCGAAAAATGACCGAAGATAGCTCCCTTACACTGGAAAGACCGCCCGTCGTCATCATTCGTGGTGCACGCAAGACGGATTTGCCCGAACTCAACGAGATGATCACGCTGCTTGCCTCCTACCACGGCGATGCGGCGGCGATTACCCCTGCGAAACTGGAACGCGACCTGTTCGGCCCGCTGCCCTGGGTGCATGGCCTCGTGGCCGAAGCCGATGGCGCGCTGATCGGTTACGCCCTGCTTCTGCCGCTCTACAGGGCGCAGGAAGGCCGGCGCGGGCTTGAGCTGCATCATCTCTTCGTGCGTGACGGGCATCGCGGCCATGGCACCGGCCAGCATCTGGTTTCCCGCGCCCGCGATATCGCCAAGCGTCTCGGTTGCGACTATCTTTCCGTCAGCGCCACGACCGGCAATGTCGCGGCACATCGTTTCTACGAAAACATGGATTTCGCGCCCCGCCCGGTTACCGGCATGCGCTACATGCAGTCCATCGCCTGATTAAAAACCACGGAGACGGCCATGACACGGATTGCCATTGCGCTGGCGCAGGATTTTGCGGACTGGGAACCGGCGCTGCTTGCTGCAGCAGCGCGCAGTTATCTGGGCGTCGAGATCGTCTATGCCACCCCCGATGGCAGGCCGGTGACATCCATGGGTGGGCTGAATGTGACGCCTGACACATCCTATGACGCGCTTGATCCAGCTGGCATCGATGCGCTTGTCATTCCCGGCGGCTTGAGCTGGGAAAAGGGAACGGCTGTCGATCTTGGCGGGCTGGTGCACCGGTTTCGCGACAGGAACCGGCTGGTTGCCGGCATCTGCGCGGCGGCGAGCGCGCTCGGCGGCACGGGCGTCCTGAACGACGTCGCCCATACCGGCAATTCGCTGGCGTCCCACAAGGCTTATGCCGTCTATAGCGGCGAGTCGCTCTACCGCGACCAGCCGAAAGCGGTCAGCGATGGCGGCATCATCACCGCCGCCGGCAGCGCGCCGGTCAGTTTCGCTGTGGAAATCCTGAAACACCTCGGCCTCTTTGGTCCGGAAGCCGAGGCGGAACTTCAGGTTTTTGCGGCGGAGCATCGCTGAGGCATAGCCGCCTCGGTTGTTTGCGCTCCCTCTACTCCCGTCATTCCGGCCTTGAGCCGGAATCCAGCCGACGCGCGTCTGCGCGGCGAAAAAAGTCCTTTCAGCCCAAGGACTTGGGCTGGCTGGATCCCGGCTCCAGGCCGGGATGACGGACGTGAAAACGGCAATGATTATCGCCGATCAAGTACGCGACAAACACGCGCCGCATGATCGCCGTTCTCCCCGGCAATCGCACGGCGAATATCGCGGCTGTTCAGATGCAGGCTGCGGCCGGCGGGTGAATTCGAGCGTTTTATCTTGCTGAGCGCCGCAGCGATAAAAGCGGCCTCGTGCTCATGAAAACAGGCGATAGCCGCCTCGCGATCCGGGGTCGCCCCAAGAACCGCCTTGAAAGCAAGGCGGTGCACGGCGCAGAAAGCGCCGTGACCGGGAACCGCAAAACGCAGCGCATCGAGTTCCTCACTCCATTCCGCTGCGTCCTGCATGGATTTACGCCTGCTGGAAGCGCTTCAGGAAAAACGCGCTCAATGTTCCAAGCAAAGCCCAGAATACGAAGCTGGTCACGGTGGCGGCGACGATGAACTGACGCTCCAGCGGCAGCGGCGCCAGCGCATGTTCGCCTTCCGGCGGCAAGGGTGCGCCGACCACATGCGGCGCGACGATCAGCACCAGCGCCAATACGATGGCCCAGGGTTCGCGGCGGAAGGCGATCAGCGCAATGCCGCCCGCGGTTGCGGCAACCGTCGCAAGCCACCAGATCTGCCGGGCCTCAAGTGCGGCGGCCGGGCTGCCCGGCAGTTCCGGCGGCAGGCCGATCATCGGGGCCAGCATGACGGCGGCAAAACCGGCAACGCCCCAGAGAAGTCCTTCGCGCCAGCCGCCATTCGTGCCACGCAGCGAAATCAGGCCGGTCAGCACCAATGCATAACCGATGGCGGTCAGGACATTGGCGGCGACGGTGTAGGCGGTGCGCTCGAAGCCATCGGCCGGAGCCCAGGCCTCGTCATTGTGCTCATGGGCGGGAACGGCAGCACCGGGCGCCGGCGCATCATGGCTGTGGGCCGCTTCGCCAGCGCTTTCATAGGTTTCCGCCTGAAGGATGAGCGGCGTCGTGCCAAAAGCCTGCATGGCCGAGACGGCGAAACCGCCAAGAATGCCGACGAGAACGGCGGTAAAGACGATATTGCGAAAAGACGACATGCCGTTCCCCTCAATGGCAGGGGAAGGCGTTGGCATGACGCGTGTCATGCGCGGCATTGTGAACGGCTTCCACATGGGAAAAGCCGACAAAACCGACAACGAACAGGCCAAGCACGATCGCCGTCAGCGATTGCGCGAAGCTGGTTGTTTTTGCGGAAACGGCGGCGTCGGCCGTATTCTGGTTGATGGACATGGTGACCCCTCTCCGGCGCGACCCCGCGCCTTTGGACGCGGCCGGACGGCAAAAGGCCATCGAGCCGCTACGATACACTTCACCACGGGGATACCAGACTGACACAGGGAAGCGTCGATCCCGCCACCCTGAAATTCCGCTCTTCCGGACACCCCGCCGGCATGGATATTTCCGCGATGGCAGGTCTCCTGGCTTACGGGTCAAAACCTGAAACACCTTCCCGGCGTCACCCTCTCTGGAAACCTTCGGTTCCCGGCGAGATGGCCTGCCAGTGGCATTTCGTTTCAGGCTCTCCGCTCACAGTTGCGGGGGCAGCCACGAATGAGGATCTCTCCCTATCGTGTTCCCTTTTCACCTTCCGGAACGCCCGGAAGGAACCATCACAGGATTGTTATCCGATGGGCGGGGTCGGGAGTCAATGGCGGGCTTGCTTTCGAACTACACGCCGTCGCTTCCACCTCCGTCACCCCGGACTAGATCCGGGGTACAGCGCGATCAAGTCCTTGATCGCAAGAAACTCTTCTCACGGCGCAGACGCGCCGTGGCTGGATGCCGGATCTAGTCCGGCATGACGGCTGAGGATTACCGCGACGGTATGGCCTTCAGATAGGCGGCAATTGCATCGCGGTCTTCAGGCGTCAGATGCGCCATGTTCTGCTGTACCTTGACCATGGAGCCGCCGACGCTGTCGAATTCCGGGGTGAAGCCGTTTTCCAGATAGCTGGCAATATCGGCCTCGGCCCAGCTGCCGATGCTTTGCGAGCCGGGGGTAATGTCGGGAATGCGGCCCTCGCCTTCCGGGTTGGGACCGCCCGCCAGCCATTTGTCTTTCACGAAACCGCCAAGCGCGTTGCGCGGCGTGTGGCATTCGCCGCAATGGCCCGGCCCTTCCACCAGATATTGGCCGCGCAGCAATTCAGCATTGGCATTGGCAAGCTCCACGCGGGGCCGCGCTGCGGGGTCGAAATAAAGGAATTTCCAGCCGCCCAGCGCCATGCGCAGATTGAAGGGGAACGGCAACTCGTGATCCGGCGCATCGTTCTGGCTGGCCGGCAGGGCCTTCAGATAACCGAAGAGATCGTTGATGTCCTTCTGCGTCATGCGGGCATAGGAGGCATAGGGAAAGGACGGGTAGAGATGTTCGCCGTTCCTGCCCACACCGCGCGTCATCGCATCGCCGAATTCCGCCAGCGTCCAGCCGCCGATGCCATGCTGCGGATCGGAGGAAATATTGGGGACATGGAAGGTGCCGAAGGGGCTTTTCAGCGCCTGCCCGCCCGAAAGCGTCAACAGCGCCTCGCCTTTCGCATCGGGTGCGGCATGGCAGCTTGCGCAGCCGCCCGCCCAGAACAGTGTTTCGCCATTGGCCAGATCCGGTTCGCCCAGGCTGACCCAGTGGCTGGGCGCCTGCCGCTGAGGCGCGGTGACCCAGGCGAATATGCCGTAGCCCGCAATGGCCGCGACGACGGCCCCGCCCACGAGTTTCGTCCAGATGGAGGACATGCCCCTCTCCCCATTCTCACCTGACCCGGTCAGATGTCTTTCGTGCCTGAGAAAACGCCGCCGGTAAGCGGCGTTTCCAAAGTGCTGCGATTATTTCTTCAGACGATAGGTCTGATGGCAGGTGCCGCAATCGGCGCCCAGCGTCTTCATGGCGGTGGCGACGCCCGCCTGATCGGTGGGGAGATTGGCGAGAACCATGTCCGCATCCGTGCCGAGCTTGGCGGCCTTGGCCTTGAAGTCGTCGAAATTTTCCCAGATGGCGGGGGCCGCCGCACTGCCGGTCTCGGTGCCGGGGGGGAACTGGTCCGGGAAAGCCTTGGCGTTGGTGCCGATGGTGGCCACGGCAGTCTTGACGGTATCGGCGTCAAAGGGCTTTTCGCCCTTGGATATGGCGGCGAGCGAACCCATCGCCCCACCGATCTGCTTCATCATGCCTTCACGTTTTTCGACTTCGCCGGCAGCGTAGACCGCTCCGGCGCAAAGACAGCCGAACAGCATAGCCGCGGTAATGGTTTTCAGTTTCATGCAACTCTCCTTGATTCCGGCCAGGACACCGGGCGCTAGATGGAACGGCGCGAGGATGCCCTTTCCGGATGGCGAAAAGAAGTCACATTGCGGTGAATTCCATCGTGAAAACAGAAGCCTAAGACAGGGCCTCCCACAATGTCAGCAGCGCTGCGGCAATCAGCATGAAACCGGCGGCGCGGCCGATGAAGATCGTGGCGGCGGGCGAAGAAACCAGCCATGCCCGGCTTTTATCCGCCGTCAGCGCCAGCGCGCCGTAAACCGTGAACTGCGTGACCGCCACCATCGCGCCCATCACAAGCCCCTGCATCCAGATCGGGCCATAGGCCGGTTTGAGGAATTGCGGATAGATCGCCATCATGAACAGATAGGCTTTCGGGTTGGAAAGGCAGGTCAGCACCGCCCGCCAGAAGGCTTTTCTGACCGAAGCGCTCGCCTGCGCCTCATCGCCGTTCACGACAATCGCGCTGCGCATCAGGCCGATGCCGATTGAGATCATATAGGCCGCCCCGAAAACCAGAAGCGGCAGGAACAGCGACGGCATCCAGGCGGCCAACATGCCGACGCCCAGGGCGCCGTAAAGCGAATGCACGATGCCGCCGGCGCTCATGCCGCTTGCAGCGGAAAGGCCGGTTCTCTTTCCCCCCGTCAGTGCGCTTGCCAGCACAAACAGCATGTCCATGCCCGGCAGGATGATGATGCCGAACAGGACCAGAAAGAAAAGCCAGAGATTTTCTGCGTAACTCATGTCAGTATCTCCCAAAACGGTTCACGACACATTCGGGAAATCCCATGTTTCTCAATGTGTTTCTCTGTTTATAGGAGAAGCCAACTGACAGCGTTGTGTCAGTTGCGTGGGAAAATCCACCGGGAAAACGGCAATGCGCAAGGCGTCGAGACTGTTCGAGATCATCCAGATCCTGCGGGTGGCGCGCAGGCCTGTCACCGCACAGACGATTGCCGAGGCGCTGGAAGTGACGGTGCGCTCGGTTTATCGCGACATCGCAGCGCTTCAGACCATGCGCGTGCCGATCGAAGGGGAACGCGGCGTCGGTTATATCCTGCGTCCCGGCTTCAACCTGCCGCCGCTGATGTTTTCCATCGAAGAGACGGAGGCGATCGTGCTGGCGCTCGCCATGGTGGCCCGCACCGGCGATAGCGAGTTGCGGCAGGCGGCAATGCAGGTCAGCGACAAGATTGCCGCCTCCCTGCCCGAACCACTGTCGAAAACCCTCTCCGCCAATGCCCTGCATGCCTGGGGCAGCATCGCGCCCTCCCCCGCCGGCGTCGATCTTGCGACGGTCCGGCGGGCGGTGCGCGACGAGGAGAAGCTGGAGATCACCTATCGCGATGAAGCCGGCGCGCAAACGCAGCGGCAGGTTCGGCCGATTGCGGTGATCTATTATTCGGAGACGGTGAATATCGTCGTCTGGTGCGAATTGCGGCAGGCGATTCGCAATTTCCGTTCTGACCGGGTGCTGAGCTGCGAAACGACCGGCAGCTTCTTCAAGCTGGAAGGCGAGAAGCTGCGGCAATTGTGGATGAGCGGCTGGCAGAGCAACCAGTTGGGAAACAGAATTTAGTGCAGTTCGCAGCCCTTGTTATGTGTCGGAGCACTCCTCTCCGCCCTCATTCCTGTGCTTGTCACAGGAATCCAGTCGACGCGCGTCTGCGCGGCGAGAGGACTCTTTTCAGCCCAAGGACTTGGGCTGGCTGGATTCCTGTGACAAGCACAGGAATGAGGGCCTCGAGAGAGGTCCGGCATCGCAGCAAGGCATTATTTCCTACAGGAAATACTCCAGCAGGCGATTCTCCTCGCGCCCGAAACCGCGAATGACGATCCGGTCGGCAAAGACATCGGCGATGGCGAAGGTGTTCTGGTCGGGCGTATCGACCATTCCCTTGAAGTTCACGAAGTGGGTATTGCCCAATAGGCCGTAATTGCCCTCGTGATTATGGCCATTGAACCACGCGACGACCGAGGGGTGGGAGCCGAGAAGCTCAAGGATGCGAGGCGCGTCCCACATATTGTGGGCGTTTTCGGGATAGACAGGATAGTGGCAGAGAACGATCACTTTTTCGCCTGCCGCATCCGCCCTTTGCAGAACGGCCCGCAGCCATTCGAACTGCTCGTCGCTGAGCGAGGCGTTCCAGTCCTGCGCATTGATTGCGCCGGCATCCGCAAGGTGCTTCAACCGATCTGCGGCAAGCGCCCGACGCGGATCGCCGGGCGGCGGCGCGAAAAGGCTGACCTCATTGCCGTCAAGCACGACGAAACGGACGTCGCCGATGGAAAAATCATGCCAGGGGGCGGACATGCCGAGGCGGGCGTGGATAGCCGGCAAATGCTCGGCGGCGACAGCAAAATCGTGATTGCCCGGCAGCAGCACCGAGCGGTGGCGAAGCCCGTCGTAAACGGCAAGGATCGCATCGAAGTTTTCGAAGCCGCGATCGATGATATCGCCGAGCGTCACGACGAAGGCGAGGTCCTCGCGGTTGAAGGCGTCGACCGCGTCTGCGAGCTTTTTCGGGCTCTCGGCGTAATAACGGCCCATTTCCGGACGGGGAGCGGCATCGGCATATTGGGGATCGGCGACAATGCCGAAGGAGAAGAGAGGCGTGGTTTTTTCAGTCATGATGCGCCGCGATAAACCCGGCGGATGACAGGCTTGTGACAATACAATCCGACAGGCCGTATCGCCATATCACAAATGCAAAACACCCGGCTTGAAGCCGGGCGTCTCAAGTGGATATTTCCACTGTCGTCATGCTCGGGCCTGTCCCGAGCATCTGCCACGTCGCGTTTTGAGAGACGGAGCAGATCCTCGGCACAAGGCCGAGGATGACGTCGCGCGGGAGGAGGCTGCTTCGATCAGCAACCACGCATTCCGCAAGCCTTACTTGGCGGCGGCTTCGTAACGCTCCAGGACGTAGTCCCAGTTGATGAGGTTATCGACGAAGGCTTCGAGGTACTTCGGACGCAGGTTGCGGTAGTCGATGTAGTAGGAGTGTTCCCAGACGTCGACACCGAGGATGGGATCGGCACCGTGAACCAGCGGGTTTTCGCCGTTCGGGGTCTTGGAGATTTCAAGCTTGCCGTTCTTGACGGAGAGCCATGCCCAGCCGGAGCCGAACTGCGTGGTGCCGGCAGCGATGAAATCGGCCTTGAACTTGTCGTAACCGCCGAGATCGGAGGCGAATGCCTGCTCGAGCTTGCCCGGCAGCTTATTGCCGCCGCCGCCCTTCTTCATCCACTTCCAGAAATGGACGTGGTTGTAATGCTGGGCCGCATTGTTGAAGAGACCGGCATTGGTGCCAAAGGACTTCTTCACGACTTCTTCGAGCGACAGGTCGGAAAGACCTGCTTCGGCCGCCAGCTTGTTGCCGTTGTCGACATATGCCTTGTGGTGCTTGTCGTGATGGAACTCGAGCGTCTCGCGCGACATGTAGGGTGCAAGCGCGTCGTAGTCGTAGGGGAGTTCGGGAAGTTCGAAGGCCATGGTTTTTACTCCTTTTTGCAGCGGGTTACCGCTCCTAGAAACCGTGTGAGCGGACCATAGGAGCGAACCTCTGTTTGGGCAACCTGCGAAATATCAAAATGTTCCGACAAAAGAGAAAATTCCTCCCCGCGCGGCCGCCACCACATTTGTTTCACAACCCTGGCGTACCGTTTTCCACCCTATCGGTTCGCTTTTGCCGAGATTGCAGGAAGGAAATTCCATGACCCGTCCGATCCCCCGCACCATCCTCCTCCTTGCGGCCTTCTCGTCGCTTACTCTACCCGCCGCCGCATCGTCGGATGACGCCTGGAAGGAGTTCGTGGCGGATGTGCAGACGGCCTGCCTTGCCGGCGCCAAGGACATGATCGAGGACGCGAAGGCCGTGGTCGATCCGGTCGGCAGCGAGAATTACGGCCTCGCAATTCTTACCGGCAAGGCCAAACTCGCCGGGAAGAGTGGGGGCGCGGATGCGACCGTCAGCCATATCTGCGTCTATGACAAGAAGACCAAGGCCGTGGAGCTGGGCAGCGAGCTTTCCGGCGATACGCTGAAGGTGGAAATACCCGGCTCCACCAAGCCCTGACCGTTCAAAAGCGCGGTGTGGTGTCGCCCTCGCCCAGCGCACGCTGCATCAGCACCGTATCCAGCCATTGGCCATGTTTCCAGCCGATGGATTTGAAGGTGCCGACATGTTCGAAACCGGCGGCGCGGTGCACGCCGATCGAGGCGGCATTGGCCGAATCGCCGATGACGGCGATCATCTGCCGGAAGCCGCGTGCCGTCGCCGCCTCGATCAACGCATCGAGCAGCTTGCGGCCGATGCCCATGCCCTTCATACCCGGATCGATATAAACGGAATTCTCCACCGCCGCGCCATAGGCCGGGCGCGGGCGATAGGCGCCGGCATAGGCATATCCGGCTATCTTTCCATCGCATTCGGCGACGAGATAGGGGTAATTGCCCTCCACCAGAAGGCGGCGGCGCTCGAGCATCATCTCCGCGCTCGGCGGATCGATCTCGAAGCTCGCGCGGCCGTGCAGCACGGCGTCCCGGTAGATTTCGGCGATGGCTGGAATATCCGCCTCTTCGCAAGGGCGGATGGTAAGGCTGGAAACGGTGGAAAGGGTCATTCTCTTGTCCTGCGGATCATTCACGCCCTCATTGTGCATTGCGGCGCAGCCAAAATAAAGATTATCTATCTTATACAAACGATAAGGTTTTCTTTGATGATGGACCTCGATCTGCGGCAGCTTCGCAGCTTTATGGATGTGGCCGATTTTGGCAGTTTTTCCGCCGCCGCCGACAAGGCGGGGCTGACGCAGCCGGCCATCAGCCTGCATATAAGGCTGCTTGAAAAACAGCTCGGCGTGCGGCTGATCGAAAGGGTCGGCAGGCGCGCGCAGCCGACGGCGGCGGGGCGCGATTTTCTCATCCATGCAAGGCGGATTGCGGAAGAAGTGGCGCATGCCATCGATACCGTTGCGCCGCATCGCAGCGGGGTAACGGGACGCCTGCGCATCGGCACCGGCGCCACCGCCTGTATCTATCTGCTGCCGCCGGTGCTGGGCAAAATCCGGCAGGCCATGCCCGGCATCGAGATCGTCGTGCAGACCGGCAATACCCACGATATCCTCCGGCTTCTGGAGGCCAATACCATCGATGCGGCGGTGGTGGCCCTGCCCGCCAGCGGCCGCAGCCTCGATATCAGCGATATCCATCTCGACGAGCTGGTCGCGGTTTTCCCGCAAGGCTCCGTTTCTGACACAACGGCGCTCAACGCCGAGACGCTTTCAGCGCGGCCGCTGCTGCTTTACGAGGGCGGCAATACGCGCCGGCTGGTGGATCAATGGTTTTCGGCGAGCGGCCGCACCGTGCAGCCCGCCATGGAACTGGGCAGCGTCGAGGCGATCAAGAAGCTCGCAGGTGCGGGCCTTGGCCTTGCCATCGTGCCGCACATGGCGATGGAGCATGAAGGTGCCGCATCCGGGCTCGAATGGCGCTCGCTCGAACCGCCGCTTGAACGGCGGATCGCGCTGGCGATGCGACGCGACAAACATATGACCGCGCCGCTGCGGGCGCTTGCAGCCGCGCTGCCGGATGTGCGGAAAGGATAAGGCCCGTGCCGGCTGCGAGGGCAGGCCAGCCATCGCCTCCGATGGCGAATAGTGCGCAGCCCCCTTTTGAGGTCAGTCGTGGAGGGCCAACATTCTCTCGACGTCATCCTCGGGCCTGTCCCGAGGATCTAAACACGTCGAATAAAATCAATACGTTGCAGATCCTCGGGACAAGCCCGAGGATGACGTCGGCGCGGTTGGCCCGACTTGCCTTCCTATCTGACGACGCTATTTTTCTTTGGTGTCCGGTTTGGGGCGGCAGGCCCGAGGATGACGTTGAGTGTGTCGGATGCTCCGTCACCGCATTGCCCGCGCCATCCGGTGACGCGAGCAACGCTTGCAAAACTCAAAACTCCGTCCACTCATCCCCCTTCACGGCCAGCGCCGCATTGCCGCGTGCAGCAACGGGGCGAGCCTTCCGCGCCGGTGCGACCGGTGCGACCGGTGCAACCGGTGCGGCGGGCGCGTGGGCCGGGCTTGCGGCGCGCTGCATATGCCGTGCCGTTTCCCGCAATGCGGAGCTTTGCTGGCCGAGCTGGAATTGCGCAAGCAGGGCGTGAAGGTTCGTGCATTCCTGTGCAAGACCCGCACCGGCCGCATTCATTTCCTCCACCATCGCGGCATTCTGCTGCGTGGCCTGATCCATGTGGTTGACGGCCGTATTGACCTCGGAAAGGCCTGCCGACTGCTCCTGCGCCGCCGTGGCGATGGCGTCCATATGGGTGTTGACGGAAAGCACCAGCTGCTCGATCTCGGAAAGGCCGACGCCGGTATCGGCCACCAGTTTCACGCCTTCACCCACCGCAACGGCTGACGCGGTGATGAGTTGCTTGATTTCCTTGGCGGCATTGGCGGAGCGCTGCGCCAGTTCGCGCACTTCCTGTGCGACGACGGCGAAGCCCTTGCCCGCATCGCCCGCCCGCGCCGCCTCGACGCCGGCATTCAGCGCCAGAAGGTTGGTCTGGAAGGCGATTTCGTCGATGACGCCGATGATCTGGCCGATCTGGCGCGAGGAATGTTCGATGCGCTCCATGGCGGCGACGGCATCGCGCACCACCTTGCCGGAAAGATCGGCCTTTGTCCTTGCCTCACGCACCGTGTCGCGCGCATCGCTCGCCCGTTTGGAGGTGGCGGAAACATTGGCGGTGATCTCTTCCAGCGCCGCGGCGGTTTCCTCCAGGGAAGCGGCCTGCTGTTCGGTGCGGCGTGAAAGATCGTCGGATGCGGAGGACACCTCGTGGGCGCCGCCGTTCACGGTCTGCACGGACTGGCCAACGCTGGTGAGCGCTTCGCGCAGCTGATGCACGGAGCTGTTGAAATCGTGCCGCAGCGTCTCGAATTGCGGCGCAAACGGCGTGGCGATCTCGCAGACCATATCACCGGAGGCAAGCCGGCGAAGACCGCCAGCCAGCGACCCCGTGGCCTGATTGAGACGCTCTTCGGCCTCGGCCTCGGCGCGCTGTTGCAGCTCGATACGGTCACGCTCGGCCTGCTCGCGGTTACCGATGGCTTCGTCCTCAAGCTGCCGGTTGCGGATGGCCGCTTCGCGGAAGATTTCCACGGCGCGGGCCATCTCGCCGATCTCGTCGCCGCGTTTTGCGCCGGGCACATCGATGGTCAGGTTGCCGGTGGACAATTCCATCATCGCCTTTGTCAGGCGGCTGATGGGACGGGTGACGCGGCCGACGATGACGGCAAGGCAGAGAATGCAGACGCCAAGTGTGAGGATGAACGCAGCGAGATAGATCATCGCGCCGATAAAGGCGTCCTGTCTGGCCTTTTCGGCATTGACGTTGAGAACATCCATCGCTTCGGAGGCGATTTTCGCGACCGTATCGAGGTTCGCGGTGACCGTATTGCGCCATGTATCGATGGTGAAGGCAGGCGTGCGGCCGTTGTTCAGATCGTCGATCAGCTTTGCGCGCTGCGCGACGAAATCACCCTTGAAATAGGTCCTGTCGGCAACCGCATAGATATCTTTCAGCGCCTGCGGCGTCGATTCATGCGCGACGAGGTCGCCGGTGGCTTTCCAGGCAAAGGCCGCGCCGGCATCGAAATTGCCAAGCTGCTGGGTTTCCTGCGGGGTCAGCGGCCGCTGCTGGGCCACGACTGCATTGATGACAACGGTGGCGCTGCCGCCGAGCGCACGCGCCGACCAGCCATAGGACCGCAACTGGATGAGGCCGGTCAGGCTCTGGTCCAGCGAGCGAACCTCACCTTCCACCGCCGTCGAGCCGGCTTCGAGCGCCGTCAGGAAATCCTGACCGAGCGCCAGCACGGTCTTGTCCAGCCCGTTTTCACGACGGTCGAGCGGCAGGGTGACGTTGGCGTCAACCTTTTTGCGCAGCTCCAGGAATTGCGTGTAGATATCCTTCACGCGGGCAAGCGGGGCCTTGAGGCCAGCCTGATCGAGCGCGGCGGCCTGTTCGAGAAAGGCGCCCATGGCGGCGTCCACCTTCTGGCGCGACGCCTGCACGCTGGCGATGGTGTTGGCCGTCTTCGCCGGGTCGACCGTCAGCGCCGAGGCGCTGTTGCCGCGTTCACTGCGAAAGTTCAGCAAGGCGTTGAAAAGCAGCCTGTCCAGCGAAACGAGCTGCGCCACCTCCGAAAAGCTGCGGGCACGCTGCACGGACTGCAACATGCCGTTGCCCACGAAGCCTGCCAGCGCGATGCCGACGAGCAGAAAAAATCCCACAAGTATATTGCGTATGCTGAAAGACATTTGACGGCCCCCACTAGCCCGGATCGGTAATGTCGCAAGCTAGCGTGTGGTCCTCTAAAATTGGATTAAATTCCCCCTGAATTTTCATGGGAAAATAATGCGGCTCAAAACAAAAGGCCGCGGCAGGGGTGAGCCCGCCGCGGCCTTTTGAAACTATGGGTTTTACCCGGCCTTAAACATCCGCGCCGAGACGCGCCCAGTCCATGTAGAGATCGAGCGCCTTGCGGGCGACGGGGCCTGCCTGCAATTCGCGATCGTCGAGCTTCACGACGGGCGAAACCTTGGAATAATTGCCGGAGCAGAAGATTTCATCGGCCTCGCGGAAATCCTCGACCGAAAGCGTCGCTTCCCGCACGTCGAAACCGGCCTGGCGCAGAAGGCCGATCACGCGCGAACGGGTGATGCCGGCAAGGAAAGTGCGGTTCGGAACCGGGGTAAGGACGACGCCATCCTTGACCATGAAGATGTTGGCGGAGGCGGATTCGGCGACATTGCCGTTCATGTCGCGCATCAGGGCATTGTCGAAACCGCGCGAGCGCGCTTCCAGAATGGCGCGACCGCTATTGGGATAAAGGCTGCCGGCCTTTGCGTCGGTCATGGCGGTTTCCGGCGAAGGGCGGCGCAGCGGCGAGACGGTGAGCGTCAGCGGCTTGCCGGCATCCATCGGCGCTTCGAAAAGGCAAAGCGCAAACCTGGTGGAGCTGGCATCGGGCGCCACGACGCTGCCGGGCATGCCGTGTTCGGCCCAATACATCGGCTTGATGTAGATCGCCATCTTGCCGTCGAATTTCTTGACGCCTTCGAGTGCAAGGGTCTCGATCTCGTCGGCCGTCATGGTCGGCTTCATGCCCATATTGACGGCGGAGCGATTGACGCGCTGGCAGTGCAGATCGAGATCGGGCGCCACGCCATCGAACCAGCGCGCACCGTCGAACACCGTGGAGGCCAGCCACATGGCATGCGAGGTCGGGCCGATGAGCGGCGGATTGCCGGGCAGCCATTGACCGTCAACATAGGTCCAGGTGGTTGATCGGGGTGCGGTATCGACGCTCATGATGGTCTCCTGTCTCGAGCGTTTTCGTTCGGTAAAAACGCTCCGTCTTTTTTGTTCTGATGCATTGCCGGATGAAGAGCGGTGCGCGCTCTCAACGGGGCATGTGCTGGAAATCGGCCGGAGTGAATGCCTCTCCCCGGACGAGGTCAAGTTTTAATTGCAGCGATTTCTGATTTTGATGGAAAATAACAAAGCGACGGCCCCGCAAGCACGTTTTATGAGGTGAAACAAAAGGTTGATGAATATGTTCATCACAATAATTCATGCATCGGACGATAGCGGCGCGATTTGCCGCATGCGATGCTGGCGATCTGACGGCATTTTGCAGGAGGAAAATCATGGCATGGTCCGCCCACCAATATCTGAAATTCGAAGACGAGCGGACGCGTCCCGCACGGGATCTTCTGGCGCAGGTGCCGCTGGAGCGGGTGCTGAACGGCTATGACCTCGGCTGCGGCCCCGGCAATTCCACCGAGCTTCTGACCGACCGTTACGGCGTCAATGTCATTACCGGCATCGACAGCGATGACGACATGCTGGAAAAGGCGGCGGACCGGCTGCCGACCACGCGCTTCGGCAAGGCCGATCTTTCCCAGTGGAAGCCGGCGCAGAAGGCAGACCTGCTTTACGCCAATGCCGTGTTCCAATGGGTGCCGGATCATCTCACCGTTCTTTCGCAACTGATGGACCAGCTGGAAAGCGGCGGCGTTCTGGCCGTGCAGATGCCCGACAATCTGCAGGAGCCGACACATCGCGCCATGGAGGAGACCGGAGCGAACGGTTCCTGGAAGGATGCGTTCTCAGCTGGCAGGCTGCGCCGCAAACCCCTGCCCGCGCCTTCGGATTATTTCGATGCGCTGACGCCAAAATCCGCGCGGGTGGATGTGTGGCACACCATCTATAATCATCCGATGAAGGACGCGGAAAGCATCGTCGAATGGGTCAAGGGCACGGGGCTGCGCCCCTATCTCACCGCCGTCGGCGAGGAAAACCGCGAAGCCTTCCTCACTGACTATACGCGGCGCATCAAGGCGGCCTATCCGCCGATGGCGGACGGCCGCCTGCTTCTGCGCTTTCCCCGCCTTTTTGTGGTGGCGGTGAAGAAGTAGCTTCAGCCCGCGAAAGCATAGACCCGGAGACGGTGCTTGTCGGGGTCGGCGGCGGTAAAGGTGTAGCCGAATTCCATGCCCGCCGGCTGCTGCAGCATGTCGATGCCCTTCGCCTTCCAATCCGCAAAAATCTCGTCCACCCGCGCATCGTTTTCAACGCGGAAGGCAAGCTCGCCGCCGCCGCCCGTAACGGATGCTTTCGGCTCCACGGTGTGCCGCGACCAGAGGCCGAGCTTCATGCCGTTCTGAAGCACGAAGAGCGAGAATGTCGGCGAGACTTCGACCGGCTCCGCACCCAGCAGGGCCTTGTAAAATTCGGTGCTGGCCGGCGGGTTGTCGACGTAAAGGATGGTGAAATCGGGGTGGGTCATGGCTGTTCTCCTGTGTTGCGGATGAACGATGTCTAGACCCTGCTGCTGTCAGTTTTTGTCAGCATGATGCCGCCGCTGTTTTTCCCTTTCGCGCCATTCTTTCAGCAGCGCCTGGCGTCGGCGCGGATAACGGCTGTCGAGAGGGCGGAAATCTTCGATGCGGTCGGCCCGGAAACTGCGGTAGTCCTGCCGTGTCTCGCACCAGCCCAGCACCACCCGCACCAGATCGAAAAAGGCGAGTGCGAAGGGCCAGATCACCCGTTCCGTCACCTCTCCCTTTTCATCGCGATAGGTGATGACGACCCTGCTTTCCTTACGGATCGTATCGCGAATGGCGGCCAGATCGACATGGATGGCGGCAGGGCCCTGGCCCGGACCGACCAGCAGGGTGGAATGATCGAGTTCCTCGCGCAGGGTATCGGGAAGCACGGCGCCGATCTTGACGACGGCGGCGCGGGCGGCCTCCGCCAATCCCGCATCGGCACGGCCCGCCACCCAGCGCGAGCCGAGCACCAGCGCCTCGATTTCCTGCTGCGAAAACATCAGCGGCGGCAACAGGAAACCGGGGCGCAGCACATAACCCACGCCCGCCTCGCCTTCGATATCCGCGCCCTGCGCCTGAAGCGTCGCTATATCGCGGTAGAGCGTGCGCAGGCTGACGCCGGTTTGCGCGGCAAGGGCCGCGCCGCTGACCGGCATGCGGTGGGAGCGCAGGATCTGCAACAGATCGAGAAGCCGTTGTGAGCGTGACACGCGATATTTCCTTCCATCCGTATATTTAAATCCATACCGCGATATGATCTTCTGCAGCCGACTGTTATCGCCGCGCCTGTCCGCCCGCAATGGCGTGGATGGTGATCGCGTCGAAACTGTTGAAACCGATCGCGCGGACACCAGTTAATGAAAGACGGCTTCCCCGCCCGGCATCCCGCGCCGGCCATGTTTTCAGCAAACAGGAGAGACATCCCATGTATGACGTCAGCGCGAATGGCGCGAATATTCCCGCCCTCGGTTTCGGCACCTTCCGCATTCCGGAAGACGATGTCAGGTGCATTCTGCCGGAAGCACTGAAACTCGGCTTCCGCCATGTCGATACTGCGCAGATTTACAAGAACGAAGGCGCGGTCGGCGAGGTCATCGCGCAATCGGGCATTTCCCGGCATGATATATTTCTCACCACCAAGGTCTGGGTGGATCGCTTCCGCCACGACGATTTTCTCGCTTCCGTCGATGAAAGCCTTACGAAGCTGAAGACCGACTATGTCGATCTGCTGCTGCTGCACTGGCCGAAGAGCGATGTGCCGCTTGCCGAGCGCATGGGCGCGTTGAACGCGGTGCGCAAGGCCGGCAAGGCGCGCAATATCGGCATTTCCAACTTCAACGTTGCGCTGACCGAAGAGGCGGTGAAGCTTTCCGACACGCCGCTTGCCACCAACCAGATCGAATATCACCCCTATCTCGACCAGACGAAGGTGATTTCGGCCGCGCGCAAGCACGGGATGTCGGTGACGGCCTATTATCTGATGGCCGATGGCAAGGTGCCGAACGATCCCGTGCTGAAGGATATCGGCGCAAAACACGGCAAGACCGCCGCGCAGGTGACCCTACGCTGGGCGGTGCAGCAGCCGGATATCGTGGCGCTTTCCAAGACGGCGACCGAAAGCCGCCTCAAGGAGAATTTCGATGTTTTCGATTTTGCGCTGACCGAAGAGGAAATGCGGGCGATCCACGCGCTTGCAAAGCCGAATGGCCGCATCGTCAATCCCGGCCACCTCGCGCCCGATTGGGACGACTGAGGCGGCCTTCCCTCCGCTCTGGTCTCATCGCTCGGTCAGGGCCAGCTTCGCACCCAGCGCCACAAAAGCGGTCGCGAAGCTGCGCCTCAGCCAGGCGAGGACCGCCGGGCGCGACACCACCTGCCGCCGGACCGAGGCGGCGAAACAGCCATAAAGCGCAAACACCAGAAACGTCATGGCCATGAAGATCAGCCCGAGATCGATCATGCGCCATGTCGGCAAAGCCTCATCCGCCGCGATGAACTGCGGCAGGAAGGCGAAAAAGAAGATCGACAGTTTCGGGTTCAGCAGATTGATGAGGATCGCCTCGCCGATGATGCGGGCGGCCTTGCGGGGCTCACTGGTATCGTCGATCTTCAGCGCACCGTCCTCCCGCAGCGTGTTCCACGCCATGTAAAGGAGGTAGGCGACCCCCAGATATTTGACGATGCCGAAGGCGAGCGCGCTGGTGTGCAGGATGGCGGCAAGGCCGGTGATGGCAGCGAGCAGATGCGGAACGATGCCAAGCGTGCAGCCGAAGGCCGCAATGACGCTCGCCCTCGCCCCCTGCGAAAGACCGGCGGCCAGCGTGTAGACCACGCCGGTTCCGGGAGAGGCGGCGACGATGAGGGATGTGATGAGGAATTCGGGTGTCATGGTGCGGGTGTGTCCTGTGGGTGGAGGACAGGAGCATGAGGGTGCGCGGGGCGGGTGTCTTGGATGAAATTGCAGCGCCACATCCGCACACCGTCACCCGAGCCGGGATCCAGCGTGGTCAAGTCCTTGACCACGAAAGACTCCTTTCACGGCGCAGACGCGCCGTGGCTGGATGCCGGATCTAGTCCGGCATGACGGAAGAGAGCGACGATCCGCCACCTGTCGCCGCCCGGTAAACCGCCGGCGTAACCCCGAATTGCCGCACGAAGAACCGGTTCAGATGGCTCTGGTCGGCAAAACCGGCGGCAAAGGCCGCCTCGGCGGGCGGCGTGCCTCTGGCCAGTGCATGGCGTGCCGCATGGACGCGCCGCTGGAGAAGATAGCTGTGCGGCGTAAGCCCGGTCGCCCGGGCGAAAGCGCGCAGGAAGCGAAACTGGCTCATGCCGGCCTCTGCGGCGAGATCGGCAAGGCGGAACGGCCGGGAGGGCTCGTCGTCGATGCGGCTTTTCGCCCGCTTTATATTCTCGGGTGCGGCGATATCGCCCGGCTTCGCCGCCTTCTCCATCGCGCCCGCCAGAAGCGTCAGCAGGGTTTCGTCGCCACGAAGGGTTTCGCCCGGCCGTTCCCTTGCCGTCATGGCTGCAAAGACCGCGTTGAACCGCTTCGCCAGCGGCCTGATATCGACGGGATAGGCAAATTCGAACGCGCTGCGATCCGTCTCGCCGATATCGGCAATGGCGTCGCGGACGATATCGATGTCGAGATAGAGCATCCGCCAGGCGCGGCCGCCCTCCCCGAGCGGAATACCGTCATGCACCTCGCCCGGATTGACGGTGATGAGATGGCCGGCGCCGGCTTCCACCATGCCGCGGCCGGAGAGCGATTTCTGTGCCCCGCGTTCGATGAGACCGATGCCGAACTGATCGTGCATGTGGCGCGGAAAGGAACGGTCGCTATCCGCCGCCACGGCGACGACACCGGGCAGAATGGTTTTCGGCATCAGGAACCGGCCTTGGGCCATGACAGCGCGCGCTCCGCAGATTAGAGCGCGACGCTATCACAGGATGCCCAGTCGAGACAGATGCGGCCGTTTAGGGATGCATATGGTTGATCATGGCGAAGACCTGATCGAAATTGCCGTTCTGCGCGGCGAAACGCAGCGGCTTGCAGCGTTCCACCACCACTTCCTTCTCATCCGGGCGATTTTCAAGAATATCCATCACCTCGGAAATGAAGGCGTCGAGCGGCATGGCCCTTTCGTCGCTCGCCTGCCCCTCGCCCATCAACGTCGTCTGCACATAGGGCGGCACGATTTCGATGACCTCCACCGGCGTTTCCTTCAGCTGCTCGCGCAGCGCGACCGAATAGGCATGGATGGCCGATTTGGTGGCGCTGTAGGTGGGCGTCAACACCATGGGCACAAAAGCGAGGCCGGAAGAAACCGTCAGCACAGTGGCTGCGGGTTGCTTGAGGAAATGCGGCAAAAGCGCCGCCGTCAGGCGAATGGGTGCTAGAAGATTGGTGGCGATGGTTTCTTCGGCCGTGTCGAGATAATCCGGTGCTGCGGCGATGTCTTCCGGCCGCATGATGCCGGCATTGTTGATGACGGCGTTGAGGGTGGGATGGGCCTTTACCAGAGCTTCGGCAAACGCGCGGATGCCTGCGGCGTCCGTCGCGTCCATCACCATCGAGGCCATGCCGGGGTTGGCGGCCGTCACCTCGTCGAGCACGGCCTTGCGGCGGCCGGAAATGATGACCCGGTTGCCGGCCTTGTGAAACGCCTCCGCCAGCGCCCGGCCGATGCCGGAACCGCCGCCGGTGATGAGAATGGTGTTATCAGCGATTTTCATTGGAACATCCTTTGCTTGTTGGCTGAAAGGAAGTTAGCTATTATACTCTCCAATCGAAAGTAGGCACCCAAAAGATTTATACTTACCCGAAGGAGAGTGTAAGATGAAACGGCACCCCGCCGACCCGGCCATCGAAAGCCGGCGCAAGGTTCCGCCGCCCGCGGATACCGATCCGGCAATAGAGGCGCTGGTTCAGGACATCATTGCCAAGGTGGCCGACAAATGGACGATGCTCATTCTGGAAGTGCTGGAAGAGCATGGCACGCTGCGCTTCACGCAGATCGGCAGGCTGGTCGGCAATATCAGCCAGAAGATGCTGACGAAAACGCTGCGGCAGATGGAAAGCGACGGGCTGGTGCGCCGCACCGTGCATCCCGTTATTCCGCCGCATGTGGATTACGGCCTGACGAACCTCGGCCGCACGCTGGGCAGCGCCTTTTGCGGCGTGTGGATATGGGCGGAAACGCACCATGCCGAAATAGAAGAGGCGCGGCGCCTGTTCAACGAACAGCCGCCGCGCCCCGCTATGGAGTAGTTTCGCCTCAGGCGAACTGGCTGAGGCCCGGAACCGAGGCGATCACCTGATCGACAACCTCATCACCCGCATGCTGGCGGGCAACGGAGATGGTTTCCTTGGCGAGCGTGGAAATCTCGCTCATGCCGAGGCCCTGGCTCATCAGCTGCTGGCCCAGCCCCATGATGCCGCCGCCGCCGATCGCGCTCATCAGGCCGCCGAGCAGACCGCCGCCGCCGGCACCTTCGCCATTATATTGCGCCACCAGTTCGCTGGCGCCGGGAATGGCTTCGATCATGCGGGCGATCGGGCCGTCTGCAGCCTCGCGCTGGAGAAAACCGAGAATCATGCCAATGGCCTTTTCGGCCAGTTCGGGGCTGATTCCCGCCTTCTCGGCGATCTGGCTCACGACTTCGTTCATTCTTGCCTCCTGTTGAAAAACGACGCCAACATCGAATAAATGACGTTAACGTCAACGTAAAACAATATCATGCCGCATTCAAGCGGCCAGGGTCAGGTGCGGCAACTTTCATCAAGCGGTTTTTCTTCATCGCCATCAAGCAGTTGTTGCGCCTTGAAACTGTCCTTATAAGATCATCACAACCAAACTATGAAAAGGCCGCTTTCGCGAGGAACGGTCATCGCATGCCAGCTACGCTTTAAATTCGGACATGACTTTTGCAAAATCCATCGCGATTTTAAGGGTCATGCACCAGCCGCAGGAGAAAATGGTCGATGTTGCAGGACGGACAGCTCTATATCGGGACCAGCCGCAATCCGGACGACAGCCTGAACAAGGGCGAATATCTGGAGCTGAAATTCGGCAACCGCCACGGCCTCATCACCGGCGCGACGGGAACGGGCAAAACCGTGACGTTGCAGGTTCTGGCCGAAGGTTTTTCCAAGGCCGGTGTGCCGGTTTTCTGCGCCGACATCAAGGGCGACCTTTCCGGCATCGCCGCGCAGGGCGAAGCCAAGGACTGGGTGCAGAAACGCGCCGAGCAGATTGGCTTCACCGATTTTGCCTATGGCAAATCGCCGGTGATCTTCTGGGATCTCTACGGTGAAAAAGGCCATCGCGTGCGCGCCACCATCGCCGAGATGGGGCCGCTGCTGCTTGCCCGGTTGATGGATGCTTCGGAAGCGCAGGAAGGCGTGCTCAACATCGCCTTCAAGATCGCAGATCAGGGCGGGCTGCCACTGCTCGATCTCAAGGACCTGCAATCACTCCTGAACTATATGGGCGAAAACGCAACCGAGCTTTCCAACCAGTTCGGCCTGATTTCCAAGGCCTCGGTCGGTTCGCTGCAGCGCGGGCTGCTGGTTCTGGAACAGCAGGGCGCGGCGAATTTCTTCGGCGAACCGGCATTGAAGATCGCCGACATCATGCGTGTGGGCGCGGATGGGCGCGGCACGATTTCTGTTCTCGCCGCCGACCGGCTGATGATGAACCCGCGCCTTTACGCCACCTTTCTGCTCTGGATGCTTTCGGAACTGTTTGAAGAGCTGCCGGAAGTGGGCGACCCGGAAAAGCCGCGTCTGGTGTTCTTCTTCGACGAGGCGCATCTGCTCTTCAACGATGCGCCGCGGGTGCTGGTGGAACGGGTGGAACAGGTCGTGCGGCTTATCCGCTCCAAGGGCGTGGGCGTCTATTTCGTGACGCAGAACCCGCTGGACGTGCCGGAAACCGTTCTCGCCCAGCTCGGCAATCGCGTGCAGCACGCGCTTCGCGCCTATACGCCCCGCGAGCAGAAGGCGGTGCGCACCGCGGCCGACACCTTCCGGCAGAACCCGGCCTTCAACACCGCCGACACCATCACCACGCTCGGCACCGGTGAGGCGCTGATTTCCACCCTGCACGACAAGGGCGCTCCCTCCATCGTCGAGCGCACGCTGGTACGCCCGCCATCCGGCCGTGTTGGGCCGCTCACCGATGCGGAGCGCAAGTCCCTGATCGATGTGAGCCCCGTCGCCGGGCAATATGACAAGGATATCGACCGGGAATCGGCCTTCGAAATCCTCGCCGCCCGTGCCCAGAAGGCTGCCGATGCAGAAGCTGCCAGACGTGCGGAGGAAGAAAACGCCGCCAGCCAGTCCGAGAGCGCTTCCGGCCGCTGGCGCCTGCCCGGCTTCGGCGATGAAGAACCTGCACCGGCCTCCACCGGCTCGCGCAATGGCGGTGCACGCAAGACCGGATACCAGCGCGAAACGGTGATCGAGGCGGCAATGAAAAGCGCGGCCCGCTCCGTTGCCACCTCTGTCGGCCGCGCCATCGTGCGCGGGATTCTCGGTAGTTTGAAGCGATAAAACAGATACGCCACCCGACCTCGATGGGGCGGGTGGCGCGTGATTGGCGGGGCGTTACTTCTGGCGATAGAAGATCATGCCGCCGTGATAAAGCACATCGTCGACGAATTCGCCGTCGGCGGTGAAGCCGGTATCGTCCCAGTAGTCGATATGGTTTCCCTTCACCTCATACCGCCCCTGATAGGCGCTTTTGCGGTTGCCCCGCGCCTCGTCATACCGGCCATTGGGCAGAAGTTCCTGACGAATATGGCCATCGCCGGTGACCCACATGCCGATATAGGGGTGGTTCCGGGTTTGAGACGTTTCGGTCATATTCACGTCCATGGCGTTGCTCGTTTTGCTGGAGCCCGTATCGGTGGAAGCCGTTGCGAGCAGAAGCGCAACAGATGTCGAAACAATGTTCATTGCCAATCCTCCTTAAGCGGCGGTGGGGCGGACGACAATCTCATTGACGTCCACATCGTCGGGTTGCTCGATGGCGTAGCGCACCGCGCGGCCGATGGCGTCGGGCTTTAGGGCGATGGCCCGATAGGTCTGCATCAGTTCCGCAGCGGCGGGATCGGTGATGGTGTGGGCAAGTTCGCTTTCCACCACGCCGGGGTGAATGCAGGTGACCCGCAGGTCGCGGTTTTCCTGCCGCAGCCCGTCCGAAATCGCCCGCACCGCAAATTTCGTCGCGCAATAAACGGCAGCGGTAGGCGAAACGGCGAGCGCACCGATGGAGGCGATGTTGATGATGTGGCCGGACGCGCGGGCCGTCATCTCGGGCAGAACGGCGGCGACGCCATAAAGCACGCCCTTGATGTTGACGTCGATCATGCGGTCCCATTCGTCGACCTTGAGGGACGACATTAACGACAGCGGCATGATGCCGGCATTGTTGACGATGACGTCGACCTGCCCGAAGGCCTTGCGCCCTGCCTCCGCAAAGGCTTCGACGCTCTGTCTGTCGGTCACGTTCAGCGGCTGGATGACGACCTCGGCGCCCTTGCCGCGCAATTCTTCGGCAAGCGCCTGCAAGCGGTCCATGCGGCGCGCGCCCAGTACCAGCTTCGCCCCGGCCGCGGCCAGTTCCCTTGCGATACCCTCACCGATCCCGCTCGATGCACCTGTGATGAGAACGACTTTATTCAATGTCATGGCTTTCTCCTTGGTGTCATGGCCGGCTTTTTCTGGAAGCGGCCATTGCGGAGAAGATAAAGCTTGTGCATTGTCGTGATAACTGCCTCAATCATAACCTCAATGGGTAGAATTTCTAACCAATGAACATCGATCTCAACGCGCTTTCGACATTCTGCATGGTTGCCGAGGAGCGCAACTTTCGCGCCGTTGCAGACAGGCTCGGCGTAACCCGCTCCGCCGTCAGCCAGACCATCCGCAAGCTTGAAGAAACGATGGGAATAGCGCTGGTGCAGCGCACGACGCGCAGCGTCAGCCTGACGGAAGCGGGACAGCAGCTTTATGCGGATGTGTCGCCATCCATCGGCAATCTCGTCCAGGCAGCCAATGCTGCGTCTTCCCTCAGCGGTGTCGTGCGCGGGCAGTTGCGCCTTGCGGTTTCCTCGATCGCCGAGCGTTTTTTATCCGGGCCGCTGCTGGCGAGCTTTGCGGACATGCACCCCGAAGTGCAGCTTGACATCGTCGTGACGGATGAAGAATTCGATATCGTCGCCGAACATTACGATGCCGGCGTGCGTCTTGGAGAACTGATCGCGCAAGACATGATTGCGGTTCCGGTTTCCGCCCCGCAGCGGCAGCTCGCCGTCTGCTCGCCGCACTATCGGGACCGCTTCGGCCTGCCGGCGCAGCCCCGCGAATTGATAGGGCACAGGTGTATCGGCTGGCGACCGCGTCCGGGTGTGGCGCCATACAGGTGGGAATTTGCGGAAAACGGCCGCGAATTCGCGGTGGCGGTGGAGCCGGCCTTCACCACCAACGACATGCAGCTGATGATAAAGCTGGCCTGCGCCGGTGCGGGTATCACATTCGGTATGGAAGAGACGTTCCGCCCCTATCTGGAAAGCGGGCAGCTCGTTTCCATGCTGGAAGACCATTCCCCGAGCTTTGCGGGATTTTATCTCTATTACCCCAGCCGCCGCAATCTTGCGCCGAAGCTGCGCGCCTTCATCGATCACGTCCGCCTGTCGAGAGAGCGGTAATCTGCCGGAGCGAGCCCCGGCAGACCGTTAGAAAACAGGGCTATTTCCTCTGCGAAACCAGCGAGAAATAAGCGCCCTGCGGATCGACGCAGTTGACGATCCAGCTTTCGCCGGGAACCTCCATCGGGCCGTTGACGACCTGGCCGCCGCCGGTGCTGACGCGGGTGATGGCGTCATCGATACCGTCCACATTGAAGTAATAACCCCAATGGCAGACGGGAACCTGCGGCATGCGTTTCATCATGCCGCCGACGGCCTTGCCCTTATAAGCGAAGATGCGGTACGGGCCCATGTCGCCCATGTCGAAATCATGGTCCTTGGTCCAGCCGAACACATCGCCATAAAAGGCCATGGCCTCGTCGACATTATCGGTAAAGAGCTCGTGCCAGCCGACATGGCCCTGCTTTTCCTGCATATCCTCGGGGAAACCGCCGGTTTCCATCGGCAGCGGCGTCATGATGCAGAGCACCGCACCGAAGGGATCTGCGACCACGGCGAAGCGGCCGATTTCGGGAATATCCTGCGGCGGACGTCTGACCGCGCCGCCCTTTTCGGCGAATTGTTTCGCCGTGGCGTCCACATCGTCGACATCGACATAGGCGGTCCAGTTCGGGGGAATGCCCTGGCCCTTGTGCTCGTCGGTCAGCTCCATGACGCCGCCCATGCCCTTGCCATCGGCCTCCAGCACCAGATAGGGCATTTCCGGCGAGCCGAAATCCTTGGTCTGCCAGCCGACGACATGACCATAAAAGCGGGCTGCCGCTTCCATGTCGGGCGTCATCAGCTCGACCCAGATGAATTTTCCATGTGTATCGGACATTGTCGTCTCCTATGGAGGGTTTGGCGGGTGTGTTTCGGCAAGCGACCGCCGCAGGATGCGGCGGCGCCGGCGGTCTTCGGATGAATTTTCGCAGGGCCTCAGGCCTTGCGGCGGAATTCCGATGTCATGAAGGTCTTGAATGTGCCGTCCGGCTGCCTGACGCTGCCGGAAAAGCTGCGGTGATTGTCGTCATGCAGCACCAGCACGTCGTGATAGGTATCGGTGCGGCCGGAACCGTCGAAGGCGGGGCCTTCCGCTTCCAGCGTCAGGGTCTTGCCGTCCTCTTCCAGCCAGCCCTTGTAGACCCAGAGATTGGTCATCATCGACCCTACCCAGGTGCCGACGAAATTGCCCTTGGCCGGGTCGAAACCGACCGTGATCACAGCCGTCATATCCGTGCCGTCGGGCATCTTGCCGGTGCCGTTGCCGATGATCCACAAGCCACCGACGGAGCGGACGGTCTCGGTGAATTGCTGCGACGGGTCGTCGGCATCGTAGCCCTCATGGCCGGAACTGGAGGTCATGACCCAGTCTCCGACGATCCTCTTGAGGAACTCATGTTCCTTCTGCGGCTTGGCGATTTCCATTTCCATTGTTGTTTCCTCCTCGTCGTCCGTTTTCAGTGGCAGCAGGCTGCCGCCTTCGGCGCTTCCTCATACTGGTCGTGGCGGCGCACCCAATCCATTACCTCCTCTTCGTTACGGCCTTTTGGCACCAGATCGAGCAGCATCAGCGTGCCGAGCGTCTGTTCCGCGCCGCGGGCGTAAGTGGAATAGGTGTGGTAGATCTTGCCGTCGTCGCCCTTGGCGAAAACGCTGATACCGTGCAGGTCCTTCAGGTCGCCATAGGGCGCCATGTCACGGTAATTATAGGTGATTTCACCTTTGGCCATGTCCTCGTCGCGGAACGAGGCCTGATAATCGTAGTTGAAATCGCTGCCTTCGGCCGAAACCCAGGGGAATTTCCAGCCCATCCGGTTCCTGTAGCTTTCGATCTTCTCAAGCGGCGCGCGCGAAACCGCAACGAAACCCGCATCGCCATGCTTGAGGTGGATCAGCGCGCCGTCGACATGATCGGCAAAGAAGGAGCAACCGACGCAGCCCTCCTCCCAGTCCGGCGCCAGCATGAAGTGATAGACGATGAGCTGGCTGCAGGTGCCGAACAGTTCCTTCAGCGATTTGGGGCCGGAAGGGGCATCGAAGATATAATCCTTCGTCACCTCTTCCCAGGGCAGCGCACGCCGGGCCTCGTTCAGCCTGTCACGGGCGCGGGTCAGTTCCTTTTCCTTCACCAGCAGATCGCGGCGGGCCGCAAGCCACTCCTCTTTCGAAACGACGGGATGAGACATGATCTTTCCTCCTTGGATCCGTCTTTCACCACGGCACCGCCCCGCTTTGACGGTGGGCGCCGGCTATTTCTGTGCTGAAAGTCAATAAACAGTCTGCGGGGACATCAAGTTCCGCTTGACTAATTAGGTTGATATCAACATATTTATCCCATGTCAAACGCCAGCGTGATTCCTTTTTCGACAACTCTTTTCGTGCGGGATGCCTGTCTGTGCCTGCATGCGCAGCGCGCCGCACGGGCATTGGCGCGGTTGTTCGACAATGCGCTGAAGCCGGTTGGGATCACCAATGGACAATTTTCGCTGCTGATGTCGCTCAACCGGCCGGAGCCGCCGCCGATGGGACCGGTCGCCAATCTTCTGGCCATGGACCGCACGACGCTGACGGCGGCGCTGAAGCCGCTGGAGCGGCGCGGGCTGGTCAGCATCGAACAGGACCCGAAGGACAAGCGCGGCAAGCGGCTGCGGCTGACGGCGGACGGCATGGCCGTGCTCGCCGCCGCCTTTCCCATCTGGGAACAGACCCATGCCGAAATCGAAGCCCGCATCGGCAGCGGCGACCCCGACCGGCTGCGCCGTGACCTTATCGACCTCGGCTGACAGGATTGACGGCATGGCGCCACTTTTGTCGGCGACAATGTCATCCGGCCGTCGTGCCGGGGAGCGACACTACGAAGAAAGCGCAATCAAGGAGGAATGATCATGCGTGCAATCGTTTTTGTAAAAGCCACCAAAAGCAGCGAAGACGGCGTCATGCCCACGACCGAGCTGATCGAGGCGATGGGAAAATTCAACGAGGAACTGGTCAATGCCGGCATCATGCAATCCGGCGACGGCCTGCATCCCTCCTCCAAGGGCAAGAGGGTTGTGTTCGACGGCGACAGCCGCACGGTGATCGACGGCCCCTTCCCGCACACCAACGAGCTGGTCGCCGGCTTCTGGATCTGGACTGTGAAGGACATGGACGAGGCCGTGGCCTGGGTGAAACGCTGCCCGAACCCGATGCTGGAGCGCAGCGAAATCGAAATCCGCCCGATGTTCGAAATGGAAGACTTCGGCGACGCCGTAACGCCGGAAATCGCCGCGCATGTCGAAGAACTGCGCGCGCGTGTCGCGAAGCAATAAAGGCCGCTCAGCCGAGCGCCGGATTAAAACAGGAGAGTGCGGGCTTGCCGCATTCTCCCCCACCGCCTGCCATTGCAAAAGCCGTTGCCTCGAACAACCGCCGCTGTTAATGGTGAAGCGGTTCAACCCGTTTCAAGAAAGGAGGCTTCGCATGGATATTTCCTGCTTCTGGCGCAATCGTCAGCTCTGCCACCTTTTTGCCCTGCGGACACGTTTGCAGGGCTGACCGGAACACCAACACTCTGGTTTGCCCAAAAGGCCGCGCAGAATGCAGCTTGTCTGCCGTTGCGCATGTTTTCACGACGGATCACCCCAAACCGAAACCCCGTACTGCCTGCGGCAGACCAAGGTTCGTCAACGGGTCCGTCTTGCCAGAGACGACTTCATGACCATCATCACGCTTCGAAACCTCGGAATCATTCTGGGCAAGCCGCTTTTTTCCAGTCTCAGCCTCACGGTGAATGCGGGAGACCGCATCGGCATCGTTGCCGCCAATGGCTGCGGCAAATCCACCCTTCTCCATTGCCTTTCCGGTGACATGGAGCCAACCAGCGGCGATATCACCCGGCTGCGCGGACTGACGCAGTCCATCGTCCACCAGCATCTGCCCGCCCCGTTGATGGAACGGACGATGCGGGACGCCGTGCTTTCCGCCTTGCCGGCGGATACGGTCGACAGCGAGAGCTGGCGCGCCGACATTATTTTCGACGCCATGCTGGTGCCGGAGCCGTTCCGGGAGCGCCGCCTGAAAGAATTGAGCGGCGGCTGGCAGAGGCTTGCCATGCTGGCGCGGGCGTGGATCACCGAGCCGGATGTGCTGCTGCTCGACGAGCCGACCAACCATCTCGACCTCGAAAAGATCAATGTGCTGGAAAACTGGCTCGGTGAATTGCCGCGCGATACGGCTGTCATCATCGTCAGCCATGATCGCGCCTTTCTCGACAATGTCACCAGGAGCACGCTGTTCCTGCGGCCGGAAAATTCGGCGCTGTTCCGGTTGCCCTATGGCCACGCACGGGCGGTGCTGGAAGAAGAGGATGCCGCCGATGAGCGGCGTTTCCAGCGCGACATGAAAACCGCCCAGCAATTGCGCCGTCAGGCCGCCAAGCTGAACAATATCGGCATCAATTCCGGCAGCGATCTTCTGACCGTCAAGACCAAGCAATTGCGTGAGCGGGCGGAAAAGATCGAGGAGAAGGCGCGGCCCGCCCATACCGAGCGATCCGCCGGCAAGATCCAGCTCGCCAATCGCGGCACCCATGCCAGGGTTCTGGTCACTCTGGAAGATGTGCCGGTCTCGACGCCAGACGCGACAGTGCTGTTTCGCACCGGCCGGCAATTTGTCCGTCAGGGGGACCGCATCGTCATTCTCGGCCGCAACGGCGTCGGCAAGACACGCCTGATGTCGCTTCTGCAGGCGGCTGTATCGGGCGCAGGCCAGATACAGGAGGGCATCAAGGCCACGCCCTCGCTGGTGGCCGGATATGTCGACCAGTCGCTCGCCGAGATCGATGACGACAGCACGCCCGTTTCACTGCTATCCCGCCGCTTCGATATTGGCGACCAGCGCATCCACGGCCTGCTCGCGGGCGCCGGGATCGACATGGAAATGCAGAGACGCCGCATCGCCGCCCTTTCCGGCGGGCAGAAGGCGCGGCTTGCCATGCTGGCGCTGCGGCTGGCGGAGCCGAATTTCTACCTGCTGGACGAGCCCACCAATCATCTGGATATTGAGGGGCAGGAAGCGCTGGAGGCGGAAATCATCAGCCGCGAAGCCAGCTGCGTGTTCGTCTCGCATGACAGGAGTTTCGTGCGGGCTGTCGGAACCCGCTTCTGGCTGATCGACAAGCGCAGGCTGGTGGAAGTCGATGATCCGGAAGGGTTTTTCGCCTCGGCCTGATGGACTTGAGAAGCAAACGCCCGTCAGCCCAAAAGGCTGGCGAGGCGTGGATCGCCGGCGAAATCCAAAACCGCAAAACCCGTTCTGCGCATCGGAAATTCGCAGAGCGCCTGCACCCCCGTTTTCGACAGGTGGATACGCCAGCTCATCCGTTCCACCGGTGTCTTCGCGGCAAAAGCCTTCGGCGACAGAACCGCGATGTTGAGGCCGCCGGCGGGGTCGCGTACCGAGCGATAGAGAATAGCCTCGATCTTCGCCAGACGCGCCTGATCGGCCAGCGCCTGGCATGGCTCGTAATTTTGCAGATCGGTCCACAGGCGAGCATCCCGGCTCAGTTCCGGTTTCGTCAGGTTGAGCGCCGCATCGGTAGCGATACGGGCGGCGAAGGCGGAATAGTCGGCGGGATTGGCGGGCAGCGGCGTGCCCGGCGATTCGGCATAAAACAGCAGCCGGTAAAAGGCCATTTCGGCTAGCGCCGTCTCCACCTTCTGGGCGGCGTAATAAACGCCTTCGGTATAGCCCGCGCGGCGGAAGCGCGAACCATGCGGATAGGCGGCTCCATACCGGAAGGGCGTGGCGAGAAGATAATCGAAACCGGCGCATTCCGGCGGAAACGGCCGCTTGCTCGTCTCCAGAATATCTTCCAGCAGCGATTGCTCCTCCACCGTATCCACCAGTTTCATGGTGGAGACCTGATGCTGCGCTTCCACCAGCCGCCAGTATTTTCCCGATACGGCGCGTTTTTCAGACAGGAGCGCGGCGGGCGTCCAGATAGGAGAGGACATCGATCAATCCGGTAATGGTGGTCAGTTTGTCGGCAGGCACGGCGTTCAGCGCAACATTGTGATTGCGCAGCCAGTTTTTCGCCACGGCCTCATCGCCGCCGGCAATCGCATCCAGCGAGCGGAAAACCCGGATCAGCAGCACCGCAAGCTCGAAGGATTTGGCGCCCGGCTCCAGCAGGAAATCGAGCCGTTTCATGCGCGACACGGTGGGGGCGGAAACGCCGAGAATATCGGCCGTGCGCGCGGCATTCAGGCCCAACCGCTCGGCGGCGGCGATAACGGCCTTGGTGACGACCCTGCCCTGCGAAGCCGGATCCATGGCGCTCTTGGCGTGAATATTCATGGCGCATATCCTTTCCTTGGAAAGAATATAGCATTTTTCTTTCTGAAAACAAGAAGGCCGGGATGAACCCGGCCCCATTGTTCATATAGCTTACTCACGCGAATTGGATCAGGCCACCGAGACCGGCACTTCCGTGGAGGTGCGCATGGCGTGGCTATAAGGGCAGACGATGTGAGCGGCGGCAACCAGCTTTTCGGCGACTTCGCGCTCAACGCCCGGAATATTGGCCTTCAGCGACACTTCGATGCCGAAGCCGCCGCCGTCTTCGCGCGGGCCAATGCCGACGGTTGCCGTCACAGTGGTGTCTTCAGGAATCTTTACCTTTTCCTTGCCGGCAACGAATTTCAGCGCGCCCAGGAAGCAGGCGGAATAACCGGCTGCGAAAAGCTGTTCCGGATTGGTGCCACGGGCGCCATCGCCGCCCAGTTCCTTCGGAACGGTCAGCGTCACGTCGAGAACGCCGTCTTCCGACTTGGCGTTGCCGGCGCGGCCACCGGTGGCGGATGCTTTGGTCGTGTAGAGAATGGGCATGGCATTTACTCCTTCGGGTTGGTGTTGGGCATCTTATAACGCACAATTAAATTGTGCGCAATATAGTTTTGCACATTGAATGAGATTTTGTTTTTTGCGATAATTTTCACGAAATTTCGCCGCGCATCCATGCGGCAGGAACCGAAAGCGGGGGCTGATTGTTCCCTTCCCGGTTGATTTTGGAGCAGGAAAATGGACGCAGAGGGCGACGAGAAGAAGATGGAAAGCCTGTTGAGGCTGGACCAGCAGATATGTTTTGCCCTTTATGGCGCGGCACACGCCTTCACGCGCGCCTATAAGCCGCTGCTCGATCCGATCGGGCTCACCTATCCGCAATATCTCGTCATGATGGCGCTATGGGAAAAAGAGACATCCACCGTCAAGGCGCTCGGCGAAATGCTGGGCCTCGATTCGGGCACGCTGTCGCCGCTGCTGAAAAGGCTCGAACATGCGGGGCTGATTACCCGCAAGCGCGGCACGGTGGATGAGCGGCAGGTGCTGGTGGCTCTGACGCCGAAGGGCGCGAACCTCAAAAAAGAGGGCGTGAAGATCATGGCGGCAATCGGCAGCGCCACCGGCTGCGGGCTGGAAGAGCTGGTGCAGATTCGCGACCGGGTGAATGCGCTGAAGGACAATCTAAGCCGTCAGTGATCTCGAAAAAAACAGGGCGCAACATTTCCACGTCATGCCGGACTGGATCCGGCATCCAGCCACGGCGCGTCTGCGCCGTGAAAGAGTCTTTTGCGATCAAGGACTTGATCGCGCTGGACCCCGGATCAGGTCCGGGGTGACGGTGTGCGGATGAGACATTTTCGCCCATGGTTTCGCCACCCGGAGCAACACCAGGCGGCCCCAGAGGCCGCCTTCTTATGCAAGGGAAGTCCGGCTTACTGCCAGACCACCACACGCGCCTTCTGCGGCACGCGGTCGTAAAGATCGATGACATCCTGGTTCATCAGGCGCACGCAGCCGGAGGAGACGGCCTTGCCGATGGAGTTCCATTCCGGGGAGCCGTGCAGACGGTAGAGCGTATCCTTGCCGTTCTGGAAGATATAAAGCGCGCGGGCGCCGAGCGGGTTCTTCAGGCCCGGCGGCATGCCACCGTTCTTGGAGGAATATTTGACCAGTTCCGGCTGGCGGGCGACCATTTCGTCCGGCGGCGTCCATTTCGGCCATTTCTGACGCCACTGGATGACGCCCTCGCCCGACCAGGCGAAACCTTCGCGGCCGATGCCGACGCCATAACGCATGGCGCTGCCGCCCTGCTCCACCACATAAAGGAAGCGCGAGCGCGTATCCACAACCACGGTGCCGGGACGTTCGCCGGTCGGGTCGACAACCCGCTGGCGGTAATAACGGCGGTCGATTTTCTGATAGGGGACGGCGGGAATGACGTAACCGCCATCCTCAACCGAGCCGTACATGACGGCCAGTTCCGCATCGCTGACGCCCGGCGAGAACATCTGCCGAAAATCGCTGCCGATGGCGCTTGCCTGCTGGCGAATGGCGTCTCCCGTGCCCGACGACGCGCAGCCTGCGAGAAGCGAAGCGGAGGAGATGCCGAGAAGGGAAAGGAAGGTGCGTCTGGAAAGATCTGTGTCGGTGCTTGTCATAAGGCCGGTTTGTCCCACATTTCGAACGGCTATATCGCCGTTGTACGTCATTTGTTCCGTTTCATGCGTATTGCGAAAATAGTTAACCGACCGCTAAAAGCCAGTCACAAGGCGCTGGCGGAATGGGTCCAATATCTCTTTCTTTTAGAACGTGTTCAGATAACCACAATCTGCGCCCCCTGCGGCACACGCTCGTAGAGATCGATCACATCCTGATTGAGCATGCGCACGCAGCCGGAGGACGTCGCCTTGCCGACGGATTGCCAGTCCGGCGTGCCATGCACGCGGTAAAGCGTGTCCTTGCCATCCTTGAAGATATAAAGCGCACGCGCGCCGAGCGGGTTGTTGAGACCGGGCGTCATGCCGCCATTGGCGGCGGAGATGGAGGCGAGCTCCGGCTGGCGCTTGACCATTTCATCGGGCGGCGTCCAGCGCGGCCATTTCGCCTTCCACTGGATCTTGCCACGGCCCGACCAAGCATAACCGTCGCGCCCCAGCCCAACGCCGTAACGGATCGCCTTGCCGCCGGACTGCACGAGATAGAGAAAATGCTGTCTGGTATCGACGATAATCGTGCCGGGGGCTTCCGCCGTCTGGTAGCTCACTTCCTGCCTCAGATAACGCGGATCGATGCGGCCATAGGGAATGGCCGGCAGCGAGCGGTCCTCATCGCGGATCGGGCCATACATGACCCGGTGCAGCGGATTGGAGACAGGCAGGCCATAGGCCATCGCCTGACCCTGCGGCTGCTGCGCGTTATAACCCTGCACCTGCGGGGCTTGCAGCCCCTGCCCGCGCACCGGCGGACCGTATTCCTGATGGAAGCGGGTTCTGAACAGATCCGGCGGGCGCGTGGAAAGCTGGCCCGGCTGCGGCGGCAGTTCCGGCTGACGATTGGAGCTGACGGAGTTGAAATTGAATACCGGCGCCGTTTCCCTGACGAAAACATCCGGGTCCATCCGGGTCGTATCCGTCACGAAAAGGCAGCCGCTCATGAGAGGCAGCAGGGCAAGCCCCGCCAGAGAGGCCGCCCGGCGACCGTTTTTCAAAAGGAGTGCTATCATCTGAACCGCTTCATGGAATCCAATCTGCCGGCATGATGGACCGCGCGGCTGGCGCGAGGCTGGCGTCAGTTTTTCAAAAAAAATCGAAAAACCGCATTTTTGCTCTTGAAGCTCTAGTTGCTAGAGGTGCCAGATTGGCTGTCGACTGGAATTCAGGAGCGGAAACCATGAATATTTCGACAGGCATAAACATCAAGGGCAAAGACGGGGAGCCACTGACCTTCTCCGTTGGCGGCATGGATTGCGGCAGCTGCGCGGCGAAAATCGAAACCGCGCTTTCCCGCCTGCCGGGCGTTGCCGACGTCAAGGTTTCCGTTGCACGCGAAAGGCTGAACCTTTCGCTGGCCGAAAGCAAAACCTCGGTCGAAAAAATCGAAGACACGCTGCGCAAACTCGGTTTCAAACCCGCTTTGCTGCCACAGGAAAAAGTCTCCCGCGCAAAAGTCGAAGCGGATCATCACGGCCACGGCCATGAGGACCACGATCATTCGTCCTGCGGCGGCCACCATGCCGATACCGGAGCGAGCGCCGACAGCAGCAATGCGCTGACCTTTTCGGTCGGCGGCATGGATTGCGGCAGCTGCGCCGCCAAGATCGAGACCGCGCTTTCCCGCCTGCCCGGCGTTGCCGACGTCAAGGTTTCCGTTGCGCGCGAAAGACTGAACCTCTCGCTTGCCGAGAGCAAAACCCCGGTCGAAAAAATCGAGGACACGCTGCGCAAACTCGGTTTCAAGCCGGCCCTGCTGCCGCAGGAAAAGACCGCGCGAGAAAAGGCCGCAGATCACAATCACGACCATGATCACGGGTCATGCGGCGGCCATCACCACGACCATGATCATTCAGATCATGACCATTCGGGGCATGACCATTCCGCACACGATCACGCGTCCTGCGGCGGGCATGATCATGACCACTCCAAGCATGACCATTCTGGTCACGATCATTCCGGCCACGACCATGCGGGCCATTCGCATGGCTCCGCTCCGGCGGCTGCAGTGCAGAGCGCGGAAGTGGGGCACGCCCATGGCGCGGATGAAAAAGGCGCGTGGTGGCGCACTGCAAAGGCGCGCAACACCTTCACCGGCACCGTTCTCGTCGCCATCGCCTATGCGGCGGAACTGAGCTTCCCGGCATGGGGCGGTTACGCTTTCATCATCGCCACGCTGGTCACGCTGTTCCCGATCGCGAAGAACGCCTTCAACGCCGCCCGTTGCGGCGCGATCTTCACCATCGAAATGCTGATGACGATTGCCGCCATCGGCGCGATCATCATCGGCGAGGCGGAAGAGGCGGCCATCGTCGTGCTGCTTTTCTCCATCGGCGAATTGCTGGAAGGTTTCGCGGCTGCCCGCGCCCGCTCGGGCATCAAGGCGCTCGGTTCGCTCCTGCCGAAAACGGCTCTGGTGGAGGAAAACGGCGCGCTGCGACAGGTCGCGGCCGATCAGGTGCGCATCGGCCAGGTGGTCGTGGCGCGTCCCGGCGACCGCATCGCCGCCGATGGCGTTGTCATGGAAGGCCAGTCGAGCGTCGATGAATCGCCGATGACCGGCGAGAGCATTCCCGTCGCCAAGGAAAAGGGCGCACGCGTCTTTGCCGGCTCGATCAACCATGACGGCTCGCTGCGCATCCGCGTCGACCGCGCACCGGAAGACAACACCATTGCCCGCATCATCACGCTCGTCGAGGAAGCGCAGGATGCGCGTGCGCCGACCGAGCGTTTCATCCAGAGCTTCTCGCGTTATTACATGCCGCTGATCGTGGCGATCTCGGTGCTCACCATCATCGTGCCGCCGCTTGTCGGCCTCGGCGACTGGGATACGTGGATTTATCGCGGTCTCGCCCTGCTGCTGATCGGTTGCCCCTGCGCGCTGGTCATTTCGGTTCCCGCCGCCATCGCCTCCAGCCTTTCGGCAGCGGCACGCCATGGCATGCTGGTGAAGGGCGGCGCGGTCATCGAAATGCTGGCGCGCACCGAAACCGTCGCCTTCGACAAGACCGGCACGCTGACGCTCGGCGAACCTGTCGTGACCGACGTGGTGGCGCTGGACGGCAACGAGGCCGAGCTGATTGCGCAAGCCGCAACAATCGAGCACGAATCGAGCCATCCGCTCGCCCGCGCCATCGTCAATCATGCCGAAAAGCTGGGCGTGAAGCCCCTGCCCGGCTCCAACATCAAGGCGATTTCCGGTCGCGGCATGCAGGGCAATGTCGGCGGGAAAGACCTGTTCATCGGCGCACCGCGCTTTGCAACGGAAGTCGGCACCCTCTCGAAGGAACTGGCCGATCGCATTTCCGCACTGGAAAGCGAAGGCAAGACGGTGGCTGTCGTGATAGTAGGCGGGGCGGCAAGCGGCCTCTTCGCCATGCGCGATGAGCCGCGCAAGGATGCGGCGGAAGGCGTGAAAGCGCTGAAGGAGATGGGCATTTCCTCGCTGATGCTGTCGGGTGACAATGCCCGCACGGCGCGTGCCATCGGCAACAAGCTGGGCCTTGAAGCGCGCGGTGAACTCTTGCCGCAGAACAAGGTCGAGGAAATCCGCAAGCTTGCCGAAAAGAAGACCGTGGTGATGGTGGGCGATGGCATCAACGATGCGCCGGCCCTTGCGGCGGCCAGCGTCGGCGTCGCCATCGGTTCGGGCACTGACGTGGCGATGGAAGCTGCGGACGCCGCGCTGATGCGCAACAATGTCGGCGACGCCGCCCGCCTGATCGGCCTGTCGCGCGCCACCATGAGCAATATCCGCCAGAACGTGACCATCGCGCTCGGCCTGAAGGCGGTCTTCCTTGTCACCACCGTCACCGGCGTTTCGGGCCTGTGGCTCGCCGTTTTCGCCGATACCGGCGCGACGGTTCTGGTGACCGCCAATGCCATGCGGCTGCTCGGCTATTTCAACCGCAACAAGGGCTGACATTCCATTCGCATGCAAGACGGCCGGGTCTCGTCAATCGAGGCCCGGCCGTCTCATTTACGGCATATTGACAAACTAATTGCGTCCAATAAATACCGCGTACCGCCGTTTCCACGTGCGTGACAATCGATTCCACGCGCAGGAGCGCTGAACTTGGCAAAGCATGGCTATAACCGCATCGCGTACCGCGCGATCAAGATCGGTGGAAACATCGTCAAGGTCATCTTTTCCATCGATTTGTTCATCCGGCCCGGCAGAAGAAAAACGCTTCCGCAATATCAGCCAGCCAGACGCAGCCCGAAATCGGAAAAGGCCATTCCCCGCATCATCTGGCAGACGAATTACTCCAACCGGGTAACGACGCCGATCTATGCGAATTTCCTGTTCAACCGTTGGCTGACGCCGGAATTCGAATATCGCTACCATGATGACGAGGCGTGCCAGACCTATATCGACCGGCATTTTCCCGGACGGTACGCCGACGCCTTCCGGCGCCTGCAGGTGGGCGCCGCCAAGGCGGATTTCTGGCGTATTCTGGTGCTTCTGCAGGAAGGCGGCATCTATCTCGATATCGATTCCAATTTTGCGGCCCGCCCCGAGGATGTGATCGATCCGCAGGAAGAGGCCGTTTTCATCGCCATGAAAAGCGGCGAGATCACGAATTACTTCATGGCCTCCAGGCCCGACCACCCGGCGCTCAGGCTGATGGCCGACCGTATTTCCCAGAATATCGAAGATGGAACGCTCGCCAGCGTCTATGACATGACCGGCCCGACGGTGGTGCATGCCGTCGTCAAGGAGCTCGGCCTGCCGGTCCGCAATTACCGCGAAATGTGCACCCAGGGGCAGTTCACCAATAAGCGCGCCCAATATGCCGACAAAAAAGACGGCGCATGGTGGGCGGAGCAGGCAAAGACGTCCATCGTCAAGAACTAGGGCATCTGCGGCAAACGTGCGAAGCGGTTTTACCGGACGTGCTCCTGAACCTCAGACGTTCCTAAACAGCGGCACAGTTCGCATTTCAAACAAAGGCGTTGAAAAGGCGGATGCTTTCCTCGACCGCATGCGGCACCACGCCGTTATGGGTGCCGGGCAACAGCTTCCTGTCGACCTTGAAGCCGGATGTCAGGGCGCGATCCACGAAAAGCTGGTGATCGGCATCGAAAGGCCGCTCCTCCGTGCCGCGTAGAAGCAGCGCCGGACATTTGAGGCTGGGGCCGAAACAGACGGAGGAGCGCATGATGAATTCGCGCTCGTCGGTCTCGTCGAAACAGATCTCGTCGCTATAGCGGTTGAAATAACGCCAGGAATTGACGCCGGCGGAGATGGGTGCTGCGGCGCGGAACCTGCGGCTCATGGCGGCCAGAAGCGTCAGCGTGCCACCATTGGAATGGCCGGCGATGAAGAAGCGGTTTCTGTCGATACCGGGAAGGTTTTCCAGATAGGTGGCCGCCGCCAGCGCATCCGCCGTTTCGTCATAGAAACCGGAATAATTGCCGCTCTGGCCGTTTTCACCACGGAAGGACGGCAGAAGCACGACATAGCCCGCTTCCCAATAGGGCTTCATCAGCGCCCAATGGCCGTCTCCGGTGGCGTTGCCGCCATGGAGGAAAAGTACGGCGGGCTTCAGCGTTTTTGACGGCTGGTAGTGGGAGAGCCAGGCGACAAGCTCGATGGAGCCATCCGGCCCGCCGGGATAGGTGACACGTTCCGCCCCGGGCGGCGTGCCGAGCGCAGAGGATTTTTCCGGTGCAGCCATTTTTCGCAAGAGATGGGTGTGGAACCGTTTGCGTGCCTCCGCATAATCCTGCCGCTCCAGCGGCAAAACCTCGGGCGCGGCAACGCCCGCTTTCGCACGCAGCGGCAAAAATGCAGCCGCTGACAGCCCCATGGCGCCGGCCAGCAGGCTTCGCCGGGTCAGGCCCGGCAAGATGGCGCCGCTCTCTTCCTGTCCGAAGGCTGAGGAAAGAAAGCGTTTGTCTGCCATATGGTCACCTGAAGGGATGGTTGTAACAGCAGTTCAACACTGCGGCGGGAGGCTGTCCAATCACGGATTCGCGAATGACAACAATGTATTCGCAGCCATCATGGCAATTTCTGGACAGCGTCTTCCCCGTTTCCGCGCCTGTCACGGAGGATAAGGGGCGGCCAAGGCACCCTACGCTTCCACGCCATCGATCATCGCCACCAGCGTCGAGAGCCTGTCCGCCTCCGCCGGCAGCTTGTCGGCGCGCAGCCGCGCAATGCGCGGGAAGCGCATGGCGACGCCGGATTTGTGGCGGGTGGAACGGTTGATGCCCTCGAAGGCCACCTCCAGCACGAAGCCGAAATCCGGTGTGGCGCGCACCGCCCGCACCGGGCCGAAACGCTCGATCGTGTTGTCGCGCACGAACTTGTCCAGCACCTCCAGCTCCGCATCGGTGAAGCCGAAATAGGCCTTTCCAACAGGCACCAGCTGCTCGCCATCCTCGCCTTCCGCCCAGACGCCGAAGGTGAAATCGGAATAATAGCTCGACCTTTTGCCGTGGCCGCGCTGCGCATACATCATCACGGCATCGATATTATAGGGATCGCGTTTCCACTTGAACCATGGCCCCTTGGCGCGGCCGGCCTGATAGGCGCTGTCGCGGCGCTTGATCATCACGCCCTCGATCACCGGATCGGGAGGGGCGGCGCGCAGCGTGTCGAGTTCCTGCCAGCTGGAAAAGCCGATCAGCGGCGAGAGGTCGAAACGATCATGCGGCGCGCGCTCGATAATATCCGACAGGCGGCCGCGGCGCTCCATGTAGCTTTCGGCGCGAATATCGCTCTCGCCCTCGAACAGCAGGTCATAGGCGCGGATGAAGGCGGGATAGTCATCCAGCATCTTCGCTGTCACAGACTTGCGGTTCAGCCGCTGCTGCAGGTCGGAAAAGGTGCGGGTGAGATTGTTGGAGCGCGCTGTGCCGCCGATCAGCAACTCACCATCCATTACGCCTTCGAAATCGATTGCCTCCAGAACATCGGGAAAGGCGCCGGAAATATCGTCGCCGGAGCGGGAATAGAGTTTTCGCGTGGCGCCTGCGCGGGAGAGCTGCACGCGAATGCCGTCCCATTTCCATTCGGCGGCGTAATCGGCCGGGTCCAGCGCATCGAGGTCGCCATCCGCCACCGGCGTTGCCAGCATCACCGAGTGGAAGATGGCGGGTGTGGCCAGCACCGGCCGCCCGGACTTCCCCTCAAGCCATGCGAAAAGCGGCGTATAGGGCGGCGTCAGCCCGTGCCAGAGGGTCTCGATTTCGGTGATGTCTTTGCCGGCAAAATCCGCCAGCGCCTGCCGGGCCAGCCGCGCCGAAACGCCGATGCGCAGGCTGCCGGTGGCGAGTTTGAGGAAAGCGAAACGCGAGGATGTATCGAGCCGGTCGAGAAGATCGCGCACCGCGCCGCTTACCTCCGTGCGGCCGAGTGAATTCATCAGTGTCACGACGTCGCCGAGGCGCGGGTCCTGCGCCTCGGAATCATCCGCTCCGCCGATATTGCCCCAGACCAGCGAAATGGTTTCGGCCAGATCGCCGACATAATCATAGGAATAGCGGAACAGAACCTCATCCATCCGCTCCAAGACCAATTCGCGCAGCAGGGCCGGTTTGACGCTTTTGAGGTCCAGCGTGCCGGCAATCGCCGCCAGCCCGTAGCCTCGGTCTGGATCGGGCGTATCGCGAAAATAATCGGTCAGCAGCTTCAGTTTGCCGTTGCGCGAAGGGGTGAGAACGAGGCGGTCGAGCAGCGTGGCGAAGGCTTTCATCTCAATCCCCCTCATCCTCGTAACCGACAAGATGCAGCGGCTTGGCGGCAATGCCCTGTAACTCACACCAGCGCACCAACGCCTCCTCACGGCCATGGGTGACCCAGACGGCCTGGGGGCCGATTTCCTTGATCGTCTCCAGAAGCTCCGGCCAGTCGCAATGGTCTGATATCACCAGCGGCAGCTCCACACCGCCTTGTTTGGCGCGCTGCCGCACCATCATCCAGCCGGAGGCGAAAGCGATGAGCGGTTCGTTGAAGCGCCGCGCCCAGCGTTCCTGAAAAGCCGAGGGCGGGCCGACGACGATGGCGCCCTTGAAGGCGGAAGGATCGCTTTTTTCGAGTGTTGCCGGGCGCAGATCGCCGAGATCGATGCCCTGCGAGACGTAATAATCGCAAAGCCGCGCCAGCGCGCCGTGAATATAAATGGGATCGGAATAACCGTTGTCCCGCAAAAGCCGGATGACGCGCTGCGCCTTGCCCAGCGAATAGGCGCCGACAAGGTGCGTCCGCTCGGGAAACTGTTTGATGGAGGTGAGCAGCTTGCCGATTTCCACGCGCGGCAGCGGATGGTGAAACACCGGCAGGCCGAAGGTGGCCTCGGTGATGAAGACATCGCAGGGAACGATCTCGAAGGGTGCGCAGGTGGGATCGACGCCGCGCTTGTAATCGCCCGATGCGACGATGCGCAGGCCGTTCATTTCCACCGAGATTTGCGCCGAACCCAGCACATGGCCGGCGGGATGGAAACCGGCGGTGACGCCGTTCACCTCCACCGTCTCGCCGAATGCCACCGCCTGCTCGCTGCCGCAGAAATCCTCACCGTAACGGATACGCATGATATCCAGCGTCTGGCGCGTGGCCAGTACCGCGCCATGGCCGGCGCGGGCGTGATCGGAATGGCCATGGGTGATGAGCGCCCGCGCCACCGGGCGCACGGGATCGATATAAAAATCGCCCGCCGGACAATAGAGGCCCTTGGGCGTGGAATTCAGGAGCTGTTCCGGCTTCATATTCATTGAGATAGGGCCGCCCGCGCGAATGTAAAGTGCTGCGAGCATAACGCGGAACGGGCGTTAAATTTCCCGTGGGGGTGTTTTTGTTTTGTAAGCATCTCCCGTCATTCCGGCCTTGAGCCGGAATCTAGCAGTCGCGCGTCTGCGCGGCGGGAAGAGCTCTCTCAGCCCAAGGACTTGGGCTGACTGGATACCGGCGCAAGGCCGGTATGACGGAGGAGAGGTTTCAGCACAAAACCAGCATTCACAACTGCCTACCTGCCTACTCCCCCGCCCCTTCGGCCGGCTTCGCCTGCACCGCCGCGGGCAGTCGCACCGGTTTCAGCATCAGCGCCGCCGCAAGGCCGATGGCGGCGGTTGCGGCGGCCGCGAAGAAGAGCGGCGTAAACGCATCCGAATAGAGCGAGGCGACGGCGGCCTGCGAGGCCGCCGGGAGTTCGGAGAGCATTTTCGGCGTCAGTTCCTCGATCTTGCCGACGCCGGGAATATCGACCGCCACGCCCTTCAGGCTCGATGACACGATGGCGCCATAGACCGAGATGGCAATGGCAGCGCCACCCATGCGGGTCAGGGTCACCGCGCCGCTCGCCGCACCGATATCCGCCTTGGGCGCGGAATTCTGCACGCCGATGATCGGCGCCTGCTGGCCGAGGCCGACCGCAAAGCCTTGTGCCAACATGAGGACCGCAATCACCCAAAGCGGCGTTCCTGCATGCATCTGCGTGAAGAGTAGCATGGCGATGACGTTGATGGAGAGACCCGCCACCGAGAAGGGCTTGTAGACGCCGGTGATCGAAATCAGCCGTCCCGCCGAAAGCGAGCCCATGACGATGCCGCCGGTGACGGCGATGAAGAACAGGCCGGCATGGGAGGGCGAAAGCCCGGTCGTGGTCTGTAGAAACAGGGCATAATAATTGACCATGCCGATACCGATGCCGCCGCTGGTCAGCGACACGATCATCAACAGCGGAAAGGTGCTGTCCTTGAAGAGACGGAGCGGCACCACGGGTTCCGGCGCGCGGCGCTCCACCTGCACGCAGAGAAAGGCGGCGATGACGGCGAAAGCAATGATGCCGAGGCTGGGGCCTGCAATCAGCGAGCCGAACAATTCGCTGCTGTCGGCCCAGAAGACCACGCTGGCAATGGTGGCCGCCAAGAGCACCGCGCCGAGATAATCGATCTTCGGCTGGCGGGCCGGACGGCGATAGGGCAGCATCAGCGCCAGCCCTGCAATCACGATAATGCCAAGCGGCAGGTTGATGAGGAAGATCGACCGCCAGCCGAAGAGATCACTCATCGTGCCGCCGAGGATCGGGCCGACACTGCCTGACGCCATGATGGTGAGGCTGGAATAACTCTGGTAACGGGCGCGTTCGCGCGGTTCGAACAGATCCGCATTGACGGAAAAGATCGAGACCATGATGCCGCCGCCGCCAAGCCCCTGCAACACGCGGGCGGCAATCAGGCTGTCCATCGACCATGCCAGCCCGCAGGCGAGCGAGCCGAGCGTGAAGATGACGACCGCCGCGATCATCACATATTTGCGGCCGAACAGATCGCCGAGCTTGCCATAAACCGGCATGACAGCGCTCGTCGCCAGAAGATAGGCCGAACCGATCCAGCCGAAACGCTCCAGCGCGCCGAACTCACCGACGATGGTGGGCAATGCTGTCGATACGATCTGGTTATCGAGGGTCGCCATGAACATGGCCAGCATCAGGAACAGAAAGACGATGAGCCTGCGCCGATGATCCGACACAAGCGGCGCCACGGGGGCGGTGGACATATCCATGAAAAATCTCGTTGGCTTCCGGCGGTTTTGCTGCGCCAATTTGTGTGCTATCAGCATATATATGTCAATGGCAAGTTTTTGACATCTGTGCTAATGCCGCTAAATGTGATCGGAAAACAGCATCGAAAGGGACGATGAAGCGTGGCGACTGAGGAAAACTGGAACGAGGATCTGCCCGAGGACATCAAGCGGATCGGCAATACGATGACGCGCATGCGCATCATGATCGGCCGCCGCATCATCGGCCGCATGGCGCTTGCCAAGCTCGCTCCGGGTCTCGAACTTTCCCATATCGACGTTCTCGATATTCTGCGCCGGGCGGAAGGCGATGTGACCGTGGGTGCGATTGCCGAGGGCATGCGCATCGACCCCTCGCGCGGCAGCCGGGTGGTGGCGGATATGGTGGGGCGCGGCCTGCTGAAACGCGGCGTTTCCCAGAAGGACGGCCGCCGCAGCATTGTCGAGATCACGCCGCTCGGCACCAGTCTTTTGCAGGAAATGCGCCGGACCAAGATGAGCGTCATCGAGGACGTGATGGATGGCTGGCCGGCGGAGGATGTGGAAACATTCGCCCGCCTGTTCGAACGCTTTATCGACCGTTTCGAAAATCGTCTGTCGCCGGATACGGACTTCTTCACGGATCAGAAAAAATCATAGCTGCCCCGGCGATCTGCAACTTCACTTTAAAACGACGAAACCGTAACGTGCCGCGCATCGAACTGGTCAAGGGGTAATTTCGATGTTGACGATCTACGGTGTCTACCGTTCCCGTGCCACGCGCACGTTGTGGCTTGCGGTTGAACTGGGCATAGAATTCAAGCATGTGCCCGTGATACAGGCCCGCCGCCTTGCCGATCCGCTGGCTGCGGATGCGCCGCTCAACACGCTGTCTCCCGCATTTCTCGCCGTCAACCCGATGGGCACCATTCCCTGCATCGAGGATGACGGCATGGTGCTCTACGAATCCATGGCCATCAATCTCTACCTTGCCCGCAAATATGGCGGACCGCTCGCCCCCATCGACCTGAAGGAAGATGCGGCGATGCTGCAATGGTCCTTCTTTGCCGCCACCGAAGTCGAAACCAATTCGCTGAAGATTTCCTCCGCCATCGCCGAAGGCCTTTCGGAAAGCGATAGCGGCAAGGCCGTGATCGACGTCGCCGCCCGGCTGCTGAAGCGCCCCTTCCGGGTGCTGGAGCAGCATCTTTCCAGCCATGATTATCTGGTGGGCGACCGTTTCACCGTCGCCGATCTCAACGCGGCGGAAATCGTTCGTTACGCGCAGGGCCACAAGCCGCTGTTCGATGCCCATCCGGCGCTGAAAGCCTGGCTGGATCGTTGCCAGGCCCGCACAGCGTTCAAGACCATGTGGGATACGCGTGCGGCGGAGGCGGCCTGAGCGGGAGAGCCGCTTTTCCCCCCGTCATGCCGGACCTGATCCGGCATCCAGCCAGCCCAAGTCCTTGGGCTGAAAGGACTCTTCTCGCCGCGCAGACGCGCGTCGGCTGGATTCCGGCTCAGGGCCGGAATGACGGAAATACTGAGCCCCTCAGCCCCTCTCGCCCGCCAGCGCCCGCTGCACCGCCGGGCGGTCGTTCATGCGGCGGAAGTGGTCGTGTACCTTCGGGAAGCGGGCAATATCCACGCCATCGCTTTCCAGCCAGCCGGACATGACGAAAAGATAGGGATCGGCAACCGAATAGGCCGTGCCCAAAACCCATGGGCCGTGCAGCATGCCGTGCTCGATCAGTTCGAAGCACTCGCCCATGGTCTGCGGCACTTTCGCCTTCATATCGGCCAGCGAACTATCCTCATTCGCCCAGCGGCTGCCGCGCCGGCCATGCGCATGGGCAACATGCACGGTGGAAGAAATGAAGGCGTTGAAGGACTGCATCAGCGCGAATTCGAACGGATCGTCGAGCGGCGCGAGCTTCTTTTCCGGCGCCATCTGGGCGATGAAGGCGAGGATGGCGGGCGTCTCCGTCAGCACGCCGCTTGCCGTGGCCAGTGCGGGCACGCGGCCCTTCGGATTGATCTTTAAAAATGCCTCGGAGCGTTGCTCGCCCTCCGCGAAATTGACGCGGTGGGCCTTGTAAGGCAGGCCGGATTCCTCAAGCACGATATGGCTGGCGCGGGAGCAGGAACCGGGGGAGAAGAACAGTGTGAACATGGATATGCGACCTCCAAAGCAATGAAGCGTCCGTTTCTTCCTCATGCGGACGCCGCCCCTCGGCGGCCATGGGATGACCGTCACACGCAGGGCACGTCATCATCGTGCCCGCAACCGGCCGCGTCAAAGGTTATTTAAAGCCCGACGACTCTGACATCGCCGACATGGATGCCGTTCCAGTTGCGCATCTGCCGGTTCGCCATGCCGCTCAAAGCCTGTTGCTCGGCGCTGCCTTCATCGAAATAGCGGGCCAGCAGTGCCGAGACCATGGCTTCCGCCGCCCGCGTCGTGCCGTCTTCGCATTTCACCGCCATGGCAATGCCCTTTTCCGGCAGGGCGGCGACGAAGACGCCTTCAGCGCCGGTCTTTGCGAAGATTTTTCCCGGCGCGATCTGCATCAGTTTCGTGCAGGCGCGGCCGGTGCCCGCCACGTAAAAGGGCTCTGCCATGCAGGCCTCGACGAGACGGCGCGAGGCTTTCGCACGGCCCGCTTCCAGCCCTCTGCCCGTCGCCATCTTTGCGAAACCGTGCGCCAGCCCTTTGAGCGGAACCGCATAGGTGGGGATGGAGCAGCCATCCACGCCGCAATTGTCCTGACCGAGAGCAGCACCCGTCAGGCTTGCCATCGTGGCGCGGATTTCCTGCTGCAGCGGGTGATCGTAACCGACATAGCCCTCAGGATCAGTGCCGGTGTGGCAGCAGGCGCAGATGAAACCGGAATGTTTGCCGGAGCAATTATTGTGAAGCGCCGTCGGCTTTTCCAGCGTGCGGGCCTGATGGATGATGGTTTTCTGGTCGGAAGACCAGTGCGCGCCGCATTCCAGCGTATCGGCATCCCTGCCCGCCTTCGCCAGCATCGAAGCGGCGAGCTCCACATGCGCGTCCTCGCCGGAATGGGAGGAACAGGCAAGCGCCAGTTCGCGGTTGCCGAAGCCGTACGCATCCGCAGCGCCGCTTTCCACCAGCGGCAGCGCCTGCATGGCCTTGCAGGCGGAACGCGGGAAAATGCCGCGCTCGATATCGCCCGCCGAAAACAGCACGCCGCCATCGCCATCCACCACCACGGCAAGGCCATGATGGCGGCTTTCCACGAGGTTGCCGCGGGTGACTTCGACGGTAACGGAATTGTTCATTTTCGCAGCCTCAAAAAATTCTGATTTCATGTGGTTGATACCGCAATTGATTTTTCGATGCACGGGGCTATCAGTGAAATTTGCAAAACGTCTGCTGCTGGCGATTGCCGTTATCTATCTGCTTCCCGCACTGGCATCGGCCGGGCTGTGGGCCATGCGGGACCATCCGCGCGGCTGGAACGCCGCAAGATGGTCATCCTCCGGCATGCTACCGGCGGCGTCGAGCGATGGAGAAGCCGCCGTCTATGTCTTTTCCGCCATGACCGGCGGCTTCAAGGGCTCCGTCGCCAGCCACGCCTGGATCGTTCTGAAAAAGCCGGGCGCTACGAGCTATGACCGTTACGACAAGGTGGGCTGGGGCACGCCGATCCGCCACAATGGTTATGCGGCGGATGCCTACTGGTATTCCAACATGCCGCGCCAGGTGGTGGCCATTCACGGTGCAGAAGCGGAAAAGCTGATCCCCAAGATAGAAAAGGCGATTGCTGACTATCCCTATGGCAAGCGGGGTGGATATCGCATCTATCCCGGCCCCAACTCCAACACCTTCGTCGCCCATGTACTGCGCAGCGTTCCGGAACTCGGCGTCGTGCTGCCGCCGGATGCCGTCGGCCGCGATTATCTGCCGGAGGGCGCGTTTTACCACATCGCCGATGACTGGAAGGATGCGAGCGTTTCGCTCGGCGGCCTGTTCGGCATTTCGGCCGGTGCGCGCAGCGGTTTCGAGATCAATTTTCTCGGTCTTGTCGCCGGCATCGATTTCAGCCGGCCCGGCGTGAAGATACCGGGGCTCGGTTATTTCGGGGTGGCGGGCATCAGGGCTTGAGCCATCACGTTTCAGTGGCCTGAGCGGCGCGTCTGGCGCGGATGCTCTGGGCGATGAAGACCCGCGACAGGCCATGATAAAGCGGCTCGCGGGAGAAAAGCCGCGACGTCAGATATCCGAGCATCGATGCGGCCATGATGGGCATGACGCCTTCATGATTGCCGGTCATTTCAAGGATGATGACAAAGGCCGTCATCGGCGCCTGCACCACGCCTGCAAAATAACCCGCCATGCCGACAATGGCGCCAAGGCCGATGCTGGTGCCGAGCAGGGTGGCCATGGTGCTGCCAAAGCCCGCGCCTACTGACAGCGACGGCGCGAAAATGCCGCCCGGAATGCCCGACATCATGGCGAGGAACGTCGCCGCCAGTTTTTCGATGAAGAAGAATGCCGGCGCGGCCTCGCCCTCGATTGCCGCGCGTGCCTGTTCGTAACCGGTGCCGAAGGTCGCGCCGCCCGTTGCGATGCCGAGGACGGCGGAGGCAAGGCCGCAGGCGGCGGCGACCGCCAGCATCCGCTTCAGCGGCATGGTCTGGGCAAAACGGCGGATACGTGCCGAGAGCCTCAGGGCACCGGCGCTGAACAGCGCGCCGAACGCGCCGCCGCCAATGCCGCAGACCAGAACCAGCAGCCAGTCCATGGTCGTTTTCGCCATCACCGAACTGGTGCCGAAATAGGTATAGCTGCCGACCAGCGCCAGCGAAGCGAGGCCCGACAGGATGACGGCGGTGAGGACGAGGCCATTGGCGCGGGATTCATAGGTCTTGCTCATTTCCTCGATGGCGAAGACGATGCCAGCGAGCGGCGTGTTGAAGGCCGCCGCAATGCCCGCCGCCGAGCCAGCGAGAATGAGACCCTTCGCCTGCGCCATGCCGCCCCAGCGGGCGGCCTGCAGCATGATCGAGGCGCCAACCTGAACGGTCGGGCCCTCACGGCCGATGGAGGCACCGGAGAGCAGGCCAGCAACGGTCAACACCACCTTGCCGAAAGCGAGCTTCAGCGACAGAAGTCGCGAACGGTCCGCATCTTCCCGCAGGTGCCGCGCGGCGATGGCCTGCGGGATGCCGCTGCCGCCGGCATTGGGGAAAACCGTGATCGCGAGCCAGGCGCAGAGCGTGAAGCCGAGCGGCGTGATGATGAGCGGCAGCAGAAACGCCCATTCGCCCGATGATGTCGCCGCAAAGAAAAGGTGCTGGGCCCGATCCGCCGCCCACGCAAACCCGACGCTGATAAGGCCAACGGCAATCGCGCCAATCCAGAAAACCGCCCTCGGCCTCCACACCCGCCACGAACCCCACACAACACGGGAACGGCGGAGCATCTTCAGCTTTTTGTAGTCGACGGGCATGGCGGTCCAGATCGGTGATTTTGGTATTGTTTCTCGGGCGGTATGCCCGTTTATCTGCCTCCCTGGGCTCGATTGCAAGGTTTTGCATTTGACAGGTCGCCCCTATCGGCGCATTCTTTGCATCGCAATTGCAACGCACGGAGACGTAGACATGAAAACGGCAACGATCCCTTCGCTGCGGGTGACGGCGGATTTTCGCGAGGCTGCTGAAAGCGTGCTGAAGGAAGGCGAGACGCTTTCTTCCTTCGTTGAAGAGTCCGTGCGCAGGCAGGTGGAAATCCGTAAATCCCAGGCGGAATTCATTGCGCGCGGGCTGGCGTCACTCGAAGAAGCGGAGCGCACCGGCGTTTATTATAGCACCGACGATGTTCTTTCGATGATGCAAAAGAAACTTGATGCTGCGAAAGCCGCGAAGCGGAAATGACGTATGAGCTTCGCTATACCGAAGAAGCCTTGGCTGATTTTGATCGCATCTATGATTTTCTGATCGCCTACGACATCGACGTGGCTGAGAAAGCGATCCGCGCCATAAGAGCAGGACTGGAGATTCTCGGCGATTTTCCTTTCAGCTGCCGCAAGGCATCCCCGGAAAACAGCCTGATACGCGAACTCCTCATACCGTTCGGTTCATCAGGCTATATCGTGCTGTTCCGCATTGATGGCCCGAAAACCGTCACCATTGCCGCCGTCCGCCACCAGCGCGAGGACGATTACCATTGATCCTTACCGGTCGCTCACGGCCGCGCGCGGGTTTACCCACGGTTCCTGATTGGAGCGCGGCAGCGGGGTCTTGCCGAGAATATGATCCGCCGCCTTTTCGCCGGTCATGATCGACGGGCCGTTGAGGTTGCCATAGGTCACATGCGGGAAGATCGAGCTGTCCGCCACTCTCAAGCCCTCAACGCCAATCACCCGGCATTCGGGATCGACGACGGCCATCGGGTCGTCCCTGTCGCCCATGCGGCAGGTGCCGCAGGGGTGATAGGCGCTTTCCAGATGCTCGCGCAAAAAGGCGTCGATCTCCTCATCCGTCTCCACATTTTCGCCGGGCTGGATTTCCGGTCCGCGAAAATCGTCAAAGGCTTTCTGGCTGAAGATATCGCGCGTCAGGCGCACGCAATGGCGGAATTTTTCCCAGTCTTCCGGGTGGCTCATATAGTTGAAGCGGATGACCGGGTCGTCATGTGGGTCTGCGGAACGCAAGGTAACATTCCCGCGCGATTTCGACAGGTTGTAACCTACATGCACCTGAAAACCATGGCTTTTCGCCGCCGCTTTGCCATCATAGGAAATGGCAACGGGCAGGAAATGATACTGGATGTCAGGCTGCTTCAGACCGGCTGCTGAGCGCAGGAAAGCACAGGCCTCGAACTGGTTGGAAGCGCCAAGCCCGCCTTTCGACAGCAGCCATTGCGCACCCGCCACGCCCTGCCAGAACCATGGCAGCCAGGAATAAAGCGAGACCGGCTTGGTGGAGACCTGCTGGAAATAAAACTCCATATGGTCCTGAAGGTTCTCGCCCACGCCCGGGCGATCCGCCTTCACCTCAATGCCCATGTCTTTCAGGTGCGCGGCGGGGCCGATGCCTGAGAGCATCAGCAGTTTCGGCGAATTGAAGGAGGAGGCGGAAACGATGACCTCTCGATTGGCCGCGATGGTTTCCACCACGCCCTTGCGCTCGATCTCGACGCCAACCGCGCGGCCGTTCTCGATGACGATCTTGCGGGCGAAACCGTTGACCAGCGTGACATTGCCGCGCTTCAGCGCCGGTTTGAGATAGGCATTCGCGGCGGACCAGCGACGGCCATTGTGGATGGTCTGCTCCATCAGGCCGAACCCCTCCTGCTTGGAGCCGTTATAGTCGTCGGTCAGTTCGAAACCGGCCTCAGCGCCCGCCTGAATGAAGGCGTGGAACAGCGGATTGTTGACCGGGCCGCGCTGCACATGCAGCGGCCCGTCCGTGCCGCGCCAGCCTTCTTCGCCGCCATGGCTGTGTTCCATGCGCTTGAAGTAAGGCAGCACATCCGCATAGGCCCAGCCATGCGCGCCAAGCTCTTCCCAGCGGTTGAAATCCTCGGCATGGCCGCGCACGTAAACGAGGCCGTTGATGGAGGACGAACCGCCGATAACCTTGCCGCGCGGGGCCGTGATGCGGCGATTGTCGAGGTTCGGCTCGGGCTCGGAGAGATAGCCCCAATTATAGCGCTTCATGCTCATCGGCCATGCGAGTGCGGCCGGCATCTGGATGAAGGGGCCGAAATCCGAACCGCCGGCCTCGATGACGATCACCGAATAGCGGCCGTCTTCCGACAGGCGATAGGCGATGGCGGAGCCTGCGGAACCCGAACCGACGATGACGTAATCTGCTTGCATGATCTGCTCTCTCCGATGAGCGTTGGTTCCGATGACCGTATGCGGCTGGGGTTTCACCCCCCTCTGCCCTGCCGGGCATCTCCCCCTCAAGGGGGGAGATCGGCAAGCGGCGCTACCGCCGCTTCATTCGCTGACGTTGAGATGCGCGCGACCTCGCCGCATATCGATCTCCCCCCTTGAGGGGGAGATGTCCGGCAGGACAGAGGGGGGTAAGCCCCACGCACCGCCCCATCAATAAGGCGCTTCCACCTTCCCCGTGCTCACATAAACCGTCTTCAACTCACTATAATGCTCCAGCGCGGCGGCCGAATTCTCTCGCCCGAAGCCAGATTGCTTGGAGCCGCCGAAGGGGATTTCCACCGGGCAGAGATTATACGTATTGATCCACAGCGTGCCCGCCTCCAGCTGGTCGACCACGCGATGGGCGCGGGCGAGATCGGCGGTGAAGACGCCGCCGGCGAGGCCGAATTCGGTGGCGTTGGCGCGGGTAAGAACCTCGTCTTCATCGTCGAAATCCAGCACGCACATGACGGGCCCGAAGATTTCCTCGCGGGCGATGGTCATGTCGTCGGTCACATCGGCGAAGACGGTCGGCTGCACATAAGCGCCCTCGCCCGAGACGTTGTTGGGAATGCCGCCGCCGGTGATGAGCGTCGCGCCCTCCGCCTTGCCCTTTTCGATATAGGAAAGGACCTTCTCCTGCTGGGCCTTGGAGACCAGCGGGCCGAGATGGGTGGCGTAGTCCAGCGGATCGCCGAGGATCATCGCCTCTGTGCGGCGCTTCAGATTGTCGAGGAAACGCTCCTTCGCCTTTTTCTGCACGAAAACGCGGGTGCCGTTGGAGCAGACCTGGCCGGAGGAATAGAAGTTGCCGAGCATGGCCCCGCCGACAGCGCTTTCGATATCGGCGTCGTCGAAGACGATCAGCGGCGACTTGCCGCCGAGTTCCATCGTCACATGCTTCAGATGCCCGGCAGCGGCGGCGGCTACCTTGCGGCCGGTCGGGACTGAGCCGGTAAGCGAGACCTTGGCCACATCCGGGTGGTTGACGAGCAGCGGGCCGGTATCGCGATCGCCCTGAATGACGTTGAACAGGCCCTTTGGCAGGCCGGCTTCGATGAGGATTTCGGCGATCTTCAAGGCGCCGAGCGGGGTGTTTTCCGAAGGCTTGAAGACCATGGCATTGCCGGCGACCAGCGCGGGCGCGGCCTTCCAGCAGGCGATCTGCTGCGGATAGTTCCACGCGCCGATGCCGACGCAGACGCCGAGCGGCACGCGCTTGGTATAGGCAAAATCGCCGCCGAGGGGGATGTAATCGCCGTTCAGCGCGGAAGGGGCGATGCCGCCGAAAAATTCGAAGGCATCCGCGCCGGAGGTCGGGTCGGCGACGATGGTTTCCTGAATGGGCTTGCCGGTATCCAGCGTCTCCAGCGTGGACAACGCATCGTTGCGCTCGCGCATGATATCGGCGGCGCGTTTGAGGATGCGGCCGCGCGCCATCGGGCTCATCGCCGCCCATTCCTTCTGCGCACGTTTGGCCGAGACGATGGCGCGCTCGACGATGGCAGGCGTTGCCGCATGCAGCCGCGCGATCACCTCGCCGGTGGCCGGGAAGATGCTCTCGAACGGCGTGCCGGTCGTGTCTTCGACATAGTCCCCGTCAATGAAATGCGAGGCTTTCGGCTGCGCCTTCAGCGGTGTCGCGATGGTCATGTCGAAGTCTCCTTAAAGAACGCGGATGGACGGCTTTGGGCGCTGTCCATCGGGAAATGATTTGAGCTGCATGTCGAAATAATCCTCGACAAGCGCCGGTGCGGAGGCAAGGCCGAGCGGCGCCGAGCGCAGGCTGTGGCGAATATAAAGCCCGTCGATCAAGGCGGCCGCGCCTTCCGCGATGCGCGCGGCATCGTCTGGCGGGCAAAGCCGGTTGAGGCTTGCCATGAGGTTGGAGCGCAGACGGCGCGAATAGAGCACGAGCAGGCGGCGGGTTTCTTCCGAGCGCTGCGCCTCGACATAAAAGGCAAGCCACGCCGCCACCGTTTCGGGCGTGAACTGGTCGCTCTGGAAGGAGACATGCACGATGGCGCTCAACCTTTCACGCGGGCCGGAAGCGCGGGTCAAAGCCGCCACCGCATCACGCCTGAGATCGCGCAGCAGGCTGCGAATGGTTTCCAGCAGAAGCTGCTGCTTGCTGCCGAAATAATGGTGCGCGAGCGCCGCCGACACGCCCGCTTCCCGGGCGATATCCGACATCGTCACATTCAGCGAACCATGGTGGCCTATGGTGCGAAGCGCCGCATCCACCAGCGCCTTCCGGCGCAGAGGCTCCATTCCGATCTTGGGCATAGGCGTCTCCTTGATGGCGGCAAAATATTCTTGATTGATCGATCAATCAATAAAAAACGCGCCATTTTATGTCGCTGATTTGCGATGGATCATATTTTCCGCCGGCGGACAGTGATAGTTTCGCAGGCATCGGCCAGCGCGGCGAGCCCCATGCAGCCGCCCGGTTCACGGGGGAAAAACTAAACCGTGATATACTGCGAATTGGGAATGGAATGCGTTTCGTGCTAATATCGCTGATGATACAAATTTCGCTGGAAGCGGCGCCAGACGAAAGACGATAAAAACGCCCGCCTAGACCACGACGGCGCCCGATCCGTAAACCGGACATCGAAGGACCGATCGCAGCGTTTAAAGAAGGGAGTGATATCATGCCAATGGTAACAGTATCGATTTCCCCGGAACAGGCAGCAAGGATGCGTGAGGCCGTGAATTGCGGAGCCTATGCTTCCGGCAGTGAGGTCGTTCGTGAGGCCCTGCGCCTGTGGGCGGCCTCCACCGCGCACGGATCGGCTTCAAGACCAGCGGCGGATGCGGACCGGGAGCGGCTCAACGTTGCGGACCTTTACGCCGCACACACCGGACATGCGCGAAGGGCCTGAACCGCCGCGCAACAACCTTTAATATCCAAGGGGTTGTTATAAAAGGTTCACGAAAGCTTCACAGTGGTGAAAGCTTTTGTTGACCTGTGATCTGCAATTGTTTGCCCAAAAATAATGGGCGCCCAAGGATTTAAAACCGGGCGTAAGAACATGAGCGGAGAAACATATGCAGGCCGTCACGCTGGAGAACGATGTCATAAGGCGTTTTGCCTCCGGGCACATGTTTCCCATGGCGAAACTGGTGCTCGAAACGGCGTTTCAGCCGATTGTCGAGGCGACGACAGGCACGATTTTCGGTTATGAATCGCTGATGCGCGGCCATGACCGGCTCGGTTTTTCCAATCCGCTGGCGCTTCTCGACCAGGCTGCCGCCGATGGCGAGTTGAAGGCCTTCGAGCAGATGCTGGCGAGCCGGGCGCTGGCGAAATTTTCCACCCTGCCCGATTTCTCCTCCGCCACCCTGTTCCTCAATCTGGATGTGCGGCTGATCCCGCATGGCGACGCCATTCTCGACAAGCTCGTTGGCCATCTGGCGCGGGCGGGCATTCCCGCCTCCTCCATCTGCTTCGAGCTTTCCGAACGTTTCGACAATACCAGCGTGCCGGAATTCACGGCGCTGATTGCCCGCATGCGCAAGGAAGGCTTCAAGCTGGCCATCGACGATTTCGGCGCCGGCCATGGCGAGATGAAGCTGCTGTGCGATTTTCCGCTGGATTACCTGAAGATCGACCGGCATTTCATCACCGGAGTCGACCAATTGCCGCGCAAGCAGCACCTTGTGCGCAACATCGTCAACATCGCCCATGTTCTCGGCGTCCGGGTCATTGCGGAAGGCATCGAAACCGAAGCGGAGTTTCTGACCTGCCGCGAATTCGGCGTTGATCTGGTGCAGGGCTGGCTGATCGCGAGGCCCACGGTCTTCACCAGCGAGCTGCCGGAGAGCTTTCCCCACATCAACCGCATGGGCGTGGCGCGGCGCAGCAGCCAGACGCTGGATGAGATTCTCATTCGCCGCGAAATCGAGCGTCTTCCGACCGTCTTCGAGCATGACAGCGTCGACAGCGTCTTCGAACTGTTCCGCAGAAATCCGCAGCAGGCGTTTTTCCCGGTTCTCAACGCCAATGGCGAACCGCGCGGCGTCATCAACGAATATCACCTCAAGGAATATATCTACCGACCCTTCGGCCGCGACCTGCTCAAGAACAAGATCTACGAGCGCACCATTTCCCATTTCGTCGATCCCGCGCCGATTGTCGGTCTCGATGCGGATGCCGATCAATTGATGAACATGTTCGCCAGCATGGGCGGCAGCGCCTGCATCATCCTCACCGAAAACATGCGTTACGCCGGCATTGTTTCCGCCGCTTCGCTCATCAAGGTCATCAATGAAAAACAGCTGAAGATGGCGCAGGACCAGAACCCGCTGACGGCGCTGCCCGGCAACCGCGCGATTGGCGGTTTCATTGCCGACCGTTGCAGCGATGGCGACGAGGCGCGCTTCTTCTGCTATTGCGACTTCGATAATTTCAAACCCTTCAACGACAAATACGGCTTCAACGCTGGCGACCACGCCATCACGCTGTTTTCGGCCCTGATGCGCCGTTACTTTTTTGCCGGCGATTGTTTCCTCGGCCATATCGGCGGCGACGATTTTTTCATCGGCGTGCGTGACTGGACGGTGGAGGAGCTGACGGAAATCCTCGAGCGGCTGCTCAGCGATTTTCACGACGACGTCGCCGAACTCTATTCGGACGAGGACCGCGCCGCCGGCTGCATGAAGGGCCAGGACCGCCACGGCAATGAGCGGGACTTCGCGCTGCTGCGCTGCTCCATCGGCGTTCTGACCTTGCCGAAAGGGCTGATCATCGCCAATCCCGAGCGGATCGGCAGCGAGATCGCTGGCGTGAAGGCGGCTGCGAAGGAAAACGAAGGCGGTCTCGTCGTCCGGGTCTTCGGCGAGACAAATTGACACTCGTGACAAACGGCCTCCTTCCCTAAGCGGCGCATCTGACCTACATCTTCAGGCGACGTCGACACGTGAGGAGTTGCCCCTGGCCATGCCCGACACCAAGACCCTGCCCGAAACAATGTGCTTCATCGACCTCCCTTCCCATGGCGGCCCGGAGGTGATGCGGCTTTCGCAAGCGCCTTTGCCGAAGCCTGCAAAAGGCGAGGTTCTGGTGAAGGTCGAGGCGGCGGGCGTCAACCGGCCGGATGTGGCACAGCGGCAGGGCACCTATCCGCCGCCGAAGGATGCAAGCCCGATCCTCGGCCTCGAAATCGCCGGCGAGGTGGTTGCGCTGGGTGAAGAAGTTACCGAATTCAAGCTGGGCGACAAGGTCTGCGCGCTCGCCAATGGCGGCGGTTATGCGCAATATTGCACCGTGCCGGCCGGGCAGGCCCTGCCCTTCCCGAAGGGTTACGACGCCGTCAAAGCCGCGGCTTTGCCGGAAACCTTCTTCACCGTCTGGGCCAATCTCTTCCAGATGGCGGGCCTCACCGAAGGGGAAAGCGTCCTTATCCATGGCGGCACCAGCGGCATCGGCACGACGGCCATCCAGCTTGCCAAAGCCTTCGGCGCCGAAGTCTATGCCACGGCGGGTTCTGCGGAAAAATGCGAAGCCTGCGTGAAGCTCGGCGCCAAACGGGCGATCAACTACCGTGAGGAAGATTTCGCCGCCGTCATCAAGGCCGAAACCGATGGCAAGGGCGTCGATGTCGTTCTCGATATGATTGGTGCTGCCTATTTCGAAAAGAACCTTTCGGCACTCGCCAAGGACGGCTGCCTGTCCATCATCGCCTTTCTGGGCGGCGCCGTGGCCGAAAAGGTCAATCTCACCCCCATCATGGTCAAACGCCTCACCGTCACGGGCTCCACCATGCGCCCCCGCACGGCCGACGAAAAACGCGCCATCCGCGACGACCTCGTCGCAGAGGTCTGGCCGCTCATCGAAAGCGGTCAGCTGGCACCTGTCATCAACCGGGTCTTCACGCTGGATGAGGTCGTGGAAGCGCACCGGCTGATGGAAAGCAGCAGCCATATCGGCAAGATCGTGATGCGGGTGTCGTGAGGTTTTGAGCAAGATCGTTGTTTTCATTGACAACACAGCAAAGCGTTGTCAAGAATAACAACATGAAGGCCATTCTGCTCGAAAAGACGCGCAAAGTGATCGACGAGACGGCCTTCTTTGAGGTTGTCCTGTGGCATCTGCCTGAGCCTGTTCCCGGAAGTCTTCACCCGTTCAAATATCGGCTGGCGCTGGTGATCAAAGGGGAATGTGTTCTGCGTTATGACAATGAACGCGGCAAAGGCGATCATCGTCATATGGACGGGCGTGAAGACCCCATTGCCTTCACCACGCTCGAAGCCCTGTTCGATGCTTTTCAGGCGGATATGGAAAGGATTTTGTCATGACCGCACTCACCGTCCGTCTCAGCACGATCAAGGATGTCAAGAGCCGCTTTGTTGCCGCCGGTAATCTGGCCATGTCTGGAAAGCCGGTGGAGGCGAAACCATCCGTCGAATTTTCCAGCTATGAGGACCTGCACCGCATTCTCGCGCCGCTTCGCCTTGCCATCGTCAAGGCTCTGGCGGGACAGGGACCGCTTTCTATCCGGGAGGTTGCCCGTCGGGTCGGACGGGACGTACAGGCCGTTCATCGCGACGTGACGTCGCTCCTCCATGCGGGCATTATCGACCGGAACGAGGCTGGCATCGAGTTTCCCTATGACAGCATCCACTTCGAATTCGACGTAAAGGCCGCAGATGCGGCATAGGGGCCGGGCGTCCCCTGGAAGTAATCCCTCTTGCATTACTGACGAATCGTACTACCTTCTAGTTATGTTCAACGTATCGGAAGGAGGTGATCCAATGTCTAGTGAGATTTCGGTCTCTGGTGCAGGCAATGGAAAGGGTGTGTTTTCGACGGGGCAGCCCTCGTTGTAAACCTCTTCTGCCTTCGGAACGTTGAGAAACAGTCCCGGGTCTGTAAACAGGACCAAACTCATGGAAGGGTCGCTTTGGCGGCCCTTTTCCGTTTTTGCTTATTTCTTCGACGATTGGGGAAATCTGCGCCTCGAGTGCCGGTGCGGCAAGCTCGATGCTCGAGGTACTCGTGACACGCCTCTTCCGTCATGCCGGGCTTGACCAGGCATCCAGCCGGCGCGCGTCTGCGCGACGAAAGGACTCCGTTCAGCCCAAAGACTTGGGCTGGCTGGATACCGGCTCAAGGCCGGTATGACGGAGAACTGGGGAGAGCGCCGTATCATCGACCAGCGTTTGCGTTCACGTATTCCTTATTTCTTCCCGAATACCTTCCACCGCGTCGGCCGGAAGCGCAGTTCCGCGCCCACCGCCACGGCGGCGTTGAGCGGCACCTCGATTTCGAGGTGATAGGGTTCATGGCCGTTATTGGCGATGTCGATTTCGGCGATGCGGGTGCCCGCAAGGCGGCGACAGGTGGTGACCTTGCCGTAAAGCGCATCCTTTTCTTGCGTCAGCACCACATCTTCCGGGCGGAAGAAAAGCTCGCCCTCGCCAGAACCGCTTTCATCGATGCCGATGCTTTCGCCCTGGAACAGCACATGGCCGTCGCGGATCGTCACCGGCAGGCTGGAAGATTCGCCGATGAAGGAGAAGACGAAGGGGGAGTTGGGCGTGTCGTAGACGTCATCCGCCGTGCCGACCTGTTCGATCTTGCCCTGGCTCATGACGACGACGCGGTCGGCCAGTTCCAGCGCCTCTTCCTGATCGTGGGTGACGAAAACGGTGGTGTGGCCGGTGCGGTCGTGGAATTCGCGCAGCCAGCGGCGCAGTTCCTTGCGCACCTTGGCATCCAGCGCGCCGAAAGGTTCATCGAGAAGCAGGACCTTTGGCTCGATGGCGACGGCGCGGGCGAGCGCCACGCGCTGGCGCTGGCCACCGGAGAGCTGGGTCGGATAGCGCTTTTCGAGGCCGGAGAGATGCACCATGTCGAGAAGTTCGGATACGCGTTTGCGGATCTCGGCTTTCGGCGGGCGGTTGGCGGAGGGGCGCACCTTGAGGCCGAAAGCGATATTGTCGGCCACCGTCATATGGCGGAACAGGGCGTAATGCTGGAACACGAAACCGACATTGCGCTCCTGCACCGTGCGGTGGGACGCGTCCTCATCACCGAAGAAGATTTGCCCCTGCGTTGGCTGCTCGAGGCCGGCGATGAGACGCAGCAGCGTCGTCTTGCCGGAGCCGGAAGGACCGAGCAGCGCGATCAACTCACCGGAACGAATGTCGAGCGACACATCGTTCAGCGCCGGAAAGCGGTCGAACTGCTTGGTGATGCCGGAAACTTTCACTTCCATGAAGATGCCTTTCAATGCTTGCCGGCTGCGTTGCCCGCGCCAAAGCGTATTTCGAGAATGGTTTTGAGAATGAGCGTCACCAGCGCCAGACCGGCGAGCAGCGTTGCCACCGCAAAGGCCGCGCCCATATTGTACTCATTATAGAGTATCTCGACATGCAGCGGCATGGTGTTGGTCTCACCGCGAATATGGCCCGATACCACCGAGACGGCGCCGAACTCGCCCATGGCGCGGGCGTTGCAGAGCAGCACCCCGTAAAGCAGGCCCCATTTGATGTTGGGCAGCGTGACATACCAGAAGGTCTGCCAGCCGGAAGCGCCAAGCGAAATCGCCGCCTCCTCGTCGCCATTGCCCTGATCCTGCATCAGCGGGATCAGTTCGCGCGCGACGAAAGGAAAGGTGACGAAGATGGTGGCAAGCACGATGCCCGGCACGGCGAAAAGTATCTCGATGCCGTAGCTCTTCAGCCATGGCCCCAACACGCTGTGGGATGAGAACAGGATGACATAGACGAGGCCCGATATGACCGGCGAGATCGAGAACGGCAGGTCGATGAGCGTAATCAGGAAGGCCTTGCCCTTGAACTCGAATTTCGCAATCGCCCAGGCGGCCATTACCCCGAAGATGAGGTTCAGCGGCACGGAAATGGCGGCGACGAGCAGCGTCAGGCGAATGGCGGAGAGTGCATCCGGCTCGACAATCGCCTCCCAGAAGCTTTCCGTGCCCTTGCGGAAGGCTTCGAAGAAGACCGAGACCAGCGGCAGAACCAGAAAGGCGGCGAGGAACACGAAGGCAATCGCGATCAACGCCAGCCGGGCGGGAAAGCTCTCGCTGGCGGGGTCGCGGAACGGCCGGGGGGACGTACGGGAAGCGGTCTCAGACATAACCGTACCTCTTGCGGCTCCAGGCCTGAATGAGATTGATGAGGAACAGCATGGCAAACGAGATGATCAGCATGATGGTGGCGATGCCGGTCGCGGCCGCATAATTGAATTCTTCCAGCCGGATGACGATGAGGAGCGGCGCGATTTCCGAGACATAGGGAATATTGCCGGCGATGAAGATGACCGAGCCATATTCGCCCACACCACGCGCGAAGGCGAGCGCAAAACCCGTGAGGATGGCGGGCGTGAGGCTCGGCAGCAGAACGCGGGTGATGGTCTGGAAACGGTTGGCGCCAAGCGTTGCCGCAACTTCTTCCACCTGCCGGTCGATTTCTTCCATGACCGGCTGCACGGTGCGCACAACAAAGGGCAGGCCGATGAAGATCAGCGCGATGACGATGCCGGTCGGCGTGAAGGCGATCTTGATGCCGAAGGGTTCGAACAGCGAACCGACCCAGCCGCGATTGGCGTAAAGCGTGGTCAGCGCGATACCGGCGACCGCCGTTGGCAGGGCGAAAGGCAGATCGACGATGGCATCGACGAAGCGGCGGCCGGGAAAACGGTAACGCGTCAGCACCCAGGCGACGATGACACCGAAGACCGCGTTGACCAGCGCGGCAAGAAATGCCGTTCCGAAACTGACACGCAGCGCATTCAGCGTGCGGCTATCCGTGGCTATCGCAATGAAATCAGAAAAACCCAGTTTCGCCGTGGACCAGACAAGGCCGCCCAGCGGAATAAGAATGATGAGAAACAGATAGGTCACTGTGTAACCAAGCGTCAGGCCGAAGCCCGGTATGACGCTCGACTGCCGCCATTTCCACCTGTTTCCGGAAGTATTATTGCTCATCAAGGCTCCGGATAATCTTTAGTTTGGCGCATTTCCGGACAGGAAACCGGGGTCCACTTTTCCTGGAAATGCTCTCTGGGAGCCGGCGTTCCCCGGCGCTTATTATAAAGTATCGACCGGCACTGTGTCCGGTCGATCGATTTTTCGTTTCGCTTGTCCCAGCGGACGGACGATCGCTTTTCAGCCTATCATCCGCTTACTTTGCGGGCTTGTAAATCTGGTCGAAGATGCCGCCGTCACCAAAATGTTCAGGCTGCGCCTTGGCCCAACCGCCGAACTGCGGGTCGTCGATGGTGACGAGCTTGATGTCGGGCAGCTGCTTGAGCAGATCCTTGGAGACCACGGCGGGGTTCGACGGGCGGTAAAAGTGCTTCGCCGCGATATTCTGGCCCTCGTCGGAATAGAGATATTGCAGATAGGCTTCCGCCGCCTTGCGGGTGCCCTTGGCATCGACATTGGCGTCCACCACGGCGACCGGCGGTTCGGCAAGGATCGAGATCGGCGGCACGACGATATCGAAGGCGTCAGCGCCGAATTCCTGACCGGCGAGATAGGCCTCGTTTTCCCAGGCGAGCAGCACATCGCCGATCTGGCGCTGGGCGAAGGTGACCGTGGAGCCGCGCGCGCCGGTGTCGAGAACCGGGGCGCGCTTGTAGAGCTCGCCGACATAGGCCTTGATCTTGTCCTTGTCGCCCTTGAACTCTTCATTCGCCCAGGCCCAGGCCGCCAGATAGTTCCAGCGCGCGCCGCCCGATGTTTTCGGGTTCGGCGTCACGATCTGCACGTCGCCCTTCACCAGATCGCCCCAGTTATGGATGCCCTTCGGGTTACCCTTGCGCACCAGGAAAACGATGGTCGAGGTGTAAGGCGAGGAATTATGCGGCAGGCGGGTGCGCCAGTCCTTGTTGATCTTGCCGGAATTCTGGACGATGGCGTCGATATCGCTCTGCAGCGCCAGCGTCACGACATCCGCCTCCAGACCGTCGATGACCGAACGCGCCTGCTTGCCGGAGCCGCCATGCGACTGCTGGATGGTGACGTCCTCGCCGGTATCGGCCTTCCACTTCTTGGCGAAAGCTTCGTTGAAGTCCTTGTAGAGTTCACGGGTCGGATCGTAGGACACGTTGAGCAGCTTGGTCTGCGCGGCGGCCGAGCCAGCTGCGCCAAGTGCCAGTGAGAGGCTAAGCGCAACAACGCTCAAACCGGACAGAAGCTTGGACATCGGTATTCCCTCCTGATTGCGATGGCTTAACTCTACCGGTTGAGTAGAGTTGGTCAATGAGGCCGAATACGATCGAAAAAGTGTTTCCCGAGAGCGTTTTCCCGGGCAACAAATACAGCGCAGCATAAGCGAAAGGCGCAACAAGCGTCGTGTAAAACTTTGCTGAATGCAAAACCGTTTCACATTTTTGACGATTTTTTGCGCTGGCGGCGAAAAATATTATGGGGTTTTAGACGATTTTTTCGTCTGAGCGGTCCGAGGGGATGGGGGGATACATCGTCGCCCAAGTCCGTCGGTTCGGCAGGCTCAAGCTCCCGGTTGTCGCGACGTGCGCTCTCCCGCCCTCATTCCTGTGCTTGTCACAGGAATTCAGCCAGCCCAAGTCCTTGGGCTGAGAGGAGTCTTTTCGCCGCGCAGACGCGCGTCGGCTGGATTCCTGTGACAAGCACAGGAATGAGGGTTGGAGGGGCTGTACTGCACACCTATTGCGCCGAGTGGCTAGGCCGTCAAAAGCTCGGGCACTTCGACACCCGCCACGGCATCGGCGATGGTGGTGTTGAAAAGGATGTTGCGGGTGGCATCGGCCACGCGGGCAAAGACGTGGCGGATCTCGCACTGCTTCTCGCCGTCGCAATCCTCGCAGCGGCGATAGGCGGTCTGCGACAGGCAGGGCAAGGGGGCAAGCGGCCCGTCGATGAGGCGCAGCACCTCGCCGAAGGTGATATCCGCGGCCGGGCGCGCCAAGAGATAACCGCCCTGCTTGCCGCGCCGGCTTTCGACAAGGCGTTCCTTCTTCATTTCGAGAAGGATCTGCTCCAGAAACTTTTTCGGAATGGCCTGTTCGCGGGCGATGTCGGAAATCTGCACAGGACAGGCCCCGTCGGCCTTGGCCAGCGAAAGGAGCGCCCTCAGCGCGTATTTTGCCTTCTGCGAAATCATCGTAAAACCAGTAGACCACAAGCCCGGAAACCCGGCAATTCCGGCTTAGCGCAGAAGTTGTCACAATTCAAATCCAAGCTGCGAAGAAGGTGAACGGGTATCTTTTGCTCATACCCTGCGCGCGTGAGGCATTTTTGCTCTCAAGTGCAGCGCACAAAGACTGTCATTTCTGTTCCAAAGGCCGGATTTCAACAATAATCGGCCATGGAAATCCCGGACGTGACAATGACGATCAATTCAGCAAATGCCTCTGCCGATGCCGCTTCCCTCGACGCCACGCTTGCCGGGCTCGATCTGGCGGGTCGGCTTTCGTTTATCGCCGGCCTCGGCGGGCGGGCGGTCTTCACCACCAGCCTCGGCATCGAGGATCAGGTCATTACGGCCGCCATCGGCACGCATCGCCTGCCGATCGACGTCGTGACGCTCGAAACCGGCCGGCTGTTCAAGGAAACCGTCGATCTCATCGATGAGACCGAAGAGCGTTTCGGTATCGAAATCCGCCGCTTCCGTCCTGAGCAGGACGATATCGACGCTTATGCCGAAAAATACGGTCTGAACGGTTTTTACGAAAGCGTCGAAGCCCGTCACGCCTGCTGTCATGTCAGAAAGCTGATCCCGCTCGGCAAGGCGCTGGAAGGCGCCGCCTTCTGGATCACCGGCCTCAGACGCGGCCAGTCGGGCAATCGCGCCACGACGCCTTTCGCCGAGTTCGATGCGGAGCGCAATCTCATCAAGATCAATCCCCTGGCTGACTGGGACATCGACCTCATCCGGGCGCATGTCGCCCAGGAGAACATTCCCGTCAATCCGTTGCATCAGCGCGGTTACCCCTCCATTGGCTGCGAGCCGTGTACGCGCGCCATCAAGCCCGGCGAGCCTGAGCGCGCCGGACGATGGTGGTGGGAAAACGACGAGAAGCGCGAATGCGGTCTTCACGTCGCCGGTGCGGAGCAGACATCCGCCGTTTCCGCCATCCCGCAACGATAATCATTCAGTACATTCCCGGAGTTCACAATGTCCAACGCAGTCCACGAGACGGACAGCAAGAATACTGTCGCATCCAAGCCGCCGCTCGATCCCCATCTGAAGGCGCTTGAAAACGAAGCTATTCATATTTTCCGCGAAGTCGCCGCCGAATTCGACAAGCCCGTGATGCTCTATTCCATCGGCAAGGATTCATCCGTGCTGCTGCATCTCGCGCGCAAGGCGTTTTTCCCCGGCCGCATTCCCTTCCCGCTGCTGCACGTCAATACCGGCTGGAAGTTCAAGGAAATGATCGAATTCCGCGACAATATCGTCAAGGAATACGATCTCGACCTGATTTCCTACACCAACCCGCGCGGTGCGAGCGAAAACGTAACGCCCTTCACCCACGGTTCGGCGCTTTACACCGACATCATGAAGACCGAAGCGCTGCGCCAGGCGCTCGATGCCGGCCAGTTCGATGCAGCCTTCGGCGGCGCGCGCCGCGATGAGGAGGCGAGCCGCGCCAAGGAACGCATCTATTCCTTCCGCACGCCCGACCATAAATGGGACCCGCGCAACCAGCGCCCGGAACTGTGGAACATCTACAACGGCATGGTCCGCAAGGGCGAAAGCGTGCGCGCCTTCCCGCTCTCCAACTGGACCGAAGTGGACATCTGGCGTTACATCGAGGCGGAAAACATTCCGCTGGTGCCGCTCTATTACGCCGCCGAGCGCCCCTATGTCGAACGCGACGGTATGATGATCCTTGCCGAAGACGAGCGGCTGGAACTGCTGCCCGGCGAAGAGATCAAGCATGGCTCGATCCGCTTCCGCACGCTCGGCTGCTTCCCGCTGACCGGCGCGATCCGGTCCGAGGCGGCGACGCTTCAGGAAGTCATCGCGGAACTCGAAATCGCCACCGTTTCCGAACGGCAGGGCCGCGCGATTGACCGCGACCAGTCCGGCTCGATGGAGAAGAAGAAGCGCGAGGGGTATTTCTGATGAGCGCTGCCGCCGCCAACACCCCCTCTTCCGCAACCATTCTGCCGTTTGCCGAGCATTCGAAGGCGGCGCGCGACACGCGCCCGCTGCGTCTCATCACCTGCGGCAGCGTCGATGACGGCAAATCGACCCTGATCGGCCGTCTTCTCTGGGACACCAAGGCCGTCAAGGAAGACCAGGCCGCGACGCTCCACCGCGACAGTGGCAAGCAGAACGATCTCGGCCTGCCCGATTTCGCGTTGCTGCTCGACGGTCTTCAGGCGGAGCGCGAACAGGGCATCACCATCGATGTCGCCTATCGCTATTTCGCCACCGACCGGCGCGCCTTCATCGTGGCCGACACGCCCGGCCATGAGCAATATACCCGCAACATGGCGACTGGCGCTTCCACCGCCGATCTCGCCGTGCTGCTCGTCGATGCGCGCACCGGCATTCTGGAACAGACACGCCGTCACGCCACCATTGCGGCGCTGATGGGCATCCGGCAATTCGTGCTGGCCGTCAACAAGATCGACCTGACGCATTACGACAAAGCCGGTTTCGAGCTGATCGCCCATGAATTCCGCGATTTCGCGTCCAATCTCGGCATCAAGCAGATCACCGCCATTCCGATGTCGGCGCTGAAGGGTGAAAACGTCGTTCTCTCCGGCAAGGCCTCCATGCCCTGGTATGAAGGCCCGACGCTGGTGGAGACGCTGGAGCTTGCCACGGTGCGCTCCGCGCAATCCGGCGGCTTCCGCCTGCCGGTGCAGCGCGTGTCGCGTCCTGGCGAAAGTTTCCGCGGTTATCAGGGCACGGTTGCCGGCGGTTCGGTAAAGCCGGGCGACAGCGTCGTCGTCCTGCCTTCCGGCATGGTCGCGAATGTCAAGCAGATCGTCACCTTCGATCTGGTGCGCAACGCCGCTGTCGCGGGCGATGCGGTCACGCTCGTCCTCGACCGTCAGGTGGATGTGTCGCGCGGTGACATGATCGTCTCCATCGAGGCGCAGCCGCAGACCGGTCTTGCCTTCGACGCCCAGATCGTGGCGTTGCAGCCGGGCGGCATCGAGGCAGGCAAGCGCTACTGGCTGAAAAGCGGCAGCCGCCGCCAGCGCGTCAGCGTGCAGCCCGTCAGCCAGCTGAACCTGAAGGAAGGCGAATGGCAGGCGCATGAAACCTCGCTGCCGATGAACGCCATCGGCAAGGTGCGGCTTTCCTTCGACGAGACGGCGATCTTCGATCCCTATGAACAGAACCGCTCGACCGGGTCCTTCATTCTGATCGACCCCGACACCAACAACACGGTTGCGGGCGGCATGATCGCCGGCAAGCGCAGCGTCGGTGCGACGGAAGAAAAGGGCGACCGGGTCATTCTCTCGCTGCCCGCCGATCTCGCCGAAAAGCTGCTGGCCAGCGAACTCCTCGCCAAGCACCGCGACGAGATCGACATCCGCCGCACGGACGGCGCAACGGCCGCGCGGCTGATCGGCGATCTGGGCTGACACGCCCCCTCAAACAGACAAAAGGCGACCGTCAAAGCGGTCGCCTTTTTCGTTTCAGAGCCTCTTCCGTGTCAGAGACTGCGGATGGCTTAAAACACGAACATATAAAGCAGAATGATCACGAAGATCGGAACGCCCATAGCCCACAATGCGATACCCTTCAGCATGCTATCCTCCATTGTTGTATGGTTAGATAACGGCTGAGGCGGCTTTCCGATCCATGCCGCTCTCCTGATTTTTACGGGTTGTTTCTCGGCGGCATAAAAGCTGTTTGTTCATTCGACGTTCATGCACGAAAGACGAATTTGCATGCGGTCGCTCCGCCAAGCGGCCCAACAGAGGCTCGTTGTTTGAAAAAGCAGCGGGCCTCTTTTTGATCGCGATAAGTTGATCGCGAGGATGCCCCTGAAATTCAGGGCTCATGACGGTGATGGATAACTTCTTGGATTGTGAAGAAGAATTGAGGCTTCTAAGACGATTCCTGTCGCGCGTCCCCTGAAACAGGCCGCGACATTGAGGCCTGGCGCTTGGCGGAGCGACGGGCCTCTTTTGTTGGGGTGCCCGGTGGCGACAAACAAAGCCCGGCGAAGCGATCCATCTGCTGTTTGACGGCGACGATTCGCATCCGTGAGCGGATGCGGAAAGAAACACTCTCTCCCAAAACGCATACCGGTTGAAGAACGGCGATTTGAACGCAGTTATTCGCCCCAGCGCCCTGATTTTCAGGCGCGAGCGGCGAATGCAGTCCAGCCGAAACGGGTTTTCACAGGTCCGGTTTCGGTGCGAGATTTCGATTGAGAATTTTCGGGATGAGTTGCAAGCCGCTGTAACTATTGGGCTTCAAGCTGGTCGGAGTGAGAGGATTCGAACCTCCGACCCCCACGTCCCGAACGTGGTGCGCTACCAGACTGCGCTACACTCCGTGACCAGCGGCGCTTCTATAGACCAGCCTCCGGCATTCGACAAGCGGCTTATTGCATTTTTTGTGACAAGTTTTTTCCATCTGTTGAAACAACCCTGCCAGGAGCCTGTGGCGCCGGCTGGAAGGCCTCAAAACGTTACAAAAAAGCAATTGTGGCAGGAAATTTTCATCGAGCCGCATACCTCCCCTGCCCCCCGTCTCCAAATCTGCTAGGGGAACGGAATGACCGGCGGGAAGCCGGACACGGCACAAAGGACATTTCACCATGCTATCTCGCAGCGTAACGCTTGCAGCGTTTGCCATTGCGCTCTCGGCCTGCACCACTTCCACGGGCGGCTCCACTCCCTCTTTCACCCAGAAGAGCCCCGTTGAGACCCGCTGGGTCGGCCAGTCCGCAGGCATTTTCTTCGCAAAATTCGGCCCGCCGCTCAGCGATACGGAAACCGGCAGCTCCACCGTCTATAACTGGCGCGGGGGCTACAGAAAGGCCACCATTCCGGCCAGGTTCGAAGAAGGCAAGGATGGCAAGAAGGGTCGCCAGATCTCGCCCGCCCGCACCGCCTCGCTCTCCTGCACGGTGCAGCTCGTCGTTTCCAGCGATTACAAGATTACCGCCGTGCGCACGGTTTCCGACCGCCCCGGCGTCAACGGCCCGAGCTATTGCGCGGAATTCCTCGCCGCAGACTGATCTTCGGCCACAGGCCAGATGCAGCAAGGCCCGCTTGAACTGGCGGGCCTTTTCACTTTTTTCGGGATTATTGTCATTTTTCTGAAAAAAATTTTGCCTATAGCCGCACCCTGCCGCCCGTGATGCGCCGAAAACAGCGTTATATCCGCCTTTGCGCGATATCCCGCTGACAGAACCCTTTCAACCGTTTGAAAGCGCCGTCTAATCTTCGCCGTCATAAAAATGACGATCGGCAAAACCGCAAAATTGGCCGTTGCGGCCATATGTCCCTGCAAAATCCCTGCAAAACTGCTTGAACTGGAGTAAAAGAGTCCGGGTTGTGTCGGTTTGCGCTTTGCTGTAACGGGGCGAACGGGAGGAATGTTTTTAACACAAAACAAGAATCAGGTATGGCCGTGACTCCCATCGATCAAGACAAATCCCAGCTCACTGATCTTTCGCAGGAAACATCCCTTTCCAACGCATTTCCCATGAACCGCCGACAGGTTCTGGGCGGCGCGCTTGCCGGCATTGCCGCAGCGGCGCTGCCAGTTACACCTCTTCTCGCCAACACGGCTGCCAAGAAGGTCGATGTGCTTTTGATCGGCGGCGGCATCATGAGCGCGACGCTCGGTGTTTGGCTGCGTGAACTAGAGCCCACCTGGTCGATGCAGATGCTGGAGCGGCTGGATGGCGTGGCGCTTGAAAGCTCGAACGGCTGGAACAATGCCGGCACCGGCCATTCGGCGCTTGCCGAGCTCAACTACACGCCGGAAGACGACAACGGCAACATCAAGATCACCCAGGCCGTCAACATCAACGAATCCTTCCAGATTTCCCGGCAATTCTGGGCATGGCAGGTGCGCAACGGCGTTTTGAAGAACCCACGTTCCTTCATCAACCACACGCCGCATATGAGCTTCGTCTGGGGTGACGAGAACGTCGCCTATCTGGAAAAGCGCTATCAGGCGCTCAAAGCCAGCCCGCTTTTCGCCGGCATGGAATATTCCACCGATCCCGAGCAGATCAAGAAGTGGGTGCCGCTGATGATGGAAGGCCGCGATCCTTCCCAGAAGATCGGCGCGACGTGGTCGCCGCTCGGCACCGACATGGAATTCGGCGAAATCACCCGGCAATTCGTCTCCCATCTGCAGGGTGACCAGAATTTCGACCTGCAGGTCAATAGCGAGGTTTCCGACATCCAGCGCAATGCCGATGGCAGCTGGCGCGTGACCTATACCAACACCAAGACCGATGCCGAACAGGTGGTGGATGCGAAATTCGTGTTCATCGGTGCTGGCGGCGGCGCGCTGCATCTGCTGCAGATGTCCGGCATCCCGGAAGCCGATGACTATGCCGGCTTCCCGGTGGGCGGCTCATTCCTCATCAACGAAAACCCCGACGTGACGATGCAGCATCTTGCCAAGGCTTACGGCAAGGCCTCGGTCGGCTCGCCGCCCATGTCGGTGCCGCATCTCGATACCCGCGTGCTGGGCGGCAAGCGCGTCATCCTGTTCGGACCTTTCGCCACCTTCTCCACCAAGTTCCTGAAGGAAGGCTCCTATTTCGATCTCGTCTCCTCCGTCACCACCAGCAATGCCTGGCCGATGGTGCGGGTGGGGATCGATGAATATCCGCTGGTGGAATATCTCGCCGGCCAGCTGATGATGTCGGATGACGACCGTTTTGCCGCGCTGAAGGAATATTTCCCGAATGCCAAGCAGGGCGAATGGCGCCTGTGGCAGGCCGGCCAGCGCGTGCAGATCATCAAGCGCGACGAAGAAAAGGGCGGCGTGCTACGGCTCGGCACCGAAGTCGTCGCCGCCAGGGACGGCAGCATCGCCGGCCTGCTCGGCGCCTCGCCGGGTGCTTCCACCGCCGCCCCGATCATGCTCAGCGTTCTGGAAAAGGTCTTCAAGGACAAGGTGGCAACACCGGAATGGCAGGCCAAGATCCGCCAGATCGTGCCGAGCTACGGCACGAAGCTCAATGACGACCCGGAAAAGGTGCAGCAGGAATGGGCCTATACCGCCGAACACCTGCAGCTGCCCACCCCGCCGCAGATCGACCTTGAGGCGCTGAAGGGCGCCGGTGCGGCGCCTGCGGGTGCGCCGGTGAAGAAGGTGCCGGATATCGCGCTTTAAGGCCTGGCTGCGATTTAGGATTGAACGCCGCGTGTCTCTGGATGCGCGGCGTTTTTTGTTGATGCACGCCTTTCCCGCACTCACCCTTGGGCTTGCCCCGAGAATGACGGAGGACAGGTTTTCGCGCTCAACGGTATCCTGGGTTATAGCGTGGCGTGGTAAGCCGACCATCATCGGATGACGGTCAGGTCACCTTCGGATACCGTTGGAGCGTTACGAGGGGACGCCTGTGGCTTCTGCTGTTTTTCGCTGAGCCCCCGAACTTCTCCTGAAGTTTCCTTGCATGGTCTCAAGCACGGAGTGAAGATGGGCGGCGCGGAAGACGAGCTTAGCGCCGCGCAATCGCAATCAGGACTTCATGTTCAGCAACTCAGGAAAATTATAGTAACGCAATCGCTTGTCGCGGCAGCGGTAGTCATTCTTTGACGCGTCCACGCTCACATTCTGGTACAAGGCTATGCCAATATACGACCAATTGGGATTGGAACGTTCTGCTGTCCGCGTGCAAAAAGCGTAAATCTGCTTTGCGGGATCGAGCAACACTACGCTCGAAATCTCGGCTTTCGTGAAATCCCCGGGTTTAATGGTTCCGCGCAGGACGCCCACATAGTCCCGTTTAATCGATCTGGTAGGAGGACGCTGCGAATCCAAAACAGATTGTGGTGCCGGTGTCTGGCAGCCAGCCAGCGTCATCACTGCTGCACAGAGTAGTAAAGTCGTCTTCATTCAATTAAATCCCCAAAAGGCAAGGCATAAGACGCACACCATATCCTACGAATATTGCGATAATATTCGCAACGCACAGGTATCCACAGCCGATAGTATCAAGGTCACTCTTCGGTAGTCCGGGCAATAACCATTTATCAATGAGGTTGCGGCGCGCGCTTCCAGCTTCCTCACCTCCGATGATGACGCCGCTAGCTGCTTGGCAGAAAGTGGGCGACTATCACTCACGCAACATAGGTGGTCGAAAGAGTTCAAATCTTGCCGCAAACGGGGTACATAGTGAGGTACTCACTGAGGTACGCATCTACGTCTAAGTCTTTTATTTAACTGCGGTAAGAAAATTTGGCTGGGGCGCCAGGATTCGAACCTGGGAATGCCGGTACCAAAAACCGGTGCCTTACCGCTTGGCGACGCCCCAACAGGGCAGCGATGGCGAAACGCCGCTGCCTGAACCGCGCCTGATTAGCAAAGCCTGCCCGGCCCGGCAATGACCCGGCGACTTATTTTTTCACAAAATTCAAGCTTTTTGGGTGCCGTGGCGAAGTTCGCATGTTAGGGCTTGGCGATGGCGCGGTTGAGGCTGCGGCTCAAGCTGGCATGGCATTTTTCAGGAGGTCTCGATGGCGGACCCGGCATTCGATCTCGATTTTCAGCCGGCCTATGGCGAGGCGGTTCCTGTCGCTCCGCTGATCCAGCGCATCACCGTCAACAATCCCTCCGCCTTCACCTTCCATGGCACCAACTCCTATATTGTCGGCGACCGTTCCGTCGCCGTCATCGATCCGGGCCCGGAGGATGAGGCGCATTTTCAGGCGCTGATGGCGGCGCTGACGGGCCGCGAGGTCACCCATATCTTCGTCAGCCATACGCACCGCGATCACTCGCCGCTTGCCCGGCGACTGAAGGAGGCGACCGGGGCGATAACGGTGGCCGAGGGTCCACACCGTGCCGCCCGCCCGCTGCACACGGGTGAGACAAACCCCTTTGCCGAAAGTTCCGATACGGCTTTTGTGCCCGATATCGCGCTTGGCGATGGCCAAAGCCTTTCCGGCGACGGGTGGCGGCTTACCGCGCTGCATACGCCGGGACACACGGCCAACCACGCCGCCTTCGCGCTTGATGGCAGCGGTATCGTCTTTTCCGCCGATCATGTGATGGCCTGGGCCACCACCATCGTCGCGCCGCCGGATGGGGCGATGAGCGATTACATGGCCTCGCTGGAACGGCTGCTGACCCGCGACGACCGGCTGTTCCTGCCCGGCCATGGCGGCCCGGTCACCGATCCCGCCGCCTTCATGCGGGGCTTGCGCGCCCATCGCCGCATGCGGGAAAAGGCGGTTCTGAAGCGTATCCGCGAAGGCGACCGGCTGATCGCCGATATGGTGAAGGTGATCTACGCCAGCACCGACAAGCGCCTGCATGGCGCGGCTGCACTTTCCGTGCTGGCGCATATCGAAGACCTGATCGAAAAGGGCGAGGTACACACGGATGGTGCGCCTTCGCTGCTGGGTGAGTATTTTCCGGCCTGACAGGTTTTGAGGCGCTAATTATCGAGATGCTTTCGTCGTTCGCCGCCCCGTTGGATGGAGACCGAGCGGATGCCACTTGTTTCTTCTCCCCGAGGGGGAGAAGTCCGCGGCAGCGGGATGAGGGGGCAAGGGTAGATGTGTTCGGAGAGGGCTCCCCCTCATCCGGCCCTTCGGGCCACCTTCTCCCCCTCGGGGAGAAGAAACAGGCGGCACACTCTCGTTTCTCATCGAAATGAAAGCGTAGCGTCAGCTACACATCAATTGTCGTTCAACCCCTGCATCTCCGCATCCAGCGCATCGAGATAGGCTTCGGCAATCGCAGCGCCCATGCCGAGATCGTGCGGGCCGTAGCGGGAGGCGACGCGGACATCGACGATGGTGGTTTCGGCCTCTTCCTTGAGGCGGATGAGGATATCGAAACGCAGGCCCCAGATGCGCGTGCGGGTTTCGCCCTGCATCAGCACCACGCCGCTACCGTTAAAGAAGGTGGGCAAAGGCGCGTCCGTCGGGCGGGCCATGGGCACCGGCACGATGGAGGGCAGATCCTCGACCGGCCCTTCTTCCGAAGGCTGCGTCCTGTCCTGCTCCGGAACGCCGACGGAGGGCGCATCTTCCGCCCCGATCACGCCCTTCGTGTGAGCGATGCGGATATTCTGGGCGGCGGCCATTTTTTTGGCGGCGGCGTAGATGCGGTCGATTGCGCCTTCATAACGGCGGCCGGCGAGGCTGGCATAGGCTTCGGTTTGCGCGTCGCGGTCTTCCTTGGTGATAGTCGCGGGCCGCACCAGCCATTGCTGGTTGGCGGCGGGCGTCACCAGCCATTCCGGCACGTCGGTGAGATCGGTGGAGATGTCGTAAATCTTCGGCTGCTGCCAATAAAGAAAAGCGCCGTAACCGACCACGCCGAGCGGCAGGGCCGAGAGAAGCAGCGCCGCCAGCGCCGAAAGGCCGCCGCGTGCGCCCTTTGTCCACAGCCGCTCAAGCCCGATCAACGCCAGAAGTACGGCCGCGAGAGCGATGCCAGCGGCGATAATGAGGAGACCGACAAGATCTGGCGTCGTCAGCGGCCCGAAACGATGAATGCCGGCGGCGATGAGAAACAGCACAAGCGCCGCAAGACCCAGATAGCGGGAAAGATAGGCTGCAACCGAAAAAGGCCGGACGAAACGCACAGTCATGAAAGCGGATATCCGTTAGATCGCATTGGCTAAAAAGCGTTGCACCCGAATTCTGGCAGGGAATCACCTGCATATGATGTCATAGACCGGATTTGCGGCGAGGAAAACAAAGGAGGAGGCGATCCCTACGCTAAAGCGCGCGAACTTCTCCGTCATGCCGGTCGCCGGAACAAGCCCGAGGATGATCCGGCATCCAGCCACGCTGCGCCGTGAGGAATGAGTCTTTTGCGATCAAGGACTTGATCGCGCTGGACCCCGGATCAGGTCCGGGGTGACGGAATATCTATAGGTTTTAGGCCTCTGACGTCGAAGGCAACAAGAAGCGGGATATTTTTCCGCATTGTCGCTACTTAAGAGAATTATTCCCCGACAACGCAACAAATACGCACGTTCATCCCTTAATTGCTGAGGAAATCGGCGTATTCTCGGCGACCTCCCTCGAGAATGCGTGTAAAAAGTGCAACATTCTCGTTTTCTTGCACAATAAAGAGACATGTCATGTCACAGGCAACGACGTCCGCCGGCCCCTCCGGGCCTAAACCTTTTTATCGCAATTTCGGCTTTCAGGTTCTGATCGCCATGGTCATCGGCCTGCTGCTCGGGCTCGTTGCGCGCAACATCGGTCCCGATGCCGCCGGCAGCCCCAACTGGCTTTCGGTGACACTGCAAACCATCGGCAGCATTTTCGTGCAGCTTTTGCGCGCGCTGGTTCCGCCGCTGATCTTCACGGCCATCGTCGCCTCCATCGCCAATCTCAAGAACCTCTCCAATGCGGCGAAGCTTGTGTGGCAGACACTTCTCTGGTTCGCCATCACGGCACTGATCGCCGTCGTCATCGGCATCGTGCTCGGCCTTGTCATTCAGCCCGGTGTCAACACGGCGATTGCCAATACGGCAGCGGCGGCACCCTCTTCCACCGGCTCCTGGCTGGATTTCCTGAAGGGGCTGATCCCGGCCAATGTCTTCGGCCTCGAAGCGTCTACCAAGCTCAATAATGGCGCGGCCAGCACCTCGTTGAACTTCAACGTGCTGCAGCTGCTCGTGGTGTCGATCGCCTTCGGCGTCGCGGCGCTGAAAGCGGGCAAGGCGGCGGAGCCGTTCCTCGCCTTCAACCAGTCGCTGCTCGCCATCGTGCGCAAAATCCTGTGGTGGGTCATCCGCCTCACCCCCATCGGCACCATCGGCCTGCTCGGCCGCGCGGTCGATCAATATGGTTGGACGACGCTGTCGCAGCTCGGCTGGTACGCGGCGGCCGTTTATATCGGTCTCGCACTGGTGCTTTTCGTGGTCTATCCGGCGCTGCTGATCGCCCATGGCCTGAAGCCGTCGCGCTTCTTTGCGGGCGCATGGCCGGCCATCCAGCTCGCCTTCGTGTCGCGTTCCTCCATCGGCACGCTGCCCGTCACCGAAACCGTGACGGAAAAGAGCCTCGGCGTGCCGCGCGAATATGCCGCCTTCTCCGTGCCGCTCGGCGCCACCACCAAGATGGATGGCTGCGCCGCCATATATCCGGCGATTTCGGCGATCTTCATCGCGCAGTTCTTTCAGGTGCCGCTCGGCATTCAGGAATATGTGCTGATCGTCTTCGTCTCCGTGCTCGGTTCCGCCGCAACGGCAGGCCTCACGGGTGCCGTGGTGATGCTGACGCTGACGCTCTCCACGCTCGGCCTGCCGCTGGAAGGTGTGGGCCTGCTGCTCGCCATCGACCCGATCCTCGACATGGGCCGCACGGCGGTCAACGTCGCCGGCCAGGCGCTGGTGCCCACCATCGTCGCCAAGCGCGAGGGCATTCTGGATGAAGCCGTCTATAACAACGCCAAGGATATCGACGCACTCGACGACCGGGAAGCCGCGCCGGCCTGACGGCGACAATCATGGGGCGTTTCCGGAACAGGGAGACGCCCCATGCGGACCACTCTCTTTCTTCCCTGATAGTTTGGGGTTGACGGTGCCAATTTGATCGATAGCGATAACGGCACGGGCAATAGCGCAATTTAGAGCGGAAACTGTGCATGGCGAAACGCAACTGGATTTATGTCGGCTTGCTCGCTTTCATCTCACTCGGGCTTCTGATCGATGCGGCCGTCTGGCCTGCCGGGCCTCCAGCATCCTTTACCGCAAACGATCTGGTGCAGATGATCGGCATCATCACGCTATTTGCCTGGTGGCAGATAGAGGATGCCGAAAAGCGGGACCTCCGGCGCAGCTCCGCCGCCAAAATCACCACCGTTCTGCTCGCACCCATCGGGCTTGCGATTTACCTTTATCAAACCCGCCGGTGGACCCGAGCCACGCTCGGCCTCTTCGCCTTTATCGGCGGCATCGTCCTCATCGCCATCCTCACGGTTCTGCTCGGCGACTGGCTCATTCAACAGGGTTTGTTCCCGCCGTCTTTCCTGCGTGATTCCTGAGCAGCGGGAGCATGTGAGATTTTACGACCCCACGCCGCCTGACACCGATATCGCCGCCGCCTGCCAAGCCATTCTCCATGACGGATTGATGCAACTTTCCGCCCCAACGCGGCTTTTCCCCGTATCAAAACAGGCGTATCAATCGCGGCAATAAAAGTGCCGTACGGCTGTCATGTTAAGGGAGAAACAAAATGCGTGTTTCCATCGTCTTCGGTGCGCTTGCCGCCATGCTGGCGCTCACCGCCTGCCAGACGCTGACGCCGGAAGAGCGTCGGGCGCGGGATGAGGCGACTTGCCGGGGTTATGGTTTCCGCCCCGGCACGGACCCGATGGCCGGTTGCCTTCTCGATCTGGAAATGGACCGCCGCGCCGACAACCGCGCCTGGCAGGCGCAGATGAACCGCGACATGTTCTACCGCCCCGTGGTGGTGGAGCGGCGCATCATCGTCCAACAGAACCCCTGACGGGAATGAAGGCGACATTGCTCGCCACCCTGCCCTCATCCCTCTTCGCCGCCAGCGTTGCCTGCGCCGCGGCCAGACGGGCGATGGGCACGCGGAAGGGCGAGCAGGACACGTAGTCGAGATCGGCATCCTCGCAGAAATGGATCGAGGCCGGGTCGCCGCCATGTTCGCCGCAAATGCCGAGCTTCAGCTCCGGCCGCGTCTGGCGGCCGCGTTCGGCGGCGATGCGGATCAATTCTCCCACGCCGTCGAAATCGAGCGATATGAACGGGTCGCGTTCGATGATGCCCTTGCGCTGATAGGTATTGATGAAACGCGCCGCATCGTCGCGGGAGATACCGAAGGTGGTCTGCGTCAGGTCGTTGGTGCCGAAGGAGAAAAATTCCGCCGCTTCCGCAATGACGTGGGCGCGCAGTGCGGCACGCGGCAGCTCTATCATGGTGCCGGTGAGATATTCGATCTCCATGCCGGTTTCCTGCGCCACCGCTGCGGCGACGCCATCGATGACCTCGGTAACGTAATCCAGTTCCGAGCGCAGACCGACCAGCGGCACCATGATCTCAGGCACGACCGGCGCGCCGGTGATGCGCGCTGCGGCAACCGCCGCTTCGAAAATGGCGCGGGCCTGCATTTCGGCGATTTCCGGATAGGAAATGGCGAGACGGCAGCCGCGATGGCCGAGCATGGGGTTGAATTCGTGCAGGGCATCCAGCCGCTGGCGGAATACAGTCTGCGGCATGCCCATGGCGGCCGCCACCTCGACGATTTCGCCATCGGTCTTGGGCAGGAATTCGTGCAGCGGCGGGTCGAGCAGGCGGATCGTCACCGGCAGGCCGTGCATGATCTGGAAAAGCTCGGTGAAATCCGAGCGCTGCATCGGCAGAAGCTCATCCAGCGCCGCCCGCCTGCCCTTTTCGCTTTCGGCGAGGATCATCTCACGCATGACATGGATGCGGTCGCCCTCGAAGAACATATGTTCGGTACGGCAGAGACCGATGCCTTCCGCGCCAAATGCGCGCGCAGCGCGGGCGTCGGCGGGTGTGTCGGCATTGGTGCGCACAGTCATGCGGCGCAGGCTGTCGGCCCACTCCATCAGCTTGCCGAAATCGCCCGAGAGTTCCGGCTGCGTCATCGGCACCTCACCCTTCAGCACCCGGCCGGAAGAACCGTCGATGGTAATGACATCGCCGCGCTTGAGCATACAGCCGACGCCGATCAGCACCTTGTTGCGCATGTCGACGCGCATGGAGCCGGCGCCGGTGACGCAGGGAATGCCCATGCCGCGCGCCACCACGGCGGCGTGGCTGGTCATGCCGCCGCGCGTGGTCAAAATGCCTTCGGCGGCGTGCATGCCATGAATATCTTCCGGGCTGGTTTCGATGCGCACCAGAATAACACGGCGGCCTTCGGCTTCCGCCGCAACCGCCTCTTCGGCGGTAAAGACGATTTCGCCCGTCGCCGCCCCCGGCGAAGCCGGCAGGCCGGAGCCGATGATGGGGCGGGATGTGCCGGGATCGATGGTGGGGTGCAGCAGCTGGTCGAGCGACGAGGGCTCGATGCGGCAGACGGCCTCCTCCTGCGAGATCAGCCCTTCTTCCACCATATCGACGGCGATCTTCATCGCCGCGCGGGTGGTGCGCTTGCCGGAGCGGGTCTGCAGCATCCAGAGCTTGCCGCGCTCGATGGTGAATTCCAGATCCTGCATGTCGCGATAGTGGTTTTCCAGCCGCTTGCAGATCGCCAGAAATTCGTTGAACGCCTCCGGCATCAGCTTTTCCATCGAGGGCTTGTCGGAGCCGGAGGCCAGACGCGCGGCCTCGGTGATGGATTGCGGCGTGCGGATGCCCGCCACCACATCTTCCCCTTGAGCGTTGACGAGGAATTCGCCGTAAAGCTCCGCCTCGCCCGTCGAAGGATTGCGGGTGAAGGCGACGCCGGTTGCCGAGGACGAGCCGAGATTGCCGAAGACCATGGCCTGAACGTTGACCGCCGTGCCCCAGTCGCCCGGAATATTGTGTAAATGGCGGTAGGTCACGGCGCGGTGGTTGGTCCAGCTGGCGAAGACGGCGCCGATTGCGCCCCAGAGCTGAACATGACAGTCCTGCGGGAAGGCTTCGTCCAGCTCATCCTCGATCAGCTTTTTATAAAGCGAAACGACATGCTGCCATTCGACGGCCGACATGTCGGTATCGTATTCGTGGCCGAGGCGGCCTTTCTCGTCCTCGAGAATTTCCTCGAACAATTCGTGATCGAGGCCCATGACCACATCGGCATACATCTGGATAAAGCGGCGGTAGCTGTCCCAGGCAAAACGGGCGTCGCCCGCATCGTGGCCCAGCGCCTCGACGGTGCGGTCGTTGAGACCCAAGTTCAGCACGGTATCCATCATGCCGGGCATGGAGGCGCGCGCGCCGGAACGGACGGAGATGAGCAGCGGCGAGTGGCTGCCGCCGAAGGTCTTGCCGGTCACGGTTTCCATGCCGTGCAGGCCAGCCATGACCTGCAGCTTCAGCTCTTCGGGAAGATCGCGGCCATTCTTGTGATAAAGCGCGCAGGCATCGGTTATGATGGTGAGGCCGGGGGGAACGGGAAGGCCGAGACTTGCCATTTCAGCAAGGTTCGCGCCCTTGCCGCCCAATATCGCAACGTCACCTGCCCTGCCTTCGGCAGCACCGTTGCCGAAGGTATAAACCCACTTTTTCATTCCACGCTCTCCACCCAGAAGCGTTGTCATTTTTCTATCATCTACAGCATTGGCGGCACGTTGGAAACGCCGCAACGTGCAGTTTACATCGCAGTGCAGCATAATTGCGGCAAATTGCGCGCAAGAATTGCCGCAAAGGCCGAATAACGGCATGATTGACGCATTCGTGTAATGCGCTGAACTGGAGTGTTGCCTAAGCCATTCAAATCGCCGACAAAGAGATTATTCATGCAATTTACCCGCCGCCATACGCTTAAATTTGCCGGAATTTCCTGTGCCGCCAGTGCGTTTGCCGGGGCGCTCAGAGCCGAGGGCGCAGTGCCCGTCGCAGGCGCCGCCTCCGCCCGTCCCTTCGCGCTGACGACGCCGATGCATATCGGCCAGGCCGCGCTGCGCGTGCGCGATCTCGACCCGATGATCGAGTATTACCGTTCAGTGCTGGGCATGAACGAGGTGGAGCGCACGGCCAGAGGCGTGACGCTTGGCGTCGGCACCGTGCCGCTGCTCGATCTGGTGCACAAGCCGGCCGCGGATTTCGAAAGCCCCACCTCCGCCGGCCTGTTCCACATCGCCTACCTGATGCCCTCCCGCAAGGATCTGGCGCGCTGGCTGGTGCATGCGGCGCTGAAGCAGGTGCCGCTTTCCGGTTTTGCCGACCACAATGTCAGCGAGGCGATCTATCTCAACGATCCCGAAGGCAACGGCATCGAGGTTTACAGCGACCGGCCGAAGGATACATGGGTGTGGAGCGGCCGCGTGGTGAAAATGGGCACCGAACCGCTCGATGTCGACGATCTGGTGAAGCTGACCGATACCAAAAGAAGCGATTACGAGGCTGCCCCGCCGGGAATGCGCATCGGGCATGTTCACCTGCGGGTCGGCGAAATCGCCCGCGCCCGCGCCTTTTATGAAACGGCCATCGGCCTGCAACCGACGCAGGATGCGCGCTCCGATGCCTCGTTTCTCTCTTCCGGCGGATATCATCATCATCTGGCGGTGAATACATGGAACAGCCGTGGCGCGAAGGAACGCAACGCCATGGAAACCGGCCTCGACTGGTTTTCCCTCACCATTCGCAACCCCGATGATCTGGAGGCGCAGAAAACGCGGCTGCGGGCCGCCGGTTATGTGCTGGTGGAGATGGAGAATAACGTCGTGGAAGCGATAGACCCCTGGGGCACGCGGCTGCGGCTGATGCCAGGGTGAGTGGTCCATACGCTCGATGCGAAGCGGGCGCCACAAAAAATGCTTACACAACTTCGTCCGAACACGACAGAGCCTCACCGCCCCCTTCCTCATCAAGTCAGTCGTATTCGTCAGCCGGAAAAAAGACCTTGCGAGGCCGTTGCAGCGGCCTCGCAAGGCAGTCCACCCGGTACAGGAAACCGGATGGCGGGGTTGGGAAAGCACACTGAGGCTCATGGCAAGACATAGCAAAATGCCGCGGGTTTGCGCTCACCCGAATGGGTGAGACGACGAGATAAATTCATGTTGAGCAAAAGTCAGGATCGAAATGCGGCCTGGCAGTTTCAGACGGCTTCGCGCAGCTGTTCGGCGGTCTGCAAATCGACAGACACCAGTTGCGACACGCCCTGTTCGGCCATGGTAACGCCGAAGAGGCGGTTCATGCGCGCCATGGTGATGGGATTGTGGGTGATAATGACGAAGCGGGTTTCGGTGGAGGCCACCATCTCATCCATCAGGTTGCAGTAACGTTCGACATTGTGGTCGTCGAGCGGCGCATCCACTTCGTCCAGCACGCAGATGGGCGCGGGATTGGTGAGGAAGACCGCGAAGATCAGCGCCATGGCCGTCAGCGCCTGTTCGCCGCCGGAAAGCAGCGTCATGGTCTGCGGTTTCTTGCCCGGCGGGCGGGCGAGGATTTCCAGGCCCGCTTCCAGCGGATCGTCGGATTCGATCAGCTGCAATTCCGCCGTGCCGCCGCCGAAGAGATGGGTGAACAGCCGCTGGAACTGCGAATTGACCACATCGAAAGCGGCGATCAGCCTCTCACGGCCCTCGCGGTTGAGGTTCTGGATGCCGGCGCGCAGCTTGCGCACGGCGTCGATGATGTCGTCGCGCTCCTTGATCAGCGCGTCGAGCTTGGCGGAAAGCTCGGCCTGCTCTTCCTCGGCGCGCAGATTGACGGCGCCCAGCCGCTCGCGCTCGATCTTCAGCCGGTCGAGATCGCGCTCGACATCGCGAATATCGGGCTTCGGCTGGTCCGGGCCAAGGCCGGTCAGGCGGAACGCCATATGCGGCTCGGTGTTCAGCGTTTCGCGGATGCGGTGTTCGGTTTCCTGCCGCTTTTCGCGGGCGGAGACCAGACGTTCTTCGGCGCGGCCGCGTTTTTCGCGGGCTTCGGCCAGTTCCGACAGCGCCGTTGCCGCCACCCGGTCGGCGGCGCGCTGCAGGTTTTCCGCCTCGGCCAGCCGGTCGGCGGCCTCACGGCGGGCATCTTCGGTCTTCTGCAATTCGTTGAGAAGATTGCGGCGCTTCTCGTCGAATTCCTCCGGCGCTATGTCCAGCTCGACGATCTCCTCGCGCGCCTCTTCCTCGCGTTCGCGCAGCGTGGCGATGTGATCGGCCGCACTTGCTGCGCGCGATTGCCAGGTGGAGCGCTCCTGCCCTATCGCCTGAATTCTGCGCTGGCGGCTTTCCGCCTCGCGGCTCACGCCTTCATGGCGGGCGCGGGCTTCCGCCAGAAGGCCGCGGTCGGTCGCGACTTCAAGCTGGCTTTCGCGCAGCCGCAGATCCAGCACGGAAAGATCGGGCGCGTCTTCCATTTCGATGCGGGCGTTTTCTTCCTGAACGGCGATCTCATCGATCTGCGCGCCGATCTGGTTCAGTGCTTCGGACACGATATCGCGACGACGCAGCAGATCGCCAGAGGCCCGTTCGGCCGCAGTCAGCGCCTCGCGCGCCTCGGCAAGATGGCGGGTCGCAAGACGGCTTCTGTCGCGCACTTCCGAGAGCCGCAATTCGCTGCTGCGGATATCTTCGGTTTTCGCGGCAAGCTGGTCTTCGGCCTCGTCCAGAATGGAGCGCGCCTCATCCAGTTCTGTCTCGATTTCAGCGAGGCGGTTCTTCTGCGACAGGCGAAGCGCTGCAGCACCCGGCGCATCGGCGCTGGCGATATGGCCATCCCAGCGGAACAGCGCGCCTTCACGCGTCACCAGCCGCTGGCCAGCCTTCAAGTGCGGCAACAGACGCAGGGCTTCCGCAGTGTTTGCGACGACGCCGATCTGCGCCAAAGCGCGGCGCAGGGCTTCCGGCGCCTGCACATAGTCCAGAAGCGGTTTCGCACCCTGCGGCAAGGCGGGATCACCCGCGCCATCGCCATTTCCGGCCCAATAGGCGGGTGCTGCGGGATCGAGCGGGCTTTCGAGATCGTCGCCGAGGGCGGCACCCAATGCCGCCTCGAAACCGCGCTCCACCGTCATTTCTTCCGCCACCGGCGTAAAGCTGCCATTGGCGGCGGCACTGGAGGCAAGGATTTTGGTAATGGTGCGCGCTTCCGTGTCCAGCGCGTTCAGCCGGTTCCGCGCCGTTTCCAGCGGCGCGCGCGCCAGCGCTTCGGCGGAACGCGCCTCCGCGACGGCGGCTTCGGCTTCCTCCACCACGATCAGGGCATCCTCGACCGCGATCTCCGCCGCCTCGACCGCTTCTCGCCGTTCGGAAGGATCGGGAAGGCCGGAGAGCTTTTCGTCGATGGCATCGATCTCGGCGGATGCCTCCTGCGATTGCCGTTCCAGCCTCAGCTTGCGATCCGAAAGATCGCGGATCGCCCGCTCCAGTTGCTGGCGCGCGGCGGCGGCTTCGGCCCGTTCGGCGGTGATCGCGGTGAAGATGGCTTCGCTTTCCGCCAGCTTGACAGCGGCGGCTTCGAAGGCTTCACGCATCTCTTCCGCATGACGGCCGGAATCGGAGAGGATTTCCAGAAGTTCGGCCTCTTCCTCATCGAGCCGCGCGAGTATCTGGGCATTATCGGAGACCAGCCGTTCCTCGCGGATAATGTCCTCGCCAAGCTGCGACAGGCGGCGCGCCAGCTCATCGCGGCGGCGCAGCAGGCGGTTGGCCTCGTCATCCAGCTGGGTGCGGGCGATCTGCAGGCGTTGCAGGGCGGCGGCGACTTTCGCCTCGTCCTCGCGCAGCTCCGGCAGCTTCAGGCTGGCGATGCCCTGCTGCTTGGCCGCTTCCATCTGGGCCTGCGCCTTTTCGGCGACGATGTTGGTGGCCTGATTGAGCGCGCTTTCCGCCTCGCCTTCGGCTTCCTTCGCCTCGACCCAGCGGATGTGCAAAAGGGTCGCTTCACGGGCGCGGATGTCGGCTGACAGCATCTTGAAACGGTTGGCCTGGCGGGCCTGGCGTTTCAGGCTTTCGATCTGGCTTTCCAGCTGGGCGGTCACATCTTCCAACCGCTCCAGATTGGTTTCGGCGGCGCGCAGGCGAAGCTCGGCTTCGTGGCGGCGGGAATGCAGGCCGGAAATGCCGGCCGCCTCTTCCAGCAGCTGACGGCGGGCCTGCGGCTTGGCGTTGATGAGTTCGCCGATGCGCCCCTGCCCAACCATGGAGGGAGAGCGCGCGCCGGTGGAGGCATCCGCGAACAGAAGCTGCACATCCTTGGCGCGGGCTTCCTTGCCGTTGATGCGGTAGACGGAGCCGTTTTCGCGCTCGATGCGGCGCGTCACCTGAATTTCATCGGCATCGTTGAAGGCGGCGGGCGCGGTGCGGTCGGAATTGTCGAGATAAAGGCCGACTTCGGCGGTGTTGCGGGCCGGGCGATTGCCGGAACCGGAGAAGATGACGTCATCCATGCCGGAGGCGCGCATGTTCTTGTAGGAATTCTCGCCCATCACCCAGCGCAGCGCTTCGACCAGATTGGACTTGCCACAACCGTTCGGACCGACAACGCCGGTAAGCCCCGGCTCGATGATGAATTCGGAAGGCTCAACGAAAGACTTGAAACCGACGAGGCGGAGCTTGTTGAACTTCATGCCGTCACGCCCCGGCAAGAATATGGGCAATAAAAAACGGGCGTGCGAAAATATCCGCCGCCCGTTTCTTTCAGGGTCCGGCGATCAGAGCAGCTTGTCGATGACAGCCGACATGATTTCAACCGACATGTCTCCTGCGTATTTCTTGCCGTTGATGATGAAAGTCGGCGTGGAGTTGATGCCGAATTCCGTCGCACCGCGTTGCATCGTTGCGTTCACATCATCCAGAAGTTTCTGGTTCGTCAAGCAGGCCTCGAAAGACTCCTGTGAGAAACCGGCCATTTTCGACATTTGCAGCAGGGCGGCGCGCGCATCCTGCGCGACGGCCCAGCTCTGCTGCTGCTTGAACAGCATGGAAACGAAGGGGAAATACTGACCTTCCGGTGCGCAGCGCGCCAGCATGAAGGCGGCAGCGGCGCGCGGATCGAACGGGAATTCGCGCAGCACGAAATAGACCTTGCCGGTATCGATGTACTTCTTCTTGATCTCTTCGAAGGTCTTATTGTGGAAGTTGGCGCAGTGCGGGCAGGTCATCGACATATATTCGACGATCTTGACGGGTGCGTTGGCATCGCCGAGCGCGGCTTCCGGCAGCGGGCCGGGCTTCATCACCGCAGCCATATCCACATCGCCGGTGGATTCAGGCAGTTCCTGCGCCTCGGCGATACCGGGCGTGAAGGCGAACGGCAGGGCCGTGGCGACGGCAGCAAGAGCAACGCCGCCGAGGAGGCTGCGTCTGGTAATATTCAATTCGGAAATCGGCATGGAAACACCCGTGTTGATTTGAAACTGCCTGATGCGCAATTCGCTAACCCGATATCATCAGGACCGGCAGCGCGACAAGCGGGGTCTGAAACTTCCCTGTCAAACAATCGTGACAAGGGAATGGCGTTACAAGGAATAAGTCGTGGCGCTAAACCAACCTAATACTAACACCATCGGTATTCTACACTTACAACTGCGACCTTAGAGCTTTTCGCAAGCTTGACGACAACGTCTCATTCACGCCCGGTAGATTCACTTGGAGACCGGATGGATTTGTCGATCGCGTTTCGCTGATCTATAGAGCGTTGGAGTTTTTTGTTGAACTCTATCTCGCGGTATATCGAGCAGATCATAAATATTAGCAAAGCAACACCTATAGATCTATCAAACCACAATACGGCTGTGTAACCTAATACATGCTCCAGAAAATCATCCTTTCTGGAAACATGTGGATCCGATAAGAATATTAGAAACAAAGAAACAGCTATAAAAAACAAATTTAGAAAAATGTATTTTATCTTATCGCCCATATTTATCCTTGCGAATACTACTGTAAACGCAGCAATATAGTAAATTTCATTATTTTATCAAGCTTGCTTCATGAAGCGAATTATTTGCGTTTCTTCTGCAAAACCGCCGTGCCCAGCCTCTCCACCGCCTTGCGTAGCGCCTCGCTCTCGATGCCGTCCGTCATGTCATCGAGACGTTTTGCCGCATCGCCGCGCAGGGGCTGCGGTTTGCGCCTTCGGTTGACGGTTTGCGACACCGGTTTCTGCACGATCCTGATCTGGCGCACCGCCGGAAAGCCGAAAAAGCCGTTGATGCGGGCAATCAGTTCGCCCTGCGCATGGGTGAGAAACAGGGCGCGCGCGCCTTCGCAGGCAATCGTCAGCACGCCCGGCTGATAACCGCCGCGATCCGGCCCCTCGTCGCGGCGCGGCCAGGTGATTTTTTCCGGGCGGGTGCAATCGGCAAAGTCGTCACCGGCGATCTCGTCCCAGGAACCGAGCAGCGCGGTGTTGATGCCGGCGCGTTTCGAGAGCACGGGGTCCATGATGCCATTGGCGACTTCGGCGATCTGGACGACGCCCTTCTTTTTGCCGGCGCCGCTCTGGGGATAACGCATGTTTCACTCGCGATTTTGGAGAGGGCGATCCACATTTTCTTGATCGCCCGCTACGGATGTCCCAACTATAGGCCAAATCGAACAGAAACGGCAAACCATGCTTCAAAAAACCGCCCCGTCGTCTTATGCGCAGACGCTGCTAGCATGGTACGACCGGCACCATCGCGAACTGCCATGGCGCACGTCTCCCGCCATGGCGGCACGGGGAAAACGCGCCGATCCCTACCACGTCTGGCTCTCCGAGGTCATGCTGCAGCAGACGACGGTGCAGGCGGTCAAGCCCTATTTCCTGAAGTTTCTCGCGGCATGGCCAAGCGTCAGCGATCTGGCGGCGGCGCCGGTCGAGGATGTCATGGCGGCCTGGGCGGGGCTCGGTTATTACGCCCGCGCCCGCAACCTTAAAAAATGCGCCGAAGCCGTGGCGCGCGAGCATGGCGGCACCTTTCCGGACAGTGAAGAGGGCCTGAAGCAACTGCCCGGCATCGGCGATTATACCGCCGCCGCCGTGGCGGCCATCGCATTCAACCGGCAGGCGGCAGTGATGGACGGCAATGTGGAGCGCGTCATCTCCCGCGTCTTTTCGATAGACGCTCCCCTGCCCGGCTCAAAGCCCGCCATGAAAGCGAAGGTGGCCGAACTTACCCCTTCCGACCGGCCCGGCGATTTCGCCCAGGCGATGATGGATCTCGGCGCAACGATCTGCACGCCGAAACGGCCGGCCTGCGCGCTCTGTCCGTTCAACGGCCACTGTCTTGCGCTTGCCCATGACGAGCCGGAGCGTTTTCCGGTCAAGGCCGCGAAGAAGGCAAAGCCGGTGCGGCTCGGGGCTGCCTTCGTGGCGGTGAATGCGAGCGGTGAAATCCTGCTCCGTCGGCGCATCGAAAGCGGGCTTCTCGGCGGCATGACCGAGGTGCCGACAACGGCATGGACCGCACGCATGGACGGCGGCACGGAGGCGAGCCATGCGCCCTTTGCCGCCGGCTGGCAGGCGGCGGGCGTCATCGTGCATGTCTTCACCCATTTCGAACTGCGGCTCACCGTCTATCGCGCGCAGGTGTCGGACGGCCTTAAAACCGGCCCGGATGACGGATGGTGGGAGCCGGTTACAAATCTTGACGCGCAGGCGCTGCCAACGGTGATGAAAAAAGTCATCGCGCAGGCTATTCCATCCGCATTCGATGAAAGCAGGAAATTTCGATGACCAAGATTGAGCATATCGTATTCGACATCGGCAAGGTGCTGATCCACTACGATCCGCATATTCCCTATAGCCGCCTCATCCCCGATGCCGACGAGCGCAAATGGTTCTTCGAAAACGTCTGCACCCATGACTGGAACCTCGAGCAGGATCGCGGCCGCCGCTGGGAGGATGCCGAAGCGATGCTGGTGGAGCAGTTTCCGGAGCGGGAAGAGCACATCCGTTCCTTCCGCAAGTTCTGGCACGAGATGGTCTCGCATTCCTATGACGACAGCGTTGCCATCATGGTCGCCCTGATCGACAGCGGCTACGACGTGACAATGCTGACCAACTTCGCCTCCGACACCTTCCGCGAGGCGCAGAAAATGTTCCCCTTCCTCACTTGGCCGCGCGGCGTCACCGTTTCCGGCGATGTGAAGCTGTTGAAGCCCGATGTGGCGATCTACGATCTGCACGCCAGGGAATTCGGCCTCAATCCGGCCGCCAGCCTCTTCATCGACGATACGCTCGTGAATGTCGAAGGCGCGAAGGAAGCAGGCTGGCAGGCCCTGCACTTCACCGGCGCGGAAAAGCTGCGGCAGGATTTGCGGGCTTATGGGGTGGAAGCGTAAAGTGGCTGCCGGGCAAAACGGTGACGTGGACGCCCGGCTACGACTCGTTGGCCCAGTCTTCATGTGCGTGGCGGACGCGGACGATCAGGACGTCATCGTCAGTCCCCACGGCATAAACAACCAGATGCGCCCTGAACCGATGGATACGCACCGGCGGTAACAACTCATGCCGCTCTCGTGCCATTCGTGGGTTGAGAGATATCAGCTCAAATATCTCATAGAGTTCCCGGTGATATTTTTGCGCCTGCGCCAGCCCGAATAAGACTATGCCTTCTTCGACTATGCGAATGACGTCCTCTTCCGCGAGCAGAGACAGGCGAAAGCCCATGATCAACCGATTTTGCGTTTCATGGAGCGGGCTTCAGCCTCGGCGAACAGGGCATCCTGCGAGCGATGCCCGACGCCACTCTGCAATCCCTCATCCACAAAACGCTGCATCGCCGCGATTTTTTCGCCTCGTTCCTGGTCCTTCCGGATCAGGTCTCGCACGTAGTCACTCGCATTGGAGTAACGGCCCGTCCTGGATTGGGCCTCGACCCATTCTTTCATGGGTGCAGGCAGCGATATGTTCATGGTCGCCATATTCATCTCCTTTGATGGAAGAGTGCAGAATTTGGCAAAGTTTGTCAAAACAGATCGGGAAAAGAAATTGGCGCAGGCGGAAATGGCGGTCTCCGGCCTGCGCCAGTCCTGCCGCAAGCGGCATCGGACGCAATGTTTTTGTGATTTTTCCGAACCGGATTTTCACAACCATTGCTCTGATTTGAGACAGTATTGCCGATCTCTTGCGCGAAACTTGTCTTGCTAAAATAGTATACTCGAAAACACCAACGCCCGACACCGAAGTGCCGGGCGTTGGTCGTTCTCCATCCGGGACTGAAAGTACTAAACCGGACGGAGACATAGGCTGACAAGGGCGGGCGGTGGATCGTTGCGTCCAAGCCTTTTGGGCTTTGACTATTCGGCCTTTGCCAGTTCACTGCGGATGATCGCTCTCAGATCGTCGATCGGCTTCAGCGTGTCGCCGTCTTCGAAATGCCAGAACGTCCATCCGTTGCATGCGTCGAGACCCTGCACCTTCGCGCCAAGGCGGTGAATGGAGCCGGCGGTCCCGGCGGATGCCAGAGTACCATCGGCACGAATAATGGCGCTATAACGGCGTCGTGCATCCGTCAGCACCTGGCCAGGACGGACGAGGCCGCTTTCCACCAGCGTGTTGAAGGCAACGCGCGGTTCGGCCTTCTTGCCGGTCATCACGGTCAGTTCCGCCTTGCCGAGCGGCTCGACGGCGGCGATGCGGGCCGATGCCGCATCGATGTAATCCTGTTCGCGCTCGATGCCGACGAAGTGGCGGCCGAGACGTTTTGCAACGGCACCCGTGGTGCCGGAGCCGAAGAACGGGTCGAGCACGACATCGCCCGGCTTGGTGGAGGCCATGATGATGCGCGCCAGCAGCGCTTCCGGCTTCTGGGTCGGATGCACCTTCTTGCCGTCGTCACCCTTTAGCCGCTCGTTGCCGCTGCAGATCGGGAACAGCCAGTCGGAGCGCATCTGCACATCGTCGTTGGAGGCCTTCAGCGCATCGTAGTTGAAGGTGTAGTTCTTGGCTTTCGGATCGCGGCTCGCCCAGATCATCGTCTCATGGGCGTTCTGAAACCGGCGGCCCTTGAAGTTCGGCATGGGGTTGGTCTTGCGCCAAACGATGTCGTTCAGGATCCAGAAATCGAGGTTCTGGAGCATCGAGCCGACGCGGAAGATATTGTGGTAGGAGCCGATGACCCAGATGGTGCCGTTCGGTTTCAGCACACGGCGGCAGGCGAGCAGCCAGGCGCGGGTGAAGGCGTCATAGGCCTCGAAGGAGGCGAACTGGTCCCACTCGTCATCGACGGCATCGACCAGCGACTGATCGGGACGGTGCAGGGTTCCGCCAAGCTGAAGGTTATAGGGTGGATCGGCGAAAATCGCATCCACCGACTGGCTCGGGAGGGCATCCAAGGCAGCGACACAATCACCTTTGATGATGCTGTCTTTCCAGGCGTCGCTCTCGCCCGCACGATCAAAACCGGCACGCCGAAAATCGGCCAGCGGAAAAACTGCTGCCATTGGTACTCGCTCCATACGCTTACTCTCTACTGATGCTCATGGTTACCGAAGATGGTTATCAAAGCCTGAACAAGTCACGGAAAATGCGAAATAAATGGCTGCCGCGGCACGCAGGCGCGATTTGCGGCGGCCGGCGGGGGAACCCGAAGTCGGGCGAAAACGTTGTGCACAACGGGTTCTTCTGTCCCCGCATATCGGCGCGACAGGAAGAGCCATAATGGCAGGGGGTAATCCGCAATGGGGTCCGTGATGAAAATGGCTTCTTTTTCCATGAATGTCGTCTGCGCCGCACTTTTCGCAACGGCGCTGCCGGCGCCGTCGCAGGCGCAGCAACCGGCCCCGCAATATAACGTCGTCACCGATGCGGTCCTGTTCGATGGCGGCCCCTCGCTCGGCAATAGCGACAGGGTGCGGTGGGATTTCTACAAGGCGGACCGCTCCGGCGGGCGTACGGACGACAATGCCGGCGGCTCCTATGACGCCACCTTCGAGGCGAAACTGCCGGCGGGCAAATATGTCGGGGTGGCGGCGCTGGGCAATGTGACCCGCGAAGTGGCGTTCGAGGTGAAGGACGGAAGCATCGCGAGGCCGAAGGTGAATTTCGACGCTGGGGAATTGACCGTCGTGCCGAAACGCAGCGCCGGCGGCGATGTGGAAACGCAGGCGAAGACGGAAATCACCAAGGACGATTTCAAGGACAGCGTCTATGGCCAGAATACCGTCTTCGTGCCGGCCGGAGACGTCGTCCTCACCGGCAGCATCGGCCCGGCGCGGGCTGAGGAGACGCTTGCCATCAAGGCGGGCGAGAAGATCAGCCACGAGCTGGTCATTCCAAGCGGCGTGGTGATCGCCAAGGCCGTTTATGCGGAAGGCGGCCGGGCGGTGGAAACGGACGATATCCGCTTCGAAGCGATGTCGGCCAGGGAAACGCTGGACGGCACGCGTGAGACCATCAACGGCATTTACGGCACCGGCAAGATCATGGAAATGCCCGCTGGTGACTTCGTCATGCGCGCGCGTCTGGGCAAGGTGACGGTGGAACAACCATTTACCGTGACTGCCGGAAAACGAACCGAAATCACCCTCGATCTCGATGCGGGCGTTCTCGCCATCAAGGCGCCCGGTGCAGAACGGATCGATATCGTTGAAACCACAAGGGATCTTCAGGGCACGCAGAAGGAGATTTCCGGCCGTTACGGCACGCAGCATCAGGAAACCCTGCATCCCGGGGAATATTCGGTGAAGGTGAGCTACGACAAGAAATCCGGCCGCGAGCCGAAGGAGATCAAGGCGACGGTCAAGGCCGCCGAGAGAACCGAGACGGATGTGCCGGAGTAGGCCTCGGCCTCCGGCCGGCCAGAGGCTCCGGACGTTCGCCGATTTTCACGCCTGCGAAACCTGATGCCGCGATACGGTCGCACAGTCTTATCCACTGACAGCCTCGACAAGCAGGCCTGATCTCGCCTGCGGCGAAAGCCAGACGCATCTTCGCAAGAAAGTCGGGCGTCGCCTGCAACCGCTTGCCGGCAGTCAGTGCCTCGCCCAAAAGCGCCGACACCGAAAGGCGGGCTGTCTCATCCCGCTGCACCACGCCTTCGTTGAAACAGTGGGCATGGCTTTCACACAACAGACCCTCGCAAATATCGTCCGGGCCATCCACCAGCTCGATGTCCTCCTCGCCGGCGTTCAGGCGGGCGGCGACACGGTCGTAATTTTCGACGAAGCCGGATGTATATCCCTTGCCCACATAGGTGAGCATACACAGAAGATGGTGGGGCCGCAGGCGGACGGTCACGCGCCCGCCCTATCCGACGATGGCGAAGGCGTCGCGCACCGAGCCGGACGAGGTGCGGATGGCCTTCCGGCCAATCCATTGCACATGCCCGTCAAGAATACGCACCGCCTCTTCGGCGCGGCCGCCGCGCAGCGCATCGATGATCGCGCGGTGATCTGTATCGGTGCGGCTCTCCCAGCCGGCGCGCCAGGCGGAAAACAGGAAGCGGGCGCTCGCCGCATGAAGACCGTCGATCGCCTCCATCAGGCGCGGCATGTTGCAGGGCGCGGTGATGAGACGATGGAAGCGGCGGTTGGCCTCCTCCCAATGCTGCACATCGACGGCGCTGTCGCCTTCGAGCGTTGCCGCCTCCGCCTGGTCGAGAATGGCGGGCGTCATGTTGGGAATGGCGTGGCGCAGCGCCAGAACTTCAAGGGCGGCGCGCATTTCCGCCACCTCGCGCACATCGTCAAGGCCGAAATCCGCCACCCGGACACCCCGGCGCGGAATGCTGGCGGCAAGCCCCTGCGCTTCCAGCCGGCGGAATGCCTCGCGCACCGGCACATGCGACGCGCCGAATTCGGCGGCGATGTGATCCTGCCGCAACCTTTCACCCGGCGACAGCTCACCGCGAACGATGCGGTCGGCGAGCGTGCGGCTGATGCGCGCGGCAATGGTGTCTTCGGGCGTGTTTTTCACTGTCTTGGGCATAACATCCCATAACGCATATGGCGCGACCGTGTGTAGCGGTTTTTGCGCGCAAGAGGAACGCCAAACCAAATATTCGAGGCGACACAGTCGCTTACTCAGGCCGACCGAGCTATGAGCCTGATGGGACCGACCTTTGCGGGTGAGCCGGTTGAGCTTGGCGCGGACATGGTCTAAAAGCCCGGCATCATTTTCTTCCAGCCAAATCCGATACAGGGAGCGCCCATGAGCGGCTTCGACCTCATTATTTTCGACTGTGACGGCGTTCTGGTCGATTCCGAAATCATCGCGGCGCAGGTGGAATCCCGCCTCTTGACCGAAGCGGGATATCCGATCTCCGTCGAGGAAATGGGCGAACGTTTCGCCGGCATGACCTGGAAGAACATTCTTCTGCAGGTGGAAAGCGAAGCCAGCATTCCGCTCTCCGCCTCGCTGCTCGACAAATCGGAAAAGCTGCTCGACATGCGGCTGGAACGCGACGTGAAGATCATCGAGGGCGTGAAATTCGCCCTGTCGCGCCTGACCACGCCGCGTTGCATCTGCTCGAACTCATCGAGCCACCGCCTCGACATGATGCTGACGAAGGTGGGCCTGAAGCCCTATTTCGCGCCGCATATCTATTCCGCCAAGGACCTTGGAGCCGACCGCGTGAAGCCGAAGCCCGACATCTTCCTGCATGGCGCGGCGCAATTCGGCGTTTCCCCCGACCGCGTGGTCGTGGTCGAGGATTCCGTGCACGGCATCCATGGCGCAAGAGCCGCCGGCATGCGCGTCATCGGCTTCACCGGCGCATCCCACACCTATCCGAGCCACGCCGACCGGCTGACGGATGCGGGCGCCGAAACGGTGATCTCGCGCATGCAGGACCTGCCGGCCGTGATTGCGGCGATGGCGGAGTGGGAAGGCGCTTTTTGAGGAGGTAGCTGTGGTGGCATCCCAGACGCAAAAGGAATTCGTACCCGGCCAAGGCTATACCGAAGCGGATTGGGATGCTGTCGACTTTCCCGAAATGACAGATGAAGAGCTGGCAAATGCGCGTCCCGCGAGGGCCGTTTTGCCGCCAGCTTTTTTTGAGGCTGTGGAGGAGTATCGAAACTCCCGTAGCCGCCCGTCAGCGGAGAAGGCGACGGCTGTGGGAAAACCCTCCGGTTAAAACGCATGGAAAGTCGTAGACCTCTCCTCCGTCATGCCGGACTTGATCCGGCATCCAGTCACGGCGCGTCTGCGCCGTGAGAAGAGTCTTTTGCGATCAATGACTTGATCGCGCTGGACCCCGGATCAAGTCCGGGGTGACGGAATTCGGACCTTTGCGCGCAATCAGAACCGAAGCCTGCCGAGCAGCCTCCGGTTTTTTTGACATTTCGCCCGTCAAATCACCGGCGCTTGGTCTTGGCCTTTGCGCCCTGCTCCGCGAAGCCGATGAAGACGCTGACCGACTTCGGTGCGCCGCCCGGTCCGTTGGGGATGGCGACGTGGTCGTTGTTGAAGATGAACTGCGTGCCGGCCCCGCCTGCCGGAACATCGACGGCGAAGGCGGTGGTTTCGCCGTAGATCTCGCCGTCGCCGTCCTTCACAGTCACGCGGATCGGCACGGTCACGCGGCCGGGCTTGGCCATCGGGCCGGGAACGAGGCGGCCCTGGGCCAGCACGTTCACGGTAAGCGTCGATTCATTGGCGGTGCACGAACGCGTCGTATCGGACAGCGAGACCTGATAGGCGAGTTTCTGCGGATCGTCCTTGGCGCCACCGGCATAGACGCGATGAACGGCGTTGGCATCGAGAACCGTCACGGCCGGGCAATTGGCCTGAACCACGGCAGCCGTCGGTGCGGCCTGCGCCGCCGGCGGGTTGACGGCAAGCGAGTCCGACGGGTTGGAGGAATTGCATCCTGCAACAACGACGAGAAGCGACATCGCGGCGGACAAACGCAAGAAATTCCCTGACACTCTTCTAAATCCTCTCCCTTGTCCCGGAACAGAACCGGAGACGCTGTTTATTGACCTTTCACCCAGGTTGGCGATGGTCTATAGCAGCGACGCCGGAAAAAATCGATTGGCATGTTCGGTTTTGCTTGAATTTTCAGAAAAGCCCTTCATTAGCTCGCCAATCGCCTCATTCCGGTGAGACGCTGCGGACAAAGACGCCGATCGCATCGGCAACGGATAAGGGACTATCTCGTGGAATATGTATCGACCAGGGGTGCGGCCCCTTCGCTTGGTTTTTGCGACGCGCTTCTGGCGGGCCTTGGCCGTGACGGCGGGCTTTACGTTCCGCGCAAATGGCCTTCCATGTCGAAGAAGGAAATCCGCAACCTGCGCGGCAAGTCCTATCAGGACGTCGCCTTCGAGGTTCTCTACCGTTTCACCGGCGGCGAGATTCCGGCAGACAAGTTCAAGGCGATGATTGACGACGCCTATGCGACCTTCCGCCATCCTGCCGTCGTGCCGCTGACGCAGACCGGCCCGAACACCTTCGTTCTCGAGCTTTTCCACGGCACCACGCTCGCCTTCAAGGATGTGGCGATGCAGCTTCTCGCCCGCCTGATGGACTATACGCTTTCCGAACGCGGCGAGCGCGCCACCATTGTCGGCGCAACCTCGGGCGATACAGGCGGCGCGGCCATCGACGCCTTCGCAGGCCGCGAGCGCACCGATATCTTCATCCTTTTCCCGAACGGCAAGGTCTCTCCGGTGCAGCAGCGCCAGATGACGACCTCGACCGCTTCCAACGTGCATGCGCTGGCAATCAACGGTAATTTCGACGATTGCCAGACGCTGGTGAAGGAGATGTTCAACGACGTGAAGTTCCGCGATGGCGTGAAGCTTTCCGGCGTCAACTCCATCAACTGGGCGCGCATCATGGCGCAGGTGGTCTATTATTTCACCGCGTCGCTTTCGCTCGGCGGCCCCGACCGGAAGATTTCCTTCACCGTCCCAACCGGCAATTTCGGCGATATCTTCGCCGGTTACGTCGCCAAGAAGATGGGCCTGCCGATCGACAAGCTCGTCATCGCCACCAATGACAACGACATTCTGGCGCGCACGCTGAAGACCGGCCGTTACGAGATGCGCGGCGTCAAGCCCACCACCTCGCCCTCCATGGACATCCAGATTTCATCCAACTTCGAGCGGCTGCTGTTCGAAGCCTATGGCCGTGATTCCGCTGCGGTAAAGGCATCGATGGACGGCCTCAAGCAATCCGGATCCTTTGAAATTCCGCCGCACGCGCTGAAATTCATCAAACGCGATTTCCGCGCCGGCCGCGCCACCGAAAAGCAGGTGGCGGCAACGATCCGCGACACGCTTGAGAAAACCGGCTACCTGATCGACCCACATACGGCGACCGGCGTTTTCGTGGCGGAAAAGCATGAAAAGGCGTCAAGCCCGATGGTGGTTCTGTCGACCGCTCACCCGGCTAAATTCCCGGCCGCTGTAAAATCCGCTTGCGCAATCGAGCCTGCGCTTCCAGTATGGTTAGCTGACATTATGAACCGGGAGGAGCGTTTCGACATTCTGGATGCGGAGCTCAAAGCCGTGGAAACCTTCATCGGCAAACACGCACGCGCCGGCAAATAGAGACGCGGAAAGACGTTGAGTATGAGAGTAAATGTGACCCGGCTTTCGTCCGGGTTGACCGTTGTGACGGAAAAAATGCCGCATCTCGAAAGCGTCGCTCTTGGGGTGTGGATCAAATCCGGTTCCCGCAACGAGACGACTGCCGAACACGGCATCGCCCATCTTCTCGAACATATGGCTTTCAAGGGCACGGCGCGCCGCACTGCCCGGCAGATCGCCGAAGAAATCGAAAATGTCGGCGGCGAAGTCAACGCCGCGACATCGACCGAAACGACCTCCTACTACGCCCGCGTCCTGAAAGACCACGTTCCCCTCGCCGTCGATATCCTTGCCGACATCCTGACGGAATCGCTGTTCGACGAAGATGAGCTGGAGCGGGAGAAAAACGTCATCCTGCAGGAAATCGGCGCGGCGACCGATACGCCCGACGACGTGATCTTCGACAATTTCTCCGGTGTCGCCTATCGCGACCAGACCATCGGCCGCCCGATCCTCGGCACGCCGGAAACCGTGCAGTCCTTCACCACCGGCCAGATCAGGCATTATCTCGCCCGCAACTACACGACGGACCGCATCTTCGTCGTCGCGGCCGGTGCTGTCGATCACGAAAGCTTCGTGAAGCAGGTGGAAGAGCGTTTCGCCTCGCTGCCGCAGCTGCCCATTGCCACACCGGTTATGGAAAAAGCAATCTATACCGGCGGGGAAATTCGCGAGACCCGCGACCTGATGGATGCGCAGGTGCTCCTCGGCTTCGAGGGCAAGGCCTATCACGCCCGCGATTTCTATTGCTCGCAGATTCTCGCCAATATCCTGGGCGGCGGCATGTCCTCCCGCCTGTTCCAGGAGGTGCGCGAATATCGCGGCCTCTGCTATTCCGTCTATGCATTCCACTGGGGCTTTTCCGACACCGGCATCTTCGGCGTGCATGCGGCCACCGGCGGCAACGACCTGCCGGAACTGGTGCCCGTCATTCTGGAGGAACTTCGCAAGTCCTCGCAGACCATCCATCAGGAAGAAATCGACCGCGCCCGGGCGCAAATCCGCGCGCAGCTGCTGATGGGCCAGGAAAGCCCGGCCGCCCGCGCCGGCCAGATGGCCCGCCAGATGATGCTTTACGGCCGGCCCATCCCCAATGAGGAGATGATGGAGCGGCTTGGCGACATCACCCGCGCGCGCCTGACCGATCTTGCGGGACGGCTGTTTTTCGATACAGTTCCGACATTGTCCGCAATTGGCCCGCTCGAACATCTGCCGCCTCTTTCCGACATCACTGCGGCGCTTTCCGCGCAGCAGCCCGCAAGGATAAAGGCGAACGGATAAACCGATATGAGAGCGGGATTTAAAGGCGAAGACCGCTCATCTTTTTCGCCGTCCCGCTCGCGGATGGCGATGTCTGCCGCACAGGGATCGTGAATGCTGCGTTTTCTTTCCCGACATAGCGACACGCCCGAACTGCGCAGCGCCAATCACCTTCTCAGACTGCCGCGCTACGGCGATTTCAAGCAATGGCATGTGCTGCGCTCCGAAAGCCGGCAGTTTCTCCAGCCCTGGGAGCCGACCTGGCGGCCGGACGAGCTGACGGAAGGCGCCTTCCGCATGCGCGTGGTGCGCAACGGCCAGGAATTTTCCTCCGGCACCGCCGTTTCCTTCCTGCTGTTCGAGAAAGAAACGCTGCTGGTCGGCGGCATCACCATCGGTTACATCCGCCGGGGTGCGGCGCAAAGCTGCATGATCGGATACTGGATCGGCGAGCGGCACGCCGCCCAAGGCCATATGTCTGCCGCATTAAAATTGGTAATACCATACATCTTTAACGGACTTCAGTTGCACCGTATCGAGGCAGCCTGTATTCCGGAAAACTTCAAAAGCATCCGGCTTCTCGAAAATGCCGGGTTCCAGCGGGAAGGCCTCCTGCGGGAATATCTGAAAATCAATGGCCAATGGCGGGATCATATGATGTTTTCCCTTCTTGCCGACAAGCAAAGCTCCGGCGGAACGAAGTACGATACATGACCTACAATCACACTGCGCCTTGCCTTGCGAAACGTCTGACGGCAATCGCGCTGGCTGCGCCGTTTTTCCTGCTTTTCCTGCTTTTCTCTTCCTATTCCTACGCCTTCGAGCCGGTGAAGATTTCCCGTGACGACACGGCGCTCGACCTGACGGCCACCACCGATATCTATGCCAACCAGGGCGAAGCCTTTCAGGTCTCGACCGCGCCCGGCCCCGACGGCATTCGCCGCCGTATCGAGGTGCGCGCCAGTTCCACCGACCATCAGGGCGACTGGGCGGTTTTCGCACTCGCCAACGTCTCCGAAGAGCAGCTGGAGCGCGTCATCGTCGCCCCGCATTTCCGCCTCGTGAATTCCAAGCTGTTCTGGCCCGATCTCGGCTCGCAGCGCATCATGGCGATCACGCCGAGTGAAGGCTTTGCGCTCGATCGGCAGCCGAGCCCGGATGCCGACGTGTTCCGCATCACCCTCAATCCCGGCTCCGTCATCACCTTCGTCGCCGAGCTTTCCACGCCCCAGCTGCCGCAGCTTTATCTGTGGGAGCCGGAGGCCTACAAGGACACGATCAACGCGTTTACGCTCTATCGCGGCATCGTGCTCGGCATTGCCGGCCTGCTCGCCGTGCTTCTGACCATCCTTTTCGTGGTCAAGGGAACCTCCGTTCTGCCGGCCTCGGCCGCGCTCGCATGGGCGGTGCTCGCCTATATCTGCGTCGATTTCGGCTTCCTCGAGAAGCTCATCACCGTCACCTCAAGCGATCAGCGAATATGGAGGGCGGGCGCGGAAGTGGCGCTCGCCTCCAGTTTCGTGGTCTTCCTGTTCACCTATCTCAATCTCAATCGATGGCATGCGCATCTGGGTTATGCGACCTTTGCCTGGGTGGTGGGTCTGGCGCTGCTGTTCGGGGTCGCCATCTACGATCCCTCGGTCGCCTCCGGCATTGCGCGCGTGTCCTTCGCGCTCACCGCAACGGCGGGCATCGCGCTTATCGTCTATCTCGGTTTCAACAAGTATGACCGGGCGATTTTGCTAGTGCCTTCCTGGGCGCTGATTCTCGTCTGGCTGTTCGGCAGCTGGCTGACGGTCACCGGGCAACTGGACAACGACATCGTGCAGCCGGCGCTCGGCGGCGGGCTGGTGCTGATCGTGCTGCTGATCGGCTTTACCGTCATTCAGCACGCCTTTGCCGGCAGCGCCTATCAGCAGGGTCTCTTCTCCGACCTCGAACGCCAGTCGCTGGCCTTGACAGGCAGCGGCGATACGGTGTGGGACTGGGATGTGACGCGCGACCGCATTGTCACCACGCCCGACATTTCCAACCGGCTGGGGCTGGAACCCGGCGCCATGCACGGTGCGGCACGCAACTGGTTGCCGCGCCTGCACCCTGATGACCGCGACCGGTTCAAGGCGACGCTCGACGTGCTGCTCGACCATCGCAAGGGCCGCCTCAACCACGAATTCCGTATTCGCGCCGAAGACGGTCATTTCCACTGGCTGCAAATCCGCGCGCGCCCGGTTCTCGGCTCCAACGGCGAAATCATCCGCTGCGTCGGCACGATCACCGACATCACCGAGCAGAAAAATTCTGTCGAGCGGCTGTTGCAGGATGCGATGAACGACAATCTGACCGGGCTTCCGAACCGGCAGGTTTTCCTCGACCGCCTGCAATCGATCCTCAACCTGTCTTCCGACAGCGACGGCGTGCGCCCGACCGTGATGGCCATCGATATCGACCGCTACAAGCTGGTCAACGATACGCTCGGCATTGCCGCCGGTGACAATATCCTCATTGCGCTGACCCGTCGTCTGCGCCGTCTTTTGAAACCGCAGGATACGCTGGCGCGTCTTGGCGGCGATGAGTTCGGCCTGATCCTGACCTCGGAGCGCGATCCGCAGCGTGTGGCCGATTTCGCCGATGCGGTGAACAAGGCGATCATGGTGCCGATCAATTTCGCCAATCGCGAAATCATCCTCACCGCCTCCATCGGCCTCGTTTCGTGGATCGACCAGCAGGAAAGTGCGGCAGGACTCTTGAGCGATGCGGAACTCGCCATGTATCGCGCCAAGCGCGCTGGCGGAAACCGCGTCGAGCCCTTCCGCCCTGCCTTCCGCACGTCGGGCACAGACCGGCTGCAGATGGAAAGTGACCTTCGCCGCGCCATCGAGCGCAAGGAGCTGTCGCTGGCCTACCAGCCGATCGTCAAGCTCGACGATGGCGAGCTGGCCGGGTTCGAAGCGCTGATGCGGTGGGAGCACCCCAAGCGCGGCAATATTCCGCCGAGCGAGTTCATTCCGATTGCGGAGGCCTCCGGCCTGATCGAGCCGCTCGGCATGTTCGCGCTGGAACGGGCGGCGACCGATCTGATGGACTGGCAGCACGCCATCGAGAAGATGCCCATCTTCATTTCCGTCAATATTTCCAGTGCGCAACTGCTGAACAATGAATTGTACAACGACGTGCGCGGCATGCTGACCCGCACCCGTTGCAATCCGCAGCAGCTGAAGCTGGAACTGACGGAATCCGTCGTCATGGAAAACCCGGAGCAGGCGCGGCTGGTGCTTTCAAAGCTCAAGGAAACGGGCTTAAGCCTCGCCATGGACGATTTCGGCACCGGCTATTCGTCGCTCGCCTATCTCACCCGCTTCCCCTTCGACACGATCAAGCTCGACAAGGCGCTGGTTGCCAATACCAGCGACAAGCGCAACGTGCTCCTGCGCTCCGTCATCGCCATGGCGCGGGCGCTCGACATGCAGGTCGTGGCGGAAGGCATCGAGACGCCCGAGGATGCTGCCGAACTGGCGCGCATGAACTGCCATTTCGGCCAGAGCTTCCTGTTCGGCACTCCGGTTTCGGGCGATGCGGCGCTGAAGCTTCTGCGAGAACGGTTCCAGCCGACGAAGCGGGCTTCGTAAGCGGAGTATTGGAACGCGAGGTAGGCTACCTCCGTCATTCCGGCCTTGAGCCGGAATCCAGCCAAGGGGCGTCTGCCCGGCGGAAAGACTCCTTTCAGCCCAAGGACTTGGGCTGGCTGGATACCGGCTCAAGGCCGGTATGACGGGAGAAGAAAACCGCGCTTCTCCTGATCAGGACACTCCGCCTGCCGCACATTTACTGCACTACCGCATTCTGCACGGCCATCGGCGACTCATCCGCCGCCACCCTCCCATGCAGCAGGTCATGAATGAATTCCATCTTCACCACCACCGGCGGTGTCAGCACGAAGGGATAGAGGTCAGCCTCCCCCATGCTGCGCTGGATGGAATTGATGGCGACACTGAGCGGAATCCACGCCTTGACCAGCTGCGCGGCGCTGCGGGCTTTGTAAGGATCAAACGTCACCTCGGCCGCCATTTCCTCATGCCCATCAGGATCGATTGCGACGCCGAAGGCGCGCGCCGTCTCCAGCGTATCGACGATATGCAGGTAGTGAGCGAAACATTCGGCGAAATCCTCCCACGGGTGGACCGAGGCATAGGAGCTGATGAAGCTTTCCTGCCAGTCGGGGCGTGGTCCGCCATCGTAATTGCGTTGCAGGGCAGCGCCGTAATCCTCGCGCTCATCGCCGAAGACGGCGCGGCAGGCTTCCAGCCGGTTTGCGTCCCGCACCAGCTTATTCCAGATAAAGTGCCCTACCTCATGGCGGAAATGGCCAAGCATGGTGCGGTAGGGCTCGTTCATATTGGCGCGCACCTGCTCGCGCGTTGCATCATCAGCCTCTGCGGCGCGAATGGCGATGAGGCCCTCATCGTGACCGGTCATGGCGGGAATGACGGAACCATCGGGCGCCACCGCATCCACCAGAAAGTCGAAGACGAGGCCACCGGCAGGGTCGGCATCGCGGTTGGGATGCGGCAAGCCAAGCCGCAGGATCGAATAGAACAGATGCCGCTGCGCCTGGCTGATGCGACGCCATTGCGCGATGCCCTGTTCGGTTGCGATATCCGGCACCAGACGGTTGTGGCTGCAGGCCGGGCAGAAGGCGCTGTCGCTTTGCGCCGGCACTGACCAATTGCAGATATCGTTCACTTCATTGGCACAAAACCGCACCTGTTTTTGCGGGTCCGAGAAGATCTGCCAGTTCGGCTCACCCGCGGGCGAAAGCGCCTCCATTGAAAGCCGCTCCGGCACGAAGGCCAGACGATGACCGCAGGAAACGCAGAAACGATTGTCGAAATGGACCGGCTGGCCGCAGGATGCGCAGGAAAAAAGCTTCATCGATGAAACCCTTGCGATGGATCGGGTGGGTGGAGGAAACATACGATGCCAACATGCACCGTAGACGACAGCTGAAAATCATTGACGCTCCTGCGCTCCGGGCTTACCCCCTCTGTCCTGCCGGACATCTCCCCCTCAAGGGGGGAGATCGGCAAGACGCTCTTCCACCACTCCATTCTCAAGTATTGAGATGGGCGAGACCTCGCCTCAGGTCGATCTCCCCCCTTGAGGGGGAGATGTCCGGCAGGACAGAGGGGGGTAAGCCCGGAGCGCATATGAAAGGCGTAACAGGCGACCGCCTTCGGAACATCCCAGACGACAAGAGCGCATGTGCGGTCAACACATGCGCTCCGAAGCGCCGCATCGAAAGAGGCGCGAGGCAGTCAGACGGCATTACATGCGGTCGACGGCACCCTTGACGGCGTCTTTCGCCTTGCCAACGCTGGTCTGTACCTTGCCCTTGGCTTCCTGGGCAGCACCCTTGGCGCGCAATTCGTTATTGCCCGTCGCTTCGCCGACGTTCTTCTTCACCTTGCCAGCAACTTCATTGGCTTTACCGGCGATCTTGTCAGATGTGCTACCCATAATACTACTCCCTTGTTGAGCCGTACTTTCTGTCCGGCTTTCAGGGTGAGTAACGTCAGGGGTCGGGATTTGGTTCCAGCCAAAACCGGCGGAACATTCAGGGGCTCAGGCGTGCCCGGCATCCGTGGAAAGCATGCGCGCATCGACGCCCATGAGCGCCAGCGCCCGCTCGTATTTATTGTCCAGCCCACGGTCGAAGATCAGCTCTTCCGCAGCGGGGCAATTCAGCCAGCCATTATTGGCGATCTCGTTTTCCAGCTGGCCCGGACCCCAGCCGGCATAACCGAGCATCATGGTCGCCCTTTGCGGACCGCGGCCGTTGGAAATGGCGCGGACGATATCGAGCGTTGCCGTCAACGAAATATCATCGCTGACCGGAATGCTGGATTCGCTTAAATAATCATCCGAATGCAGCACGAAACCCCGGCCGGATTCCACCGGGCCGCCGCACTGGATCGGGAATTCGCGGGTGCGGTTGGGCAGCATGATGGCGTCGTTGCTGTCCACCAGTTTCAGGTGCAGCAGAATATCCGTAAACGTGATCTGCTGCGGCCGGTTGATGATGAAGCCCATGGCGCCGGCATCCGAATGGGCGCAGATATAGATCACCGAACGGGCAAAATTGCCGTCGTCCAGCCCCGGCATCGCGATGAGGAACTGACCATCGAGAAAGCCACGTTCGCGTTTGTCCATCAGGGTTGAAAAGCTCACCGGCGCCTCCAGCAGACCGCATTCCGTCATTTAACGAAAACGGCGTTCGCACTTCGACAAAGGACAGGATGCGGCATCGCGCCCGATCAATCAACCGAAAATGATGAACCGCACGAATTCGTAACTGGTCCCCCGGGCGATGTTGGGTTAGACGGAAAGCATGAGCGCCAGAATATTCTTTCGATTTTCACATTTCCGTTTTGCAGCGGCATTTGCTGCCCTACTTGGCGGCGCTGAAGCCGCCCAGGCCGAGATTACCGACTGGGCGAGAAGCGAAGGCGGCCAGATGCGCGTGGCGAGCCTTGCCATGGATGCCGACGGCGTGGTGCGCGGCGTGCTGCAGATCGAGCCTAAGGACGGCTGGATCACCTATTGGCGCGAACCGGGCGAAGCGGGCATACCGCCGCAGATCACGCCCGATCCGGCAAGCGGCGCGGCGCTCACCACCATGGCCTATCCGGTTCCGAAGCTGATCGAAAACGGCGACATCACCGATATCGGCTACGACCACGCCGTCAGCCTTCCGTTTCAGCTGAAAGCCACGGACCCGGCGGCAAGCGGGAAGATCGATCTCACCGCTTTCATCGGCGTGTGTCAGAATATCTGCATTCCCTTCGAGGCGAAGTTTTCAATCGAGCGCGGCAATGCCGGTGATGACGACCACGAGGAGCGGCGATTGCTGGAGGAGGCGCGCGAAACGCTGCCCGAGGCGGCCTCCGACGATTTCAAGGTGATCGATTTCCACATCACGCCCGACAAGACCATGCTCGGCGTGCAATTGCAGCTTCCGGAAAACGCGCCGAAGGAGACCGAAATCTTCATCGCCGGTCCATCGGGCTTTGCCTATTACGAGCCGCAGAACCTGGTGCGCGACAAGCGCAAGCTCTCCTTCTACATGAACATCAAGGGCCTGCCGAAAACCTATCAGGTGCAGGGCAATAGCTGGCCCATCCTGGTCAAATCCGGCGATCGGGCCATGGAAACGATGTTGAATTTCCCGAAGCCCTGAGCAGCGTTTCAGCGCTGGAAACCAGCTCGAAAACCGCATGGCAGATTTCATTTCCGTGCTCAGCATTCTGTCAGCTTCATTCTGAATCTGACGGGATCCGGACGCCTTGTTTTCGTTTGTCTGCCCGGGAAAACCGGGTTCCACTTTTCCCTGCCAAACTCTATAGTCGCGCGAACCGAACGGCTATAGGAGCACGGACATGACCATCAAGATCGGCGAAAAACTGCCTTCCGCAACTTTCAAGGAAAAGACGGCCGAGGGCCCGGTGGAAACCACCACGGACGCGCTTTTCGGCGGCAAGAAGGTGGTTCTCTTCGCCGTCCCCGGCGCTTTCACCCCCACCTGCTCACTGAACCATCTGCCGGGTTATCTCGAAAACCGCGACACCATTCTTTCCAAGGGCGTGGATGACATCGCCGTCGTCGCCGTCAATGACTGGCACGTGATGGGCGCATGGGCGCAATCCTCCGGCGGTCAGGGCAAAATCCACTTCCTCGCCGACTGGGACGCCGCTTTCACCAAGGCGCTCGGCCTCGATGCCGATCTTTCCGCCGGCGGCCTCGGCGTGCGCTCCAAGCGTTATTCGATGCTGGTGGAAGACGGTGTGGTGAAGTCGCTCAACGTGGAAGAGAACCCCGGCCAGGCGACGGTCTCTGCCGCTGCGGCGATGATCGAGCAGCTTTGAGGGCGAGCCTGGTCCCTCGTTGCATGTAAAGGCTCCTGCTTCCCGTCATGCCGGACTTGATCCGGCATCCAGCCACGGCGCGTCTGCGCCGTAGGAAGAGTCTTTCGCGATCAAAGACTTGATCGCACTGGACCCCGGATCAAGTCCGGGGTGACGGCGCCTTTCGTGATACGATTCTGCTATAGGCATTCACATTGCAGAATAAAGGGCGGCCCCGCCGCCCTCCACTCAAACATTCATATCGAACACCAGAAGCCCGGCCAGACCGCCATCGGTGAGCGACACGAGACGTTCCCCCACTTCCATGTGCTTGGGATGGGCGAGATAGTCGTCGCGGGCCTCGGGGCTCTCCAGCGTCACAATGAAACCGTCGACAAAACCGCCATTCAGCCCCTCGGGTGAGACATTCTGGCCGTATTTCACATCGATGATGCCGGGTATCACATCCTTCAGGGCGGCAATCGCCTCGAATATTGCGTGTTTTTCAGAAGCGGCCGTTGCAGCCTTGAAGCGTAGAAATACACAATGCAGGATCATCCGGATTTCTCTCCTCCGTTGAGCGCTACCGGAGCGCCCCTTGACGACAAGATAGGTCGGGTTTCGGTTTTCACAACCCCCGATAACGGGGTCGCCGGCTCGGATTTGCCCGGCCCGAAATAGAGCAGGCTTCCATTACCGCCGTTTGAAGGGCTCCATGCCCTTTCGCGCCAATTCGTCGGCGCGTTCGTTTTCCGGGTGGCCGGCATGGCCCTTGACCCAGTGCAAGGTAACCTTATGGCGTTGTTGCGCCGCTTCCAGCGCCTGCCATAGTTCAACATTCTTGACCGGCTTGTTATCGGCGGTTTTCCAGCCCTTCTTTTTCCAGCCGAAAATCCACTTGGTGATGCCGTCCTTCACATAGGCGCTGTCGGTATAAAGATCGACCTCGCAGGGGCTTTTCAGCGCATTGAGCGCCGAAATCGCCGCCATCAATTCCATGCGGTTATTGGTGGTCTCGGCCTCGCCGCCCAAGAGTTCCTTCTCCACCTCACCGTAACGCAGCACGGCGCCCCAGCCGCCGGGACCGGGATTGCCGGAGCAGGCGCCATCGGTGAAAATATCGACATGTTTCATTCGCCCGCCAGCCCATATTCGGCAACAGTGGCGATGGAACGGTGGAACCGCAGCTTGCGCAGATATTCCAGCGGGTCCTTCTTGACCACCAGCGCGCCTTCCGGCGTCGTCAGCCAGTCATAAAGGCGGGTGAGGAAGAAACGCAGCGCCGAACCGCGCGCCAGAAGCGGCAGGGCCTCGAGCTCCGCTGCGCTCAGCGGGCGCACCGACTGGTAACCTTCCAGCAGCGCCTTGCCCTTGGTGACGTTGTAAGCGCCATCCTTTTCGAAGCACCAGGCATTGAGGCAGATCGACACGTCATAAGCGAGCAGGTCATTGCAGGCGAAATAAAAATCGATCAGGCCGGACAGTTCATCGCCAAGGAAGAACACATTGTCCTGGAACAGATCCGCATGGATGACGCCGGCCGGCAGATCTTTCGGCCAATGGGCGGCGAGATAATCGATTTCCGGGCGAATCTCGTCTTTCAGGCCCTTCTCCACCTCGTCGGCTCGCGCTTCGGACTTGTCCCAAAGTACCTTCCAGCCTTCGACGGAAAGCGCGTTCGGCCGCTTGATCTCGAACCCCTCGCCGGCCAGATGCATGGCGGCCAGCGCCTTGCCGACTTCGCGGCAATGTTTCGCTTCCGGCTTTCTCAGCCACATGCCCTCGAGAAAGGAGATGAGCGCCGCCGGCCGGCCCGATAGCTCTCCAAGCAACTCGCCATCCTTGCGCGGCAGCGGCAGGGGGCAGGACAGGCCCTTGGCGGCCAGATGCTGCATGAGGCCGAGGAAGAAGGGCAGATCGGATTTCTCCACGCGCTTTTCATAAAGCGTGAGAATCAGCGGGTCCTTGGTGGTATGCAGCAGGAAATTGGAGTTTTCGACGCCTTCGGCAATGCCCTTGTAGGAGGTGAGGCTGCCGACGTCATATTGCGTGAGGAAATTCCTCAGATCATCTTCGGTGATGTCCGTATAAACTGCCAATTTCAAATCTCTTGATGAAGGATGGAGTGGAAATCTCGGGTGGAGATGACGCAGGTGGGACGGAAACCGCCCGCATTCAGCGCCATCCCGCTTCAGATGCCGGCGGCGGTTTTCGGCGGCAGCGCATCATTGGCGTTGCCGTTCACGAAAGCCATGTCGTCCGTCGTCAGCTCGATGCTGCGCAGCTCGCGATTGACGAGGAAATGTTCCGTTTCCTCCACCGTCACGGCGAGATCGAGCGTCGTATCGAAACGCGCCTTGAAGGCTTCGATGATCTCATCGACGATGACCTCCGGTGCGGATGCGCCCGCCGAAAGGCCGACGGTGCGGATATCGCCGATTTCATTCCAGTCGATTTCCGAGGCCCGCTGCACCAGCACGGAGCGCTGTGCACCGGCCCGCAGCGCCACTTCCACAAGCCGCTTGGAATTGGAGGAATTGGGGGCGCCAACGACGATGAAGAGGTCGCAGCCGGGGGCCGCCTGCTTCACCGCATCCTGACGGTTGGTGGTTGCGTAACAGATGCTGTCGGCGGCGGGCGCCTGAATAGCCGGGAAACGTTCCTGCAGCCTTGCGATGACGCCGGCCGTGTCATCGACCGAAAGTGTCGTCTGGGTGACGAAGCCAAGATTTTCCCGGTCCGCCGGTTCGTAACGGCCGGCGTCTTCCACCGTTTCGATCAGCGAGACCGTTCCTTCCGGAAGCTGGCCCATGGTGCCGATGACCTCGGGGTGGCCGGCATGGCCGATCAGCACCACATGGCGGCCAAGGCGCTGGTGGCGCATGGCCTGCTTGTGGACCTTGGAGACCAGCGGGCAAGTGGCATCGAGATAGAACAGATTACGCGCCTGCGCATCTTCCGGCACGGATTTCGGCACGCCGTGGGCCGAGAAAACCACCGGCTGCTCGCGGTGCTCGGCCGGAATTTCATGCAGTTCCTCGACGAAAACCGCGCCCTTGGCTTCCAGCCCTTCCACCACATAGCGGTTATGCACGATTTCGTGGCGGACATAGACGGGTGCGCCATAGGCCTTCAGCGCCAGCACGACGATCTGGATCGCCCGGTCCACGCCCGCGCAAAAGCCGCGCGGTCCGCACAGCCTTATCGTCAAAGGGGGTTTGGAAACGGCGATGTTCATTCCAGCTCCTTGGCCTGCTCCTTGGGCCGTGCTTCATGGCCTTGCCCGACAAGCTGCCTTACCGGACGGGCTGCGCTTTATTCACCCTGCGCCTTACCGTTCCGGAAATAGGCAAAACCGGCGACGATGACAAGGGCCGCCGCCAACCCATACCACGTTATCGCATATTGCAGGTGATTGTTGGGCAAATCTATCAGCGTCACACCCCCCTGCGGCCAGCCGCCCGGGTTAGGCGCGGTGTCAGCATCCACGAAGAGGTGGACCAGCCGGTCGGGCGGGATATCGGCGCTGGAGGCCATGGCCGCCAGATCCTTCCAGTAGAAGATGTTCTTGGCGATATCGTTATCAGGCAGCAGCGACGACGGTTTGGCAACCAGCGGCGCGCGCGAAAGCCCGGTGATCGTCACCTCACCGGCAACCTGCCCGTTGGGCCGTTTGGCCGGTTCTTTCATCTCGAAGGGCACGAATCCGCGATTGACGAAGAGAATGCGGCCATCGGCGAGTGTCAGCGGCGTATAGATGTAATAGCCCGTTTGCCCCTGATGGGTGGCGAAGAAATGCCGCTCGCGGGCATGATCGAAGGTGCCGGAAAGACTGACCGTGCGGTATTCGATATCGCCGCCGCTTTTCGCGATCGCCTCTATATCGGAGAGGGGCACCGGGCTCGCGCTCCGCCGCTCCTCGATATCGGCAATCAGCGCTTCTTTCCAGTAGAGACGCTTCACCTGCCAGGTGCCGAGCCCGAGAAGAATGGCAAGCGCCAGCAGCACCAGCGGCGCGGCGAACCAGACCCGCCTTTCCGCCGCCTTCATGTGGGAAACGTCATTCACGATCAAGCCTGCCTTCGCTTGCATTGTTGCGGTATTGCAGCGCAATCATGATCCCTTTCAGCTTGCGCAGCAGCACAAGGGAGACAATCACCGTAAACGGCAACCACAGCATGACATGCACCCAGACCGGCGGCGCAAAACGCTGATCGAACCACAGCGCCAGCCCGACGACCAGAAAACCGACGATCAGCATGACGAAAACCGCCGGGCCATCGCCCGCATCGGCAAAACCGTAATCCAGTCCGCAGGCGCTGCAGGCGGGTTTTATGGTCAGAAAGCCGTCGAACAGCCGTCCGTTGCCGCAACGCGGGCAGCAGCCTTTCAAGCCCACCTTGATGGGATCGACCGGCGCGAAATTGCCGTTTGATGGTTCAGACATGACGACCTCCCGCGAAGTTGCCCAAAGCCCGAGGACGACAGCGAGCCTGTTGGAAGCGTGCTTCTAAACCAAGGCAGTCATCTGTCGCTCGGCTTTGCTGCTTGTTTCTTCTCCCCGCCGGGGAGAAGGTGGCCCGAAGGGTCGGATGAGGGGGCTAGCTCTCCGAATATCTCTACCGTAGCCCCCTCATCCCGCTGCCGCGGACTTCTCCCCGGCGGGGAGAAGAAACACGTGGCACCTGCTCGCTCCACAGGATGCCTTGCTGCGGACCCAGTCCTCTATCCGACGCAATCAGCCGTGCAGCGGCGCGCCCCAGCCACCCCAGATATAGATGGCGAAGAACAGGAACAGCCAGACGACGTCCACGAAGTGCCAGTACCAGGCAGCCGCCTCGAAACCGAAATGCTGCTTGGGCGTGAAACCGCCGCCAACGGCGCGGAACAGGCAGACCAGCAGGAAGACCGTGCCGACGAATACGTGGAAACCGTGGAAACCGGTGGCCATGAAGAAAGTCGCGCCGTAGATCGAATTCTTGAAGTCGAACGGCGCGTGCATGTATTCGTAAACCTGCACGGTGGAGAACAGGACGCCGAGCGCGACGGTGAGCAACAGACCGGTGATCAGGCCCTTGCGGTCATTATGCAGAAGGGCATGGTGCGCCCAGGTGACGCAGGTGCCCGACAGAAGCAGGATGACGGTGTTGTAGAGCGGCAGGTGCCAGGGATCGATCACCTCGATGCCCTTGGGCGGCCATTGCCCGCCGGTATATTCGAGGCGCGACGCCTGAATGGCTTCGTGCGGGAAGAGGCTGGCATCGAAATAGGCCCAGAACCACGCCACGAAGAACATCACCTCCGAGGCGATGAACATGATCATGCCGTAACGCAGGTGAAGCGAGACGACGCGGGTGTGGTTGCCCTCATGGGCTTCCTTGATCGTGTCGGACCACCATGCGTACATGGTGTAAAGCACGATGACGAGGCCGATATAGAACAGCCAGGGATTGGCCAGTTCCGCGCCGAACAGCTTGAAGGAGCCGCCCGACAGGTAACGCATGTAACAGACGCCACCGAAGGTCAGGATGAAGGCGCCGATCGAGGCCAGAAGCGGCCAGGGGCTTGGATCGATAATGTGGTAGTCGTGGTTCTTCTGATGCGTATCTGCCATTGCGACAATCCCCGAATGTCTCTTCCCTGATCCGGCCTTCGATAAAAGGCCAGATCTCCTCTCACAATTTGCTTTCGCCAGATGAAGTCTTTACCGGCAAGGACGCAACCGGTTTTTCGGTTTTGGCCGGATAAAACGTATAGGACAGCGTTAAAGTATGAATGCTCTTGGTCTCGCGCGCCGTGGCGATGTCAGGATCGACGAAGAACACCACCGGCATCTCCAGCGTTTCACCCGGCTGCAGCGTCGTTTCGGTGAAGCAGAAGCACTCCACCTTGTTGAAATAGGCGCCGGCTTCCATCGGCGTGACGTTGAAGACCGCCGTGCCCGTGGTCGCCACGGGTGAACGGTTCGTCGCCTTGAACGTCACCTGCACCGTTTCGCCGATCTTCGGCATGACCTTTTTGTCGACCGGCTGGAAATCCCAGTTGAGGCCGTTCGACGTATTGGCGTCGAAGGTGACGTTGATGGTCTTGTCGAGGATGACGTCGGAATATTGCTCGACGCGCTGGGTGGTGCCGTTATAGCCCGTGACACGGCAGAACAGCGTATAAAGCGGTACGGCGGCATAGGCCATGCCGATCATGGCGCAGAAAAACACCAGACAAAGCACGAGGATGGAGCGATTGCTCACCCGCTGCCTGCCGGTCCCTGCCGTCTGCGCTTCCATATTCGCCATCTCCTCCTCCTCTCCCCTCAATCAGCGCGTCAGTGCGAGCCGATCTTGATGATGGTGATGATGTAGAACAGCACCACCAGGCCGGCGAGCAGGACGCCGAGCGCGATGTTTCGCCCACGTCTCGATTTTTTCTGCGCCGCGCTCAGTTCCACCGTTTCCATCACAGGACTCCTGACATGACGGCCTTCAGGGCCGGCGCGAAATGATCGGCCAGAAGGCCGGAGAAAATCGCAAAAAGGTAAAGCACCGAATAGGCGAACATCTTCTTGGCCGGCAGCATCTTCTCGTCGCCCTCAGGCATGCGCCGGACATCGAGTGAACAGTAGACGAAGATCGCGCTCAGAACGGCGGCGAAAATGCCGTAACCGGCGCTCGCAAGGCCGGTGAAATAAGGCGCGACGGCCGCGGCCGCGGTCAGCACCGCATAAACGATCATCTGGTTCTTGGTGGAGCGTTCGCCGACCACGTTCGGCATCATCGGAATGCCGACGGCGCCGTAATCGCGCATCTTGAACAGCGCCAGCGCCCAGAAATGAGCCGGTGTCCACAGGAAGATGATGAGGAACAGGATGATGCTGTCCAGCGAAACGCCGCCGGTGACGCAGGCCCAGCCGAGCATGGGCGGGAAAGCGCCGGCCGCACCGCCGATGACGATGTTCTGCGGTGTCGAGCGTTTCAGCCACATCGTATAGATGACGGCGTAAAAGAAGATGGTGAAGGCGAGCAGGCCGGCCGAGAACCAGTTGACGGCAAGGCCGAGAATGACCACCGAAAAGGCCGACAGCGTCAGCCCGAAGGCCAGCGCCTCGCGCGGCGCGATGCGGCCGGACGGGATCGGCCGCCGGGCGGTGCGGCTCATCACGGCGTCGATATCGGCATCGTACCACATGTTGAGCGCGCCAGATGCGCCGGCGCCGACGGCGATGCAGAGAACGGCGATGATGCCGAGCACCGGGTTGATTTCACCCGGCGCCAGCACGAGACCCGCAAAGGCCGTGAAGACGACGAGCGACATGACGCGCGGCTTCAGCAATTCGAAATAATCGCGCGCGCCGGCTTCCGAAAGTTCGGAGCCCTTCACGCCCAGCATGTCGCGATTGTCGATAATGCTCATTTCCTGTCCTGTTTCCTTCGAACGCCGCGTGAAGCGACGTCCCTTGCACCGGCCCGAAAACAAATGTGATTTCCGGCATGCGCGATGCGTCAATTCATGGGTCCCGAACGTCCTGGCATGAGCGGCGCCGGGCAAACCCGATGCCATTTTCCGGCTTTTCGCCGCACCCTGCCGCCATTCGTCTGCGCTTGCATTTCATAAAGGCCAGATTTGGCATTTATCACGTCCGGGGCATGTATCACGTCGGACGGCAGGCATCGCTTGGACAAAATGTCACGCGGCAGGAGAGCCTGCCCGTTCGGGAAACGGCACGGACCGAACCGCGCCGTCCCTCATTTTCAGCGCCGGGAATTCGCAGGCCCTGCCCGCGCCTTCCGGCCCGCGCATCAGCGAATGCGCGGCAGCTGTTCCCACTGGTGGTAGGGCGGCGGCGAAGACAGCTGCCATTCAAGCGTCGTCGCACCTTCACCCCAGGGGTTGTCGCCGGCGATCCGCTTCTTTGCGAAGGCTTCCCAGACGCAGAAGAGGAAGATCAGCACGCCGACGGCCGAGATGTAGGAACCGTAGGAGGATACCATGTTCCAGCCGGCATAGGCATCGGGATAATCGATGTAGCGGCGTGGCATGCCCGCAAGACCGAGGAAGTGCTGCGGGAAGAACACGAGGTTCACGCCCACGAACATGACCCAGAAATGCAGCTTGCCGAGGAACTCGCTGTACATGTAGCCGGTGATCTTCGGGAACCAGTAATACCAGCCGGCAAAGATCGCGAAGACCGCGCCGAGCGACAGAACGTAGTGGAAGTGCGCCACCACGTAATAGGTATCGTGCAGCGAACGGTCGAGACCGGCATTGGCGAGCTGGACGCCGGTGACGCCGCCGACCGTGAACAGGAAGATGAAGCCGATCGCCCAGACCATCGGGGTCGAGAAGGTCAGCGAACCGCCCCACATGGTCGCGATCCACGAGAAGATCTTGATACCCGTCGGCACCGCGATGACCATGGTGGCGAAGACGAAGTAACGCTGCGCTTCGAGCGACAGGCCGACCGTGTACATGTGGTGGGCCCAGACGATGAAGCCGACGGCGCCGATGGCGACCATGGCGTAGGCCATGCCGAGGTAACCGAAGACCGGCTTCTTGGAGAAGGTGGAGACGATGTGGCTGATGATGCCGAAGCCCGGCAGGATCAGGATGTAGACTTCCGGATGGCCGAAGAACCAGAACAGGTGCTGGTAAAGGATCGGGTCACCGCCGCCTTCCGGCGAGAAGAATGCCGTGCCGAAGTTGCGGTCGGTCAGAAGCATGGTGATGCCGCCTGCCAGAACCGGCAGCGAAAGCAGCAGCAGGAACGCGGTGACGAGGACCGACCAGGCGAAGAGCGGCATCTTGTGCAGCGTCATGCCCGGAGCGCGCATGTTGAGGATGGTGGTGATGAAGTTGATCGCACCGAGGATCGACGACGCGCCCGAAACGTGCAGCGCGAAGATCGCCAGATCCACCGCCGGTCCCGGCATGCCGCTGGTCGATAGAGGCGGATACATGGTCCAGCCGCCACCGACACCGTAGGCGCCCGCAGGGCCCTCGACGAAGAGCGAGAGAATGAGAAGGATGAAAGCCGGAACGATCAGCCAGAAGGAAATGTTGTTCAGGCGCGGGAAAGCCATGTCCGGAGCGCCGATCATGATCGGGATCATCCAGTTGGCGAAACCGCCGATCAGCGCCGGCATGACCATGAAGAAGATCATGATCAGCGCGTGCGCGGTGGTGAACACGTTGAACATGTGCTTGCCGCCATCGATGGCGGCGTCACCCTCGAAGCCGTAAACCATGGACGCCAGACCGTGGAAAATCTGGATGCCCGGCTCCTGCAGCTCCATGCGCATGACGACGGAAAGCCCGCCGCCGACGATGCCGGCGATGATCGCGAAGATCAGATAGAGAGTGCCGATGTCCTTGTGGTTGGTCGACAGGAACCAGCGGGCGAAGAAGCCCGGCGTATGGGAATGATGCGCATCATGCGAATGATCGTCATGTGCGGAATGACCATGCGAGTGATGATCGTCGTGTGCGGAAGGTCCAGCCATTGTCCTCACTCCAGAGTCAGTTGGTTTCGTTGGCGGCAACGTCGACGGTGCGCGGAGCGCCATCGACAGAGGCCATCAGCGCCCGGTTCGCGCCGCTCAGGTCAGAAGCGGCGGCGGTGAGCCAGGTGTTGTACTGCTGTTCGGAAACCACCCGAATGGCGATTGGCATGAAGGCATGGTCCTTGCCGCAAAGCTCGGAACACTGACCGTAATAAAGGCCCTCTTTTTCCGCCTTGAACCAGGTTTCGTTCAGGCGGCCGGGAACGGCGTCGATCTTGACGCCGAAAGCCGGCATGGCGAAGGAATGGATCACATCCGTCGGTGCGGCGGTGACGAGCAGGCGAACGGTCTTGCCGACCGGAACGACCATTTCATTGTCTACCGCCAGAAGACGCGGATAGCGGGCCCTGTCTTCCTTGCCCGCGGCGGCGCGATCCTGGTCCTTCAGCATGTAGCTGTCGAATGAAACCGGCTCGGCGCCTTCGGCGGCCGTATATTCATAGCTCCACAGCCATTGCGTGGCGGTCGCCTTCAGCGTCACGTCGGGGTTTTCCGGCTGCGTGAGCTGCGCGTTCAAGAGATTGAACGACGGGAAAGCAAGGAACAGAAGAATGAGAACCGGCGCCAGCGTCCAGACCACCTCGATCGCCGTGTTATGGCTGGTCTTGGAAGCCACCGGATTTTTCGCGGCGCGGAATTTCAGGGCGACGACGATGAGCAGCGCAAGAACGAAAAGCGTAACCGGAACAATGAACCAGAGCGTATATTGTTCAAACCAGCGTATTTCGTGCATGATCGGCGTGGCGGCCTCCTGCATGCCCATTTGCCAATGCACCGGCTGATCGGCGTGGGCGCCGACAGCCGTGAGCAGACAGGTCATCCCCGCCAGTGCTGCGTAAATCCTATTCGTCACGGTACCCTCTCCCTCACGCGTCTGATCTAGATCAATCACAGACGCAGAATCCATGCTTATGGTACTAACTTCAAACCACAGTTTGTCCTCTGCCGCAATATGCGTCGGGACACGGATGCGCCCCAATTTTGCCATTGGTCAATCCACGGCGACTTTCTCTCACCCCACGCCTCACCGGACCGGCCGAACGCGGTTTCAAACAGCCCAAATGCGACAAAGCCCCTTCTCACAGCCGGTTTTGCCGCCAGTTTCATCGCCGGATAATGAATGTCGCGCCGGGCAAATCACACGCCCATCCCGCAAGACAGGTCCTATTTCCGCCCAACTCCGCTGGAATTGAAGGCCTGAGGCTTTTTTTTCCGGATTATGGCGTCAAAATAGCCGCACTGATTCGAATCCCAGAGGTATCCATGCGTCTTTCCCCGCTCGCGCGCACTTTTCTTGCCGCCGCCGGTCTTGCCATCATCGCTCCTGCCGCTGCGGCGCTGGCGCAACAGCAGCCGCCCGGCACGCCGAAGTCGACGCACGGAGCATGGTCTGTCATCTGCGACAAGCCGGCGGGCGCGTCCGAAGAACAATGCGCGCTGATGCAGAACGTGATCGCCGATGACCGCCCGGAAGTTGGGCTTTCGGTGGTGGTGCTGAAGACGGCCGACCGCAAGTCGCGCATCCTGCGCATCCTCGCACCGCTTGGCGTGCTTTTGAAGGATGGCATGGAGCTTTATATCGACAATAATAATATCGGCCGCGCCTATTTCACCCGCTGCTTCTCCGAAGGCTGCTATGTGGAAGTGGATATCGACGACGAGTTGCTGAAGGTTCTGCGCGCTGGCAAGAATGCCGTTTTCGCACTGCGCGAAGCCGTGGATCAGGATCGCGTGGGTATTCCGATCGAGCTTTCCGGCTTTGCCGAGGGATATGACGCGCTTCCCTGAGTAGAACGCCTTGCTTTTTCAGCTGATAACTATATCTTGAGAGTATAGTTTTAGTCATTACTGAAAAGCATGAGAGACAAAAGATCGCCAAGCTTGCAATTCATCTGCGGCGTTGCCATATGTTATGCCGCAATTGCATTTATGGCGGCTTATGCTCGCAAGAACGGGATATTTTTCCGATCTCCACATGATTGGCAAAGCATCGAGCTTGCCCTAACGGTCGTGTCCGGCAACCAGCTTGCCTATTTTCACTGGCAGCGCCTAGCGCCTGACTCCAGCAATCATTGGTCACGGCTGGCATTCCCGATGCTCCTCCATCAACTGTGGATCTGCATTGCTGCTTTCGTTGTGGTGCATCTTATCTTCAAGCTAACCTAAACCCCGGTACGCTTTGGCTTGCCAGCGGCGCCACGCGATCCTACATGCTTGCCGGACACTATTCAGTTTGGAGCCTCCCATGACCGACGATCTTGTAAAACTCTTCGATTGCGACGAAACGCAATTGCGCAAGCTCGTCGGCGAGGCGCTTGCCGGCGCTGACGATGGCGAGCTTTTCATCGAACATGCCCAGGCCGAATCGCTTACTTTCGATAATGGCCGGCTGAAGGGCGGTTCTTTCAACACCGATCAGGGTTTCGGCCTGCGCGCCGTCGTAGGCGAGACGGTTGGCTATGCCCATGCGGGTGAGCTTTCGCAAAGTGCGCTGAAACGTGCTTCCGATGCAGTGGGCGCGGTGACCAAGGGTTATTCCGGCTCTTATGCCGCCGCACCGCAGCGCACCAACAAGAAGCTTTATGGCGACGAGAACCCCATCGGCAGCCCGAGCTTCGAGGAAAAGGTGAAGCTCCTCACCGATATCGATGCCTATCTGCGTGACAAGGACGACAAGGTCCGGCAGGTGACGGCGACCATTTCGGCAAGCTGGCAGGTGGTGGACATCCTGCGGGCCGACGGCCATCGCGTCAGCGATATCCGGCCGATGACCCGCATCAATGTTTCCGTCGTGGCCGGCGAAGGCGACCGGCAGGAAAGCGGCTCCTACGGCATTGGCGGCCGCGTCGGCTTCAGCGATTTCATCACCACGGAAAACTGGCAGCGCGGTGCGGATGAAGCGCTGCGCCAGGCGCTCGTCAACCTCACCGCCATCGATGCGCCGGCCGGCACCATGGATGTGGTGCTCGGTTCCGGCTGGCCGGGCGTCATGCTGCACGAGGCGGTGGGCCACGGTCTGGAAGGCGATTTCAACCGCAAGAAAACCTCGGCCTTCGCCGGCCTGATGGGCGAAATGGTTGCCGCCCCCGGCGTGACCGTCGTGGATGACGGCACCATCGACAGCCGCCGCGGCTCGCTGACGATAGACGATGAAGGGACGCCTTCCGGCTATAATGTGCTGATCGAGAACGGCAGGCTGGTCGGTTACATGCAGGACCGGCAGAACGCCCGGCTGATGGGCGCCAGGCCCACCGGCAACGGCCGCCGGCAGGGCTACGCCTATGTGCCGATGCCGCGCATGACCAATACCTATATGCTGTCGGGCGACAAGACGCCGGAAGAGATCATCGCCTCCGTGAAGAAGGGCATCTATGCCGTTTCCTTCGGCGGGGGCCAGGTGGATATCACCTCCGGCAAATTCGTGTTCGGCTGCACCGAGGCCTACCTCATCGAAAACGGCAGGATCGGCGCGCCGGTAAAGGGCGCGATGCTGATCGGCAACGGGCCGGATGCGATGAAGCGCGTCTCGATGATCGGCAACGATTCCAAGCTCGATACCGGCATCGGCAATTGCGGCAAGGCCGGACAATGGGTGCCGGTCGGCGTCGGCCAGCCGCATCTGCGCATGGACCAGATCACCGTCGGCGGTACGAAGGCTTAGTTCCGCGGCGCATGCGCGGCCGCGGGAAATGTCGAACCTGCCGTGACAGCCCTCACCCGCAGCGTCGCCATCCCGTCAGCCCATAACCCCGCACATGGCTGCCATGATGAGGTTTCCTCTGGCATGCGGCCGGTAAGACGGTAAGATCATCCCTCATGGCAGGCCCCTCCTCCCACCCCGGGCCTGCGCGGCAAAGGAGACCATGACCATCATACGAAATGCCCTCGTTCCTGAACTCGCCGTCAGCGACTGGCAGAAAAGCCGCGCCTTTTATTGCGACCTGATCGGTTTTCATGTGGTCTATGAGCGCCCCGAGGAGGGTTTCACCTATCTGGCGCTGGGGGATGCCCAGCTGATGATCGACCAGATCGGCGCGACCCGGACATTCGTGACGGACAATGCCGCGCTCGAATTTCCGCTCGGCCGCGGCATGAACCTGCAACTTGCCGTCCCCTCCCTGCAACCCATTCTCTCCCGGCTGGAGCGATCCTCCATCGACCTCGTCATGCCGCTGGAGGAAAAATGGTACAGACGCGGCACGGTCGAAGTGGGCAACCGGCAATTCATCGTCGCCGATCCGGACGGTTATCTGATCCGCCCGTTCGAGAGCCTCGGCGAACGCCCCTTCCGGTTCGGTTAAGCCATGCTGCCTTTTCTTCCGCAGGCCGTGGTTTTCGACATGGACGGATTGCTGATCGAGAGCGAGAGGCTCTATCGCGATTCATTTCTGGCTGCCTCGGATGAAGGCGGCCATGGCATGAAGGTCGAGACCTATCAGAAGGTCTGCGGCAGCCCGTGGGACGTCATCACCGGCACCATCTTTGCCGACTATGGTGCGGATTTTCCCATCGACAGCTTCCGCGACGCCTGGCTCCGGCATCTTGGCATGATGATGGCGGAGGGCGTGGCGCTGAAGCCGGGCGTCATCGACATTCTCGATCTGCTCGACCGGCTCGATATCCGCCGCGCCATCGCCACCTCGTCGCGGCACGATTCGGTGACGCGCCATCTCGGGCCGCACGATCTTCTCAAACGTTTCGACACCATCGTCGCACGCGGCGACTATACCGAACCGAAACCCGCACCCATGCCCTATCTCACCGCAGCCCGACGGCTTTCGCTCGATCCGGGCCGCTGCCTTGCGCTGGAAGACTCGTACTCAGGCGTGCGCTCGGCGACATCGGCGGGCATGATGACGATCATGGTGCCGGACGTGGCGCCGCCGACCGAGGAAATGCGGGAGAAGTGCATTGCCGTTGCAAACGACCTGCATGCGGTGGCGGCCATGTTGGAAAAGCTGGAGTCTTCAGGGTTTTGACGGCGTAAAGCGCCACTTACGCTCGATCGCACCTTCAATATCGAGACCGTTATAATGGGCCAGCAACAGCACATGGCCGAGCAGATCGGCGGCTTCATCGGCCAGATCCCGCTTCATCTCCTCTTTGCTCCTGCCCTTAATGCGCCCCCGTCCTGTCAGCCGATTCCAGGCCTGTGTGACCTCGCCAACCTCTTCCTGAAGCTTCAGCATGTACCAGTCCGGGTCGCGGAATATTCCGTTTTCAGCGGCATATTTTTGCGAGGCCTCTTCAAACCGAGGCATCATGTCAGCAAACATTTGTTCATCCTTTGTTCATGCGCTACAACTCTAATCATGATTCTCTGACGGCGTCGACCCGTCAGGGCGTCACGCCGCCATGAACTGAAAATTCCGCGACATGTACATGCAGGCGGGATAGAGAAAACATATTCGAACAACCGTGCCATCGCCCATGTCCCACCTCGATTTTTTCTCGTCCCTCATCACCGCGCATAGTCCGACTCTGCTCGCCATGTTCGCGGGCGCCGCCTTTCTCGCCGGCCTTGCCCGCGGCTTTTCCGGTTTCGGTGCGGCGCTCATCTTCATCCCGCTCGCAAGCGCCATCGTCGGGCCGCGTGTCGCCTCGGCAGTGCTGCTGGTGGTGGACGCCGTGCTGACGCTCGGCATGATACCGCCCGCATGGCGCATGGCGGACCGGCGCGAAGTCTTCATCATGGCGGCCGGCGCCTTTGTCGGCGTGCCGCTTGGAACCATGCTGCTTTCCAACGGCGATCCGCTGACGCTGCGCTGGATCATCTCCGCCGTCGTCGTGATGCTGCTGTTGTTTCTGCTTTCCGGCTGGCGTTACAGCGGCCGGCCGAAGACGCCGCTGACCCTCTTCACCGGGTTTCTGGCCGGGCTGTTTTCGGGTGCTGCGCAACTGGGCGGTCCGCCGGTCGTCGCCTATTGGCTCGGCGGCGCGCTCAAAGGCGCCTTCGTGCGCGCCAATGTCATTTTATATTTCGCGATTTCGACCGTGATCTCCACCGGCAGCTATTTCGTCAGCGGCCTGTTCACCGCCGATGTCTTCGTCTTTTTCCTGCTCGCCCTGCCCTTTTACGGGGCCGGGCTTTATGCCGGCGCGCGACTGCACGGGCTTGCCGACGAGGCGGCGTTCCGGCGCATCTGCTATGGGCTGATCGCCATCTCCGCCGTCATCGGCCTGCCGCTGTTCGATTCGCTGCTGAAATAGGCAGGCCGTAAATGGCCTGCCCTGACCGCCCTTAGGGATACATGCGGACCTTGGACCATGCACCGTCAGGCGTCTCGCGGCGGAATTCTATGCGATCATGCAGGCGGAATTTGCGGTCGTGCCAGAATTCGATGCTGAGCGGCCGGATGCGGAAGCCGGACCAGTAGGACGGGCGCGGAATATCGCCGATGGCATATCTGGCGGTATATTCCGCCACAGCCTTTTCCAGCGCGAAACGGCCTTCCAGCGGCCGAGACTGCTTGGAAGCCCAGGCGCCGATGCGGCTGCCGCGCGGGCGCGAGGCGTAATAGATATCCGCCTCCTCGTCGCTCACAATCTCCACCTCACCGCGCAGGCGCACCTGTCGCCGCAGGCTTTTCCAGTGGAAACACATGGCCGCTTTTTTCTGGCCGAGGATCTCCTGGCCCTTCTGGCTTTCGAAATTCGTGTAGAAAACAAAGCCGCGGTCGTCGACGCCTTTCAGCAGAACCATGCGCACATTCGGCAGGCCATTTTCGTCCACGGTGGCAAGCGCTACCGCGTTCGGATCGTTGATTTCGGAAGCCGTTGCATCCTTCAGCCATTCGGCAAAAAGCGTGAACGGTTCATTTTCTTCCGTGAAGTCACTGGATGTTAACCCCGTTTCCGACATATTGACTAAAATGCTCCCGAGCTGATTTGGACCCCAGAGATGATCTCTGGTGAAAGATGGTGACCGTCATAGCAAAGTCGAACAGTCGAACAAAGAGCCTCCTTTCGTCGGTAGCGGAAGTTTCCGCCGTCGTGTCAATGCTTGTGGTGCTGAGCGGCTGCGTCAGCCTCGACCTGTTCGGCGGCGACAAGGTCGACCGCTCGCTTTCCACGGCCTCCATTCCCAACCAGCCGAGCAATGCGCCGCAGACGGACGATGCGACGATCCGCAATGCGGTGACGTCGGCCGATCTCGCGAAGCTCGCCGACCAGCCGCTGCCCTGGGCCAATGCCGCCACCGGCAGCGCCGGCGTCGTCACCGCCATTCACGAAGACAAATCCAGCGGCTTCGTCTGCCGCGATTTCAGGACGACGCGACACTCCTTCGAGGGCATTGCAAGCTATGCGGGACAGGCCTGCCTGTCGGAAACCGGCGAATGGCTGCTGACCCGCTTCGAGCAGAAATAATCTGTTTACCCTTAAATATGGAATAGAGCCGGCCCGGGTGCGGCGCGCTTCCTCCGTAAAGGAGTGATTAGCAACTTATTGCAACAGTCGACGTTGATTAAACCGAGGGCGTGCAGGCGAATGATCGCGGCATCCCTTTTCGGAGGGGTTAGTTTCAGGATTGCGCCATGAAGGGCGGCAGCGCCTGAGCCAACGTAACTGGTGTTTCGCATGCGCGATCCATATTCTATCCTCGGCGTAAAACGTGACGCCCGCCACGAGGAAATCAAGGCCGCCTGGCGCACGAAGGCGAAGACCGTCCATCCGGACGCCAATCGCGACGATCCCGACGCCTCGGCGCGATTCGCCGAGATCGGGCAGGCCTATGATCTTCTCAAAGACCCGAAAAAGCGCGATCTCTACGATCAGGCCCGCAGGGCGGCCGAAAAGAAACAGCGCGGCGAAACCATCATGCAGCAGCGGGAAGCCGCGCGCGAGGCTGCCGAGCGCGCCAAGGCCGCCGAAAAGCTGATGGAGGAACTGGCCCGTGCGGACGCCCGCAACCGGGCGCAGACCGGCCAGAAAACCGACGCCAAGGCGGAAACCGCCGAAGATATCGTCGAACGGATTTTTGGCGCGGAAGCACAGAACGATCCCAAGGTGCAGCAGGCGGCCGAAGCGGCAAAGGCTGCCGCGGGCACCGCAAAAAGCGATATGCCGGGTGCCGGCGAGACCGCGCAGCCCGGCGCCGCCGATGACAGGACAGCGCCCGCATCGCTCGCCGCCAATCTTTTCAGCGCTCTGGTGCGCCGTTTCCGCACGCCGCAGCCGGCTCCTGAAAAAGCGCCGGACATCACCGCGGAGGCCACCGTCACGGTCGCCGATCTGCTGGAACACAAGTGGATTACCGTGTCGCTTGCCGACGAACGCGAGGTTCGTTTCCAGCTCGAAGCCGGCATGAGCGACGGACACGTGGTCCGGCTGAAGGGACAGGGGCTGAAGCTACCCAACATGGCGCGCGGCGATCTTGCCGTGACATTGCTGACCGCCCGTGACGACGCGTTTTCCCTTCGTGGCTTCGATATTCACACGACGCTGCCGATATCGCTCAGCGACGCGGTTCTGGGGTGTGAAACGAAAGTCAGGACTCCGCTCGGTGAGGAAAACATCACCATTCCGGCCTGGTCCGGCTCCGACCGTGTGCTGAGGCTTACCGGCAAGGGGCTCGCCGACGGCAAGGGCGGACAGGGCGATCTCGTCATCGAATTGCGCATCGTTCTCTTGGAAAAGCCGGACGAAAAGGTGACCGACCTGATGCGGCACATGCGCGAAGGCCTTTATTTGTGAAAGTTTTGCGAATAGCCGGGACAACGCACCCTTTGTTACGCTCCCTAACAGTTGATGATCTTTGGCAATCTTGAACAGGATTGCAGCCTATGCCATAGGCAGGACCGATCAAAAGTACTAGGGAGCATAAAATGGCTCAGGCATCCGGCCTCATGGCTGGCAAACGCGGCCTCATCATGGGTGTCGCCAATAATCGTTCCATCGCTTGGGGCATCGCCAAGGCCTGTGCCGACGCGGGCGCGGAAGTTGCGCTGACCTGGCAGGGCGATGCGCTGAAGAAGCGTGTCGAGCCGCTGGCGCAGGAACTGGGCGCCTTCATGGCCGGTCACTGCGATGTGACCGATCTCGAGACGATCGATGCGGTTTTTGCCGGGCTGGAAAAGCACTGGGGCAAGATCGACTTCGTCGTGCACGCCATCGCCTTTTCCGACAAGGATGAGCTGACCGGCCGTTACCTCGATACCAGCCGCGACAATTTCAACCGCACCATGGACATTTCCGTCTTCTCGCTGGCCGCCGTTGCCAAGCGCGCCGAGCCGGTCATGAACGACGGCGGCTCGATCATCACGCTGACCTATTACGGTGCGGAAAAGGTCATGCCGAACTACAACGTGATGGGCGTGGCCAAGGCTGCTCTCGAGGCCAGCGTGCGTTATCTCGCCGTCGACCTCGGCAATCGCGGCATCCGCGTCAACGCCGTTTCTGCCGGCCCGATCAAGACGCTCGCAGCTTCCGGCATCGGCGACTTCCGCTACATTCTGAAATGGAACGAATATAATGCGCCGCTGAAGCGCACCGTTTCCATCGAGGAAGTCGGCAAGTCGGCGCTTTACCTGCTGTCCGACCTTTCGACCGGCGTGACCGGCGAAATCCACCATGTCGATTCCGGTTACCACACCATCGGCATGAAGGCGGTGGATGCGCCTGACATTTCGGTGGTGAAGGACTAAGCCTGAAAAGTGTGAAGAACGGGGTATCGCCTTGCTCGTCTATGTGATCCGGCACGGACAAACGGACTGGAATGCGATACGCCGGCTTCAGGGCCAGAAAGACATTCCGCTCAACGATTTCGGCCGCCAGCAGGCGGTCGGTAACGGTAAACTGCTTGCGCAGCTGCTGGGGGAACAGGCCACGGATTTCGACTACGTGGCAAGCCCGCTCGGGCGCACGCGCGAGACCATGGAACTGATGCGCGGCGCGATGGGCCTCGATCCCAAGGCCTATCGTACCGACGATCGCCTGATCGAAGTTTCCTTCGGCGACTGGGAAGGGCAAACCCTGCCGGAGCTGAAAAAAGAGTTCCCGGACCGGGTGAAGGCGCGCAAGGCCAACAAGTGGGATTTCATTCCCCCCGGCCAGGATGCCGAAAGCTATGAAATCCTCTCCTGGCGCATCGGCGCATGGCTTTCCTCCGTCGAGGTTCCGACGATATGCGTCTGCCATGGCGGCGTCATCCGCTCGATCTTCCGGCTGGTCTCCGGCATGGACAAGGACGAGGCGTCAAGGACGCAAATTCCGCAGGATCGGATCTTGAAGGTCGAGATCGACAGGAACAGCGCGGAGTGGATTTGGTGAGGCGCAGGGCATAACCCTCTGCATCGTCCTACTCGAGCAGCCCGTATATTTGGCGCAAAGGCCGCCGCGTATTTCTTCTCCCCGCCGGGGAGAAGGTGGCCCGAAGGGTCGGATGAGGGGGCAACGATAGCTATAGACCGCACCCTTGCCCCCTCATCCCGCTGCCGCGGACTTCTCCCCGAAAGGGGAGAAGAAACAAGAGGCATCCGCTCGTTTCAGAACGGAGGTTTTGGCCTGAGGGGCTGGTGCTTACTGCACGACCTGAAGATCGTCGACCACGCGTTTCCCATCCACTTCCGTGTAGAAAACCACGACCTTCACGCCCGCTTTCAGACCTTCGAAATTAAACTCTTCCGGCACGCGATAGGTCTTGCCGTCGTTGAGCGTAATGCTCAGCCCATTTGCATCGATCTTGCTGATCGTGCCTTCCACGTCGACGCTCTGGGCGTAGCCGTTGATCGGCATCAGGAGGTTGGCGGTGGCCAGAAGGGCGGCAATCATCATACGCATCGATCTAGCTTTCGTGGATTTGCGTGAAAACCTTACATGCATGAAGAATTGCCTTTCGAATGTGGCGGAAATTGCCCGCAACCATGACATTTTCGGCCCAATTGATGAACGGATTTGGGATCGTGTTCAAGCCGTTAGTGATTTTTACACCGCATTTCCCGGCAATATTGGAAAACTCCGGATTAACGTGGAAAACGACGGCGCTTTTACATTTTCGTCATTTCGAAAAACGTCTCCGGCCGGCGCGAATCGCCTCGTTGCCCTCTTCCCTGCGCCACGCCAGAAATGAGGGCACGGACATGCGGGTCTCCAGTCAGGGCGCCGTGCCCTGCACTTATCCCGCCGCAGCGAAAGAAAGGCTTTTGCCTTGCCCGGATTTTCCACTAAGACAAATCCGCTTGTTTTAAACGGCGCTCCCCGCAGGCGCCCTGTTTTCCGGTTTTGAAAATATGTCGCATAACAGTTTCGGTCATCTTTTCCGCGTTACCACCTGGGGAGAAAGCCACGGGCCTGCACTTGGCTGCGTGGTGGATGGCTGCCCGCCCGGCATTCGCTTCACCCTTGCCGAGGTGCAGTACTGGATGGACAAACGCAAACCGGGCCAAAGCCGTTTCGTGACGCAGCGCCGCGAGGATGACATCGTCAAGGTTCTCTCCGGCGTGATGCTGGATGAGGACGGCGAGACGATGATAACCACCGGCACGCCGATTTCGATGCTGATCGAAAATACCGACCAGCGCTCCAAGGATTACGGCGAGATCGCCAAGCGCTTCCGCCCCGGCCATGCGGATTTCACCTATGACCTGAAATACGGCATTCGCGACTATCGCGGCGGCGGACGTTCTTCCGCGCGCGAGACGGCGGCGCGTGTCGCCGCCGGTGCGATCGCCCGCAAGGTGGTGCCGAGCCTCAATGTGCGCGGCGCGCTGGTGCAGATCGGCAAGCACAAAATCAACCGCGACAACTGGGATTGGGATCAGGTCGACCAGAACCCGTTCTTCTGCCCGGATGCCGCCATGGTGCCGGTCTGGGAAGAGTATCTCGACGGCATCCGCAAGGCCGGCTCCTCCATCGGGGCCGTCGTCGAAGTTGTGGCGGAAGGGGTTCCGGCCGGCATCGGCGCGCCGATCTATGCCAAGCTCGATCAGGATATCGCCTCCAGCCTGATGTCGATCAACGCCGTCAAGGGCGTGGAGATCGGCGAAGGTTTCGCATCGGCCGAGCTTTCCGGCGAGGAAAATGCCGATGAGATGCGCATGGGCAATGACGGCAAGCCGATCTTCCTGTCCAACCATGCCGGCGGCATTCTGGGCGGCATCGCGACCGGCGAGCCTGTCATCGCCCGCTTCGCCATCAAGCCCACCTCCTCCATTCTGACGGAGCGTCTTTCCATCGATACCGACGGCAACAATGTGGATGTGCGCACCAAGGGCCGCCACGACCCCTGCGTCGGCATCCGCGCCGTGCCTATCGGCGAAGCGATGATCGCCTGCACCGTTGCCGACCATTATCTGAGGGATCGCGGCCAGACCGGCCGTTTGAAGTGAGGGGATATCGCCATGGCCTATGACCAGAAACGCGTCGTGGACGCCATCCGCGCTTTCGAAGCCGGTGAAATCGTTGTCGTGACCGATGATGACGACCGTGAGAACGAAGGCGATCTGATCATTTCGGCGGTTCACTGCACGCCGGAGAAGATGGCGCTGATCGTGCGCCACACCTCCGGTATCGTCTGTGCGCCCATGCCGCGCGAGGAAGCCAAGCGGCTGAACCTCAACGCCATGGTGGCGGAAAATGACAGCGCGCATACCACGGCCTTCACCGTCAGCGTCGATTTCAAGCACGGCACCACGACAGGCATTTCCGCCGATGACCGCACGCTCACGGTGCGCAACCTTGCCAATCCCAATGTTGGTGCCTCCGATTTCACCCGGCCGGGCCACATCTTCCCGCTGATTTCCCGCGAGGGCGGCGTATTGATGCGCTCCGGCCATACCGAAGCGGCGGTCGATCTCTGCCGGCTCGCCGGCCTGCCGCCCATCGGCGTCATCAGCGAGCTGGTGAATGACGACGGCACGGTGATGCGCGGACCGCAGGTGCTGGATTTCGCCGAAAAACACGGCATGAAGCACGTTTCGGTCGCCGATCTCATCGCCTATCGCCAGCGCAAGGAAACGCTGGTGGAGATGGAGTCCTCCTTCACCATCGAGACGCCCTTCGGACCCGCCAAGGCGCAGGCCTATTCCCTGCCCTGGGATCCGATGCAGCATATGGCGGTGATTTTCGGCGATATCCGCGACGGCATCGACATTCCCGTGCGCCTGCACCCCGAAAACGTGGCCGACGATGTGTTCGGCGACCGCCAGCCGGTGCGGCATTATATGCAGAAGATCGCCGAAGAAGGCCGCGGCGTCATCGTCTATCTGCGCGAAGGCTCGGTCGGCGTCGGCCAGGTGGCCGGACGACGCAAGGCCCGTGATCCGGATGAGGCGCATGCGCAGGCCCGTTCGCGCGAAAACGAATGGCTGGAAATCGGCCTCGGCGCGCAGATTTTGAAGGACCTCGGCATCAGCTCCATCAAGCTGATGACCACGCGGGAGCGGCATTATGTCGGCCTTGAAGGGTTCGGCATCAAGATTTCGGCGACGGATATCGGGTGATTTTGAGCGCTGTCTAGCTTCACCGCGCAATTGTGAGGCGAGCGGGTTCCGCTCGTTTCTTCTCCCCGACGGGGAGAAGTCCGCGGCAGCGGGATGAGGGGGCAAGCTCTCCGCATATCTCTGCCGTTGCCCCCTCATCCGACCCTTCGGGCCACCTTCTCCCCGGCGGGGAGAAGAAACAAGCGGCAATGCCGTGCTTCCTCAAGGACGATAACAACGGGGTGTGGGATGCGCCTTTCTCATGACACCCAGAGCCACGGACCTCATTTTTCCTCCCGCCAGCCCTCCAGATAATTCACGCTCTCCACCCCGGTAAACTTCGCCAGCCTCACCAGTTCCGCGTCGAGCTTCTCCAGCCGACCGGCCGAAGCACGCACGCTCGGCTCCAGCCACAGGCGGCGTACATCCAGCGTGCCGCGCTTGCGATCCGCCTTCATGTCGATGCGGCCGATCAGCCTGTCACCCTCCAGAAGGGGGAAGACGTAATAGCCATATTGCCGTTTCGGCTCCGGCACGAAGACCTCGATGCGGTAATAGAAGCCGAACAGCCGCTCCGTGCGGTTTCGGTCGCGCAGCAGCGGGTCGAAGGGGCTGAGGACGCGGACGCGGGCGGAAGGTTCCGGCACGTCTGTCAGGTCAGCGGTGAAATCGGCAAAGGCAAAAGACGCGCGGGCATTGTCCCCGTCGCTGGAAAGAAGCGAGACCTCGCAGAGTTCATCGCGATGGTTCTTGACCCAGTCCCTCGCCTCCTGCGGGGTGACGAGATCGAAAAACGCGGCGATTTCGCCATGGGTGGCGAAACCCAGCCGCTTCAGCGCCTCGCGGCAGGCCCAGTCAACGAATTCGGCGTGCTCCACCTCGGTTTCGTGATGCTCGCCGGGAATGACCCGTTCGGCGAGATCATAGACCTTCTGGAAATTGACGCGGCCGGCAATCGCGAGCTTGCCGGTGTGCCAGAGATATTCAAGGGCGGTCTTGGAGGGATGCCAGTTCCACCAGCCGCCGGACTGGTGCCCGTCCTCCTTCAGCTCCCGTGCCAGAACCGGGCCGGTGGCGGCGATGCGCTCCAGCGTTTCGCCGAAAGCCGCATCGAAACCCTCGCCGTGCCATTTGCGCCAGCGCTCCTGAATGATCGGCTCGCGGCGACGGAAACGGTGTTTCCAATAGGGATAAAATTCCGTCGGCAGGATGGAGGCGTCATGCGTCCAGTGCTCGAAAAGCGCCCGGTCCTTTTCCAAAAGCGTGGTCAGATGGCCGCGCCTGTAGGTCTGGTTGCGGGAGAAAATAATCTGGTGGTGGGCGCGCTCCACCGTGCCGATGCTGTCCACCTGCACAAAACCGATATCGGTGATGAGCTGCAACAGGCCATCCTTGGAAAGCGCCTTGCCGGGCGGAGAGGAAAGCCCCTGCCGCGCCAGAAAAATCCGCCTTGCCGCTTCGTTTGAAACCTTGATCACCATGGAGCAGAAGGTATGACGGCTTTTTCGCGATTGCAATGTTCTTTTTTTGTTCCTTGTTTCACTTCTGTTGATGACGGGGTATAGAACCGGAAAAAGTACGCGAGGATGTAAGCTTGGAAATCCGTTTTACCGCCGCCGGCGTCGCTTTCGAGGGCCGGCAGGCCCTGCAGCCGCTGTCTGTGACATTGACGGAACGGCGCATCGGCGTGATCGGCCTCAATGGTTCCGGCAAGACCACCTTTGCGCGGCTGATCAACGGGCTGAACAAACCGAGCGAGGGCAAGGTTTCGGTGAACGGCCTCGACACCGTGAGCGACGCCAAGGCGGTCTTGCAGGCGGTCGGCTTCATCTTCCAGAATCCGCAGAACCAGATCATCCTGCCAATCGTGCGTGACGATGTCGCCTTCGGGCTGAAGCGGCTCGGCCTCGGCAAGGCCGAAACCGAAGCCCGGGTGAAAGCCGTTCTCGCCCGGCTCGACATACCTCACCTCGAAGAACGGCGCGCGCATGAGCTTTCCGGCGGCGAATTGCAGCTTGCAGCGCTGGCGGCGCTTCTGGTCACCGAACCGCAAATCCTCATTCTCGATGAGCCGACCAACCAGCTCGATCTCAAAAACCGAGCCACCGTGGAAAAGACCATGGCGGCGCTGTCGCAGGCGCTGATCGTCATCACCCACGATCTGCCGCTGGTTGCAGGTTTCGACCGGGTGCTGGTGTTCCATGAAGGCGCACTGGTGGCCGACGCCGCCCCCGAAGAAGCGGTGGCGCACTATCTGGAGGTGGCATCGCGATGAAATCGCTGCATGTGGAAGGCACCGGCTGGCTCTACCGCGTCTCGCCGCGCCTCAAACTCCTGACGCTCATGGGTTTCAGCATCGTATTGTTCCTCACCCGCGATCTGCTGGTTCTTGTATGCGCGACGGTTCTGGCCGCCCTTATTCTGGGCGCTACGTGGCTGCCCTTCAAGGATATCGGCCTGCGGCTGCGGCCGGTGATGCTGACCATCTTCCTCGTCGCCGCCTTCAGCTATCTCCTGCTTCCTGCCCATGATGCCAGTGTCAATCTTTTGCGGCTGACGGCGCTGGCGCTGCTTGCCACCGCCGTCACCATCACCGTCAGCATCTCGCAATTCATGGACGAGATCGCGCTTGCCGCCGCCCCGCTGGAAAGGCTGGGGCTGGTGAAGGCCGCCGATATCGGGCTTTCGGTCGGGCTCGTCGTGCGGTTCGTGCCTGAAATCGTCAACCGTTACCATGCGGTGCGCGATGCGCATCGGGCGCGCGGCCTGCCTGTGCGGATGGCCACCATCATCGTGCCGCTGGTGATTATGACGTTGAAGGATGCCGATGCCATTGCCGACGCCATTGACGCGCGCGGTTTCAGAGGCCAAAGCTGAAGGCCAGACAACCATCCGGAGTTTCCGAGCCATGACGACCCGCGACCTTGTGCTGATTTCGCTGTTTTCCGCCATCATCATCGCACTCGGGCTTCTCCCGCCGATCACGCTCGGTTTCATCCCCGTGCCGATCACCGCGCAGTCGCTCGGCGTCATGCTGGCCGGTGTCGTGCTGGGCGCAAAGCGCGGTACGCTGGCAGTTCTCCTGACGATCCTGATTGCCGCCATCGGCCTGCCGGTGCTTTCGGGCGGACGCGGCGGTCTTTCGATTTTCACCACGCCGACCACCGGCTTCCTGATCGGCTGGATCGCAGCTGCCTTCGTCACCGGCACGCTCTCGGAAAAGCTCGTCAATCGCGGCCAGTCCGCTCTCACACAGGGCATCGGTTTCTTCGTCGCCAGCCTGATTGGCGGCGTGGTCGTGCTTTATGCTTTCGGCATCACCTATCTGGCTGTGGTCGTCGGGCTTGGTTTCGAGAAGGCGTTCATGGGTTCGCTCGCCTTCATTCCGGGCGATGCGCTGAAGGCCGTGCTTGCCGCACTTGCCGGCCGCGCCGTGATGGCCGGTTATCCGCTTCTGCCGCAGCGCGCCTGAACGGACTTTCTTCGGGAGGAAAAGAATGGCGACGCGTTTATACGAACATCCGATCTTCCTGGAGCATATCACGCCATCCGGCCACCCCGAGCGGCCGGACCGCCTGCGGTCGCTGAACATCGCACTCGAACACCCGAATTTCGAGCGGCTGGAACGCAAAGAAGCGCCGCAGGCGAATGAGGATGCGGTGCTGCTGGCGCATCCGGAGGAGCATCTGCTTGCCATCATGCGGCAGATCCCCGAAGAGGATGGCGAGATCAACCGCGTCGAGGCCGACACTTACGTTTCGCAAAAAAGTCTGCAGGCGGCGCTGACCGGCATCGGTGCGGCCATGGCGGCGGTGGATGACGTGTTTACCGGTGCTGCCGACAATGTCTTCGTCGCCGCCCGCCCGCCCGGCCACCATGCGGAAACCGCAAAGGCCATGGGCTTCTGTCTTTTCAACAATGTGGCGATTGCCGCCCGCCATGCGCAGAAGGCGCACGGCGCGGAGCGCGTCGCCATCATCGACTGGGACGTGCATCACGGCAATGGCACGCAGGATATCTTCTGGAACGACACGTCGGTGCTGTTCTGTTCCACCCACCAGATGCCGCTTTACCCGTGGAGCGGCGACAAAAACGAAACCGGCGTGAAGAACAATATCGTCAACGCGCCACTTTCGCCCAATACCGGCAGCGAATATTTCCGCGAGGCCTTCAAATCCCGCGTGTTGCCGGCGATAGCCGATTTTTCGCCCGATCTTATCCTCATCTCCGCCGGTTTCGACGCGCATTACCGCGATCCGCTGGCGCAGATCAACCTGGTGGGCGAGGATTTCGACTGGGCAACGGGCCGGCTTCTGGAAATGGCCGATAAATACACATCGAACCGGGTCGTCAGCCTGCTGGAAGGCGGTTATGATCTGGAAGGACTGGCGGAATCGGCAGCCATGCATATTTTGAGAATGATGAAGGGTTGAACATGACGGAAAATGCCAACACAGCCGATGTCAGCGGTTATTCCTTTGAAAAAGCCGTCGCCGAGCTGGAAAGCATTGTCGCACGTCTGGAACGCGGAGACGTGGCGCTGGACGAATCCATCGCCATCTATGAGCGCGGCGAAGCCCTGAAGAAGCATTGCGAAACACTGTTGAACGCTGCCGAAAAGCGAATCGAGAAGATTCGCCTCGACCGGGCCGGCAAGCCGCAGGGTGTAGAGCCGCTGGACGGGGAGTGATTGTCCAGCAGGCGGAACGTTTCGTTGCTTCGACAAACGACCCCACCCTCCCTCATTCCTGTGCTTGTCACAGCAATCCAGTCGACGCGCGTCTGCGCGGCGGGGAAAGTCTTTTCAGCCCAAGGACTTGGGCTGGCTAGATTCCTGTGACAAGCACAGGAATGAGGGAGTTTGTAGGTTAAGCAGAGTTAAATTCGCTCCCCCCATCTGCTAACGACGCACAAACACAGCGTTCGATATCCCGATGCTCCCCGCACCATCAGTTGTGATAAACTCCCGTTCGAAGATACGAGGAGCAAAATATGTCCTTTTTTCCCGGTAACGATCCCGTCGCGGGTGACGCCTTTGCCTGCGACGCCATCGAAAACCTCATCATTCCGCGCACCAGCGACATTGGCGGCTTTGCCGTGCGTCGTGCGCTGCCGACCCGGCAGCGGCGTCTCGTCGGCCCCTTCATCTTTTTCGACCGCATGGGACCGGCGATCCTGAAAGCGGGCGAGGCGCTCGACGTCAAACCGCATCCACATATCGGGCTTTCCACCGTCACCTATCTGTTCGACGGCGAAATCAAGCATCGCGACAGTCTCGGCACCGAACTCGTCATCCGCCCCGGCGACATCAACCTGATGACGGCCGGGCGCGGCATCGTGCATTCGGAACGCACGCCGGAAAACCTGCGCGGCCATCCGCTTTCCATGTCCGGCCTGCAGACATGGCTTGCCCTGCCGGACCATATGGAAGAAATCGACCCGGCCTTTGCCCATACGGCCAGGGAAGACATGCCGCTGATCGATATCAAGGGCGCTACCGGCCGGGTGGTGATCGGCGAATTCGAAGGCCTCACCTCCCCGGTTTCGGCCTTTACCGATACGCTCTATGTCGACCTGACGCTGGAACCGGGCGTAAAGTTTCCCTTCTCCGCCGATCATGAGGAACGGGCGATCTATATTCTGTCCGGTTCGCTCGATGTAGCGGGCGATATCTTCGCCGCCGATCAGTTGCTCGTCTTCCGGCCGGGTGACGACATCACGCTTCAGGCCGGCAGCAATGGCTGTCACATCATGATCTTCGGCGGGGCGGCGCTCAATCAGCGCCGCTACATCTGGTGGAACTTCGTTTCGTCATCAAAAGAACGCATAGAGCAGGCCAAACAGGAGTGGAGAACCGGACGCTTCGATATCGTTCCCGGCGACGAAGAAGAGTTTGTCCCTTTGCCGGAAGGTTGAAATTCTATAGAAGTGTACGACATGCAGGAATGGACCTTCGGCTTTCACCATGAAAGACGCTCCGGTGCCCCCTGCTGACCACGAGAAAAGGCCGAACGATTGACCGGAATGCCCCAGACCCCACTGCTCGACCGGGTGAATTTTCCCTCCGATCTCAAGGAGATCGACGATCGCGACCTGCCGGAACTGGCACGGGAACTGCGCGACGAGATGATTGACGCGGTGTCGAAGACCGGTGGCCATCTGGGAGCCGGGCTTGGCGTGGTGGAATTGACGATTGCCATTCACAAGGTCTTCAACACGCCCGAAGACCGGCTGATCTTCGATGTCGGCCACCAATGTTATCCGCATAAAATCCTCACCGGCCGTCGCGACCGCATTCGCACGCTGCGGCAGGAAGGCGGGCTTTCCGGCTTCACCCGGCGGGCCGAAAGCGACTATGACGATTTCGGCGCCGGCCATTCCTCCACCTCCATTTCCGCCGGTCTCGGCATGGCGGTGGCGGCGGGTCTGGATCAGAGCGACCGCAAGGTGATCGCCGTCATCGGCGACGGCTCGATGTCGGCGGGCATGGCGTTCGAAGCGCTGAACAATGCCGGTGCGCTCGATGCACGACTGATCGTCATCCTCAATGACAACGACATGTCGATTGCGCCGCCGACGGGCGCGATGAGCGCTTATCTGGCGCGCCTCGCCTCCGGCCGCACCTATATGGGCTTCCGCGATTTCGGCAAGAAACTCACCGCCTATCTCGGCAAGACCATCGACCGCGCCATTACCCGCGCCGTGACCCATGCGCGCGGTTACGTGACCGGCGGCACGCTGTTCGAGGAGCTTGGTTTCTATCACATCGGCCCGATCGACGGTCACTCCTTCGATCATCTGCTGCCGGTGCTGCGCAATGTGCGCGACAATCAGAAAGGCCCTGTTCTCATCCATGTGGTGACGCAGAAGGGCAAGGGTTATGCGCCGGCGGAAGCGGCGGCTGACAAATATCACGGCGTCAACAAGTTCGATGTCATCACCGGCGCGCAGGCGAAAGCCAAGCCGAATGCGCCGAGCTATACCAGCGTCTTCGCCGAAGCGCTGATTCAGGAAGCCACCCTCGACGACAAGATCATCGGCGTCACCGCCGCCATGCCGAACGGCACCGGCCTCGACAAGATGGCCGAGCTTTTCCCGGCCCGCACGTTCGATGTCGGCATTGCCGAGCAGCACGCCGTCACCTTTGCGGCCGGACTTGCGGCGGACGGTTACAAGCCGTTCTGCGCGCTTTATTCCACCTTCCTGCAACGCGGTTACGACCAGCTGGTGCATGATGTGGCGATCCAGAGCCTGCCGGTGCGTTTCCCCATCGACCGCGCCGGTTTCGTCGGTGCTGACGGGCCGACCCATGCCGGCTCCTTCGACACGACGTTCCTCGCCACCCTGCCCGGCATGGTGGTGATGGCGGCGGCCGACGAGGCGGAGCTGAAACATATGGTGCGCACGGCGGCGGCCTATAACGAAGGCCCGATTTCCTTCCGTTACCCGCGCGGTGAAGGCGTGGGCGTCGAGATGCCCGCACGCGGTGAGATTCTGCAGATCGGCAAGGGCCGCATCATCAAGGAAGGCACCAAGGTCGCGCTGCTCTCCTTCGGCACCCGTTTGGCGGAGTGCCTGGCGGCGGCCGAAGACCTTGAAGCGGCCGGCCTTTCCACCACGGTTGCCGATGCGCGCTTCGCCAAGCCGCTCGATCTCGACCTTATCCGCCAGCTTGTGGCCCATCACGAAGTGCTGGTGACAATCGAGGAAGGCTCCGTCGGCGGTTTCGGCGCGCATGTGCTGCATTTCATGGCGAGCGCCGGCCTGCTAGACCATGGTCCGAAGGTGCGGACGCTGACCCTGCCCGACCAGTGGGTGGAGCAGGCAAAGCCGGAGACCATGTATGCCAATGCCGGCCTCGACCGGGCCGGCATCGTTTCCACCGTGTTCAATGCACTTGGCCAGCGTCAGGCCGGCGTGGGATTTGCGGGCTGAAAGATTGCGGGGACAGGAGGCGGGACGATCCCGCCTCTGCTTCAGGATGCAGCGCCATCAAGAAAACCGACAACGTTTTCGATCCGCCCCTCCGCATTCAGGCTGACGACATCGGTTCCACCAGCGACATTATCCCCATCAGGCGAAATGAGCCGCCATGAGAAACGGGTGAAATTGCCGTGGCCATCCGGGGTGCCGGCAAGAACGAAACGATATCCCGGAAATTTCTCCCGCGCCGCTTCGATCATCGCGGCGATCCCCTGCTGGCCTTCGCCCTGCATCAGCGGATCGACATAGCGCGTATTTTCTGCCCATGCCTGACCGACGAGATGCCTGCGGCGTTCATTGTCCTCTTCGTTCCACGCTGCGAGATAGGTCTGGGCGATTGTGAGATGTTGCGTCATGATTGCGCTCCTTCTGGTTGACGGCCCAAACATGCCGGGGGTCGGGAAGCGGAACAATTACCTCAGAGGTAATCGCATTGCCGCTCTCTTCTGCTAGGTTGTGGGGCATGACACATCATCGAGAACATGTCGGCCAGGTGCTGAAGGAATGGCGTGCGCGCCGCAGGTTGAGCCAGCTCGATCTGGCGATGGAGGCGGATATCTCCGCGCGCCATCTGAGTTTCGTGGAAAGCGGGCGATCATCCCCCAGCCGCGAGATGCTCGTGAAACTGGCGGAGCAGCTTTCCATGCCCGCCCGCGCCGCCAACCGGCTGATGCTGGCGGCGGGTTATGCGCCTGTTCATTCCGAACGGCCGATGGATGCGCCCGATATGGCGGCGGCCCGGCAGGCGGTCGAAACCGTGGTGCACGGGCATATGCCCTTCCCCGCCCTTGCCGTTGACCGGCACTGGAACGTCGTTCTCGCCAATGGCGCGATCACGTCGCTTCTGGCCGGCGTTTCAGAAGAGCTGCTTCGCCCGCCGCTCAACGCCTTGAGGCTGAGCCTGCATCCGCAGGGCCTGAGTTCGCGCATCGTCAATCTTGCCGAATGGCGTCATCACCTGCTGGAACGCCTGCGCCGTCAGGTCGAAGAGACGGGAGACGAGGTGCTTTCCCGGCTGCATGCGGAGCTTGCGGCCTATCCCGCACCAAAGGTCTCGCCGCATGCAGCCGGGGCCGACCCTCTGGCCATACCGCTCCAGCTTCGCGATCCGTCTTCGGTCGGCATATTGAGCTTCATTTCAACCACCACGGTTTTCGGAACGGCCACAGACGTTACGCTGTCCGAACTGGTGCTGGAGTGTTTTTATCCCGCCGACGCGGCAACCCGCGAAGCACTGATGCAAGGCACCAAGGAGTAAGACCCGTGCACACCACCTATCTCATCGGCTTTCAGGTCCGCCCCGGCCAGCGCGAGCGCTTTCTCGAATTGCTGAATGCACTGCTCGACGCCATGCGGCACGAAGAGACCTTCGTGAACGCAACCCTGCACCGGGACGGTGAAAACGAGAACCGCTTCCTGCTGCATGAGACCTGGAGCGACCATCAGGACGTCATCGACGTTCAGATTCACCGCCCCTATCGGCAGGCATGGCACGACGCCCTGCCCGGGCTTCTGGACGCCCCACGCGATATTTCCGTCTGGCACCCCATGCGGGCGGATTACGCCGCATAGCGACGTGGATCATAAGGAATCCCACGCGCGCACCCTTTGCGCGCTAGGATTTTCGCGACAATATCCGCGGTTCGCCGATTTTGAACCAGGCCTTGGCGATCCTGCCGTTCTCAACTTCATAGATGCAGGCAACGTCGACCTCTCCCTTTCCTTCCGGAAAGTTGCGGGTAACCGTTTCATGGTCGATGACGACATTGTCAACGACAATGCGCGTCAGCAGTTTCCCACAGAGATCCGGTTCCTTGAAGCGCTCGATGTGACGTTCCCGAATCTCTGCCGCGCTTCCTGCCAGAAGCGTCGCCGGGAAAGCGTAATACTGACAATCATCCGCCCACCAGAGCATGAAGGCATCGATGTCACGGGCATTGTAGGCCTCAAGCTGCTTTTGCACCGGCATTTCGATTTCACTATTCAAAACGCACCTCTTCAAAAAACATCGTGGCGAAATGGATTCCTAGACGAGGGAATGCCCTGCATTTGCCAGCAGGTCGAGCGCTTTCTCCAGATCGTTCGACTTCACCAGCAGGTGGTCGCCATCGAAAGTCGAAACCACGAATATTCCTATCCCATTGGTGGACAACGGCGCGATGACCGACAAAACGATACCGGTCTCATCAAAGGCAAACGGGCCTTGAAACTTGAAACACGACCAACCCGCATCGACCCGCACATCAAGCGGTATGCGCTCTGCCCGGCAGACGATGGAAAGCTCGTCATCGGTCCGGGTGATACTGACAAATCCACCGCCATCGGCCCATGCCGGAATGGCTTCGGACGCATGAAGCCGGGCTATCCCATATGAACCGTCCAGAATGTGTAGCTTAACGCGAGGCGCCATCTGGAAATTACCTTTCTGGAGAACCGCGAAGGGCTCCGGTTAAAGCCTGATGGCCGTTTCTTCTTTCGCCGTCTTGATGACGACCATGGTGACAAAGCGCGCGACATTGTGCTGGTCGCGGAAGAGCCGGTCGCACAGGGCGTCGAATTCTTCCATATCCCGCAGGCGCAGCATCAGTACGACATCGGTTGCGCCGGTAACGGCATAGGCCTGCGACACGGCCTCTTCGTCGCTCACAATATCCAGAAAGCGGCGCATATGCTGCTCGCCGTGCAATTTCAGCTCCACCGTCACCAGAGCCTTGATCACCCTTCCCGCCTTTGCGGGGTTGAGGATCGCCACGATGCGGTCGATCACGCCAGACTTGCGCAGCCGCTGCAGGCGGCGCAGGCAACTGGATGGAGACAGCCCGACTTCATCGGCCATATCCACATTGGTGCGCGACGCATCGTTCTGCAAAAGGTTCAGAAGTTTCCGGTCGATCCGATCCATGCCGGCAGCATATCGCTCGCCACTCGATTTGCAATAAAATTGCATGAAACTGCAATCTTTGACCGCAAATGCGAACGCGCCGGGATTAGTGAATGGGAACAACCTTCAGGGAGCCTCACATGTCACTTTTCCTGCCCGTCTGGCAAAAAACGCGGGAAACGCTTGCAATCTACTGGGTGCTTGTGCGGATCACGGTTCCCATCGCCATTCTGACCGAGCTGTTGTCGAGGATGGGCGCAATCGAGGCGGTGGCGCCTGCCTTTACGCCGGTCATGAACCTCATCGGGCTGCCGCCGGAGCTTGGTCTTGCCTGGCTGACAGCAATGCTGGTCGGCATATGGGGTGCGGTGCCGCTCATCTTCACGCTTGTGCCCGCATCGTCACTCACCGTTGCGGATATCACCGTTTTTTCGGCACTGATCCTGTTCGCCCATGGCCTGCCCATCGAACAGAAGATCATTGAAAAGGCGGGACCGGGCATGATCGTCACCACGGCGCTGCGCGTCGGCGGCGGATTGCTCTATGCCTTCATGCTGCATTACGTTCTGGAGGCGATGGGATGGCTGTCAGGCCCGGTAAACCCCGCCTGGATTGCGATGAGCGCCACGCCTGAATGGACCGCCTATTTCCTCGGTCTCGGGGAAACCATGGTCTGGATGCTCGTCATCCTGCTTGCACTTTCCCTTTGCCTTGAAATCCTCAGGCTGACCGGCCTTCTGGCGCTGATGATGAAAGCGCTCTCGCCCCTGCTGCGTCTTGCGGGCATTCGCGGCGAGGCTGAACATCTCACCGCGATCGGATTGTTTCTCGGCATTTCCTACGGCGCCGGCTTCCTGATCCGCGAGGCGCAATCGGGGACGATCTCGCCGCGGCAGGTATTTCTGTCCTGCGTGTTCATGGGTTTTGCCCATAGCGTGATCGAGGACACGCTCGTGGTGATGTCGCTTGGCGCGGATGTTTATGGCGTTCTCGCCGGGCGGCTTGTTTTCGCCATTGCCGCGACCGCCGGTATTGCCGCCCTGCTTCACCGCCTGTCGGACGAGCTGTTCTTTGCGCGGATGTTCCGGCTACAGGGCACATAGAACATTTCCAGGAAAAGTGGATCCCGGTTTTCCGTCCGGAGATGCGCCAAAACAAAGAGTTAGAGTGTTTTCGTGCTTCGAAGAAAAGCGAAAAACTCTAAGTGGCGTTTCCGTTTGAAATGACCGATGCAAAAAGGGGGCCTTTCGGCCCCCAATCCATAGGTTCAATCTGAAAGCCCGACTCAGAACTCCGTCCAGTCCTGATCCTTGGCAGCCGGTGCTTCGGCCGCACCGCCGAAGGCGCGGGCGAGGCTCTGGCCAAGCGCACGGGCCGGCGAGGCGACAGGCCTTGCGGTTGCGGAGGCCGATTTTACCGGAGCCTTGCGGGCCGGTGCGGCCGGCGCGGGCTGGAAGGCAGGCCTGGCGGAAGACTGGCGCGGCGCGGAATAGCCGCCGGCGCTGGCAACGGCAGCGCGTGCGCCATCCATTCTGAACTGGCCGAGCAGGCTGTTCAGCGCTTCCGCTTCGCGGGCCAGCGAATGGCTGGCGGCGGTCTGCTGTTCCACCATGGCGGCATTCTGCTGCGTGCCCTGGTCCATGGTGTTTACGGCTGTATTGATCTCCTGCAGGCCGGTCGCCTGTTCGCGGGCAGCGACAACGATGGCGCTGACATGGGCATTGATCTCCTCGACTTCCGCCACGATGAGTTCCAGAGCCTTGCCGGTCTCGTCGACCAGATTGACGCCGTTTTCCACCTGCTGGCTGGAAGCGCCGATCAGCGTCTTGATTTCCTTGGCGGCATTGGCGGAACGCTGGGCGAGTTCGCGGACTTCCTGCGCAACCACCGCAAAGCCCTTGCCTGCATCACCGGCGCGGGCGGCTTCGACGCCAGCGTTCAAGGCCAGCAGGTTGGTCTGGAAGGCAATATCGTCGATGACACCGATGATGTTGCCGATTTCGCCCGAAGACTTCTCGATTTCACGCATGGCGGCAACAGCCTTGCGGACCACGACGCCGGACTTTTCCGCACCGGCGCGAGCGCGCTGGACCAGATTGCCGGCATCTTCCGCGCCGCGGGCGCTATCGCGCACCGTGGTGGTGACTTCTTCCAGCGCTGCGGCGGTTTCCTCGATGGAGGCCGCCTGCTGTTCGGTGCGGCGCGACAGGTCGTCGGCGGCGGAGAGCATTTCCGAAGCACCGGCATTGATCGCGGCTGCGTTCTCACCGACGGTGCGCAGCGCCTGCTGGAGTTTTTCGACGGCGCTGTTGAAATTCACGCGAACCGGATCGATGGCAGGCGCAAAAGGCGTCTCGATGCGATAGGAAAGATCGCCATCCGCGAGAGCGGCAAGGCCCTTGCCAAGCTCGGCGCTGGCAAAAGCGCTGGCGGCCTCGTCCTTGGCCTTTTCTTCCTCGTTGCGGCGGCGTTCAGCCTCCGTTGCGGAGCGCATGCGATCGGTCTCGCCGGCAAGGCGGGATTTTTCCAGCCCTGCTTCCTTGAAGACCAGAACGGCCTTCGCCATCTTGCCGACTTCGTCGCCACGATCCGTGGCCGGAACTTCCGTCGTCAGATCACCATCGGCAAGCCTGCTCATCGCCGCCGTCATGCCAACGATGGGCGTGACGATGGAGCGCGACAGCGCCCAGATGAGGGCAACGGCCAGAAGACCGGCAACGGCACCGCCACCCAGAAGCGCATATTTCAGGTTCATTGCGGCGGCCTGCTGTTCTGCCGCGTAAGCGGTGGACAGGCCGTTCAACTGTTCCTTGATCTTGGCGGCGGAGGCGCGGAAGCCATCGAGCTGGCCCTTGGCCTGATTGCGGCCGATCTCGATAATTTCGGAAATCGGCGCTTCGGTCGTCTTGCGTGCGGCGATCTGCGGTTCCGCCAGTTCCTTGAAGAACACGGTGGCGGATTTCTGCATGTCGTCGATGGATGACAGGATGTCCGGCCGGCCGACGGCCAGCGCGCGGGCCTCATCGAGCTTCTTCAGCATCAGATCGCGCTGGGCGAATACATCGTTGTAGGTGCTGTCGCTGCGAAACAGCAGGAAGCCGCGCTGGTTGACGGCCTGCTCCAGCATGGCGGCCGTCGCGCCATCCACGGCCTGAATGATATCCTTGGTGCGGTTGTTTTCGATGGTGACACGCTCGCTCCCCAGCGTCTGCCAGAATACGACCGCGGACGCGAGCAGGCACACACTCATCAAGGCACAGAAGGTGGCTATGAGCTTCAGATTGATGGGGAGGTTTTTAAGCGACATCGCAAACTCTCTCGGCGACCCGATGCCTCGAAGCAAGCGTCTGCGCTGCAACGGCCGCAATTTTGTGGATGGGAGGAGATGCCGTCATGGCAGGTTCCGGTGGCCGCACGGGCCTTGTGCACAAAGTGCAATACAAGCCTTTATATTGGATTAATCGAACATTCTGACTTTGCGGTGCAACATCAATGGGCGACAGCGGGCATCGCGGGCCTCTTTCAGCGATAAATCGCTTGCATCGGCGGGGTTTGGCGGTCATTGACACGGGACCATGTCCAAAACATCTGAAAATGAACGGCTTGACCAGCTTCTCGTGTCGCTCGGCCACTTTGCCAGCCGCTCGCGTGCGCGCGACGCGGTTGCGCGCGGCACCGTGAGTGTCAACGGCAAAATCGTCACCAAACCGAGCCAGACCGTCGCCGGCGACGCCGAAATCGCCATCAGCGATCCGGCGCAGGCCTATGTTTCGCGCGCAGCGCTGAAGCTCGTGGCCGCGCTGGATCATTTCCGGCTCGACCCCTCGGGCCATGACTGTCTCGATGTCGGCGCTTCGACCGGCGGTTTCACCGAGGTACTGCTGGAGCGCGGCGCCAAACACGTCACCGCCATCGATGTCGGCCACGGGCAGATGCATGCCAGAATCGAGAACGATCCGCGGGTGACCAATCTGGAAGGGCTGAATGCGCGCTTCCTGACGGCGGATGATATCGATGACCGGCCCATCGGCTTCATCGTCTCCGACGTGTCCTTCATTTCGCTGAAGCTTGCGCTTGCGCCGGCACTCGAGCTTGCGGAAACCGGCGCTCTCGCGGTTCTGCTGGTGAAGCCGCAATTCGAGGCGGGGCGTGACGCCATCAGCAAGGCCGGACTGTTGAAAGAACCGGAAACGGCGCCTGCCGTGGCCGCCGAACTGGAACGCTGGCTGACCGAGGACATGGGCTGGAAAAGCCTCGGCCTCATTCCCTCGCCGATTTCCGGCGGCGACGGCAACATCGAATTTCTTCTCGGAGGCGAAAAGCCATGAGCACACAGACCGTCACCATCAAGAGCCTCGGCGCGCAGGGCGACGGCATCGCGCACTGTCCCGACGGCCCGGTCTATGTGCCCTTCGCGCTGCCCGGCGAAACGGTCGCGATTGCGAAGGTGAAAGATCACGGCACCGTCATGTCGATAACGGAAGCCTCGGCGGAGCGCCGTGAACCGGCCTGCCGCCATTTCGGACCCGATGGCAAGAACGGCACCTGCGGCGGCTGTTCGCTGCAGCACCTCGCCGACCAGCCTTACCATGCCTACAAGCGGGAGCTGGTGGTTTCGGCACTGAAATCAAAGGGCCTGACGCCGCCGGTGGACGATCTCGTCATCTGTCGCCCCGGCGAGCGCCGCCGCGCGGTGTTTGCCGCCCGCAAGACGGAAAAGGGTCTGCTGCTCGGTTTCAGCCAGGCGAACAGCCATCACATCGTCGCTATCGAGGAATGTCCCGTCACCTCGCCCGGCATCGTCTCGCGGCTGGATGCCATTCGCGCCATCGGGCTTTCCATGGTGGCGAATGCCGAACCATTCCGCATGACCGTTCTCGAAACGCTCTCGGGTCTCGATATTTCGGTCGAAGGCATCAAGTCGGTCAGCGACAAGCAGCGGCGCACCCTCACGGAAACGGTGCTCGCCATGCGCGGCATTGCCCGTGTTTCGCTCTCAGGTGAAATCCTGATCGAACCGCAAAAGCCGATCATCGAATTCGGCGGCGTTGCGGTTTCACCCCCGGCCGGCAGTTTCACGCAGGCGACGAAGCAGGCGGAAGACGCCATGGCCGAGCTGGTGCTTGCCCATATCGGCAAATCGAAGCGCATTGCCGATCTCTTCTGCGGTTCCGGCACCTTCGCGCTGAGGCTCGCACGCATCGGCAAGGTGCATGCGGTGGAAGCAGAAGACAAGCCGCTGAAGGCGCTGGATTTTGCCGCCCGCAACACACAGGGCCTGAAGCCGGTGAGCGTCGAGAAACGCGATCTCTTCCGCCGGCCGCTGATGACAAGCGAACTGAAGAACTACGATGCTGTCGTGTTCGATCCGCCGCGCGCCGGTGCGGAATTCCAGTGCAAGGAACTGGCCCGCAGCACGGTGAAGAAGATCGTTGCGGTGAGCTGCAATCCGCTGACGCTTGCGCGCGATCTCACCATCCTTACGGAAGGCGGCTATCGCATCACCCGCGTCACGCCGGTCGATCAGTTCCTGTGGTCGCCGCATGTGGAAGCGGTGGCGACGCTGGAGAAATAATCACCAGGCCGTATCGACAGTGCCGTTACCGACCACGCCCGAGCAGCGGCAGGCGCCGCCCACGCGGCCCCGCTCAATGGGGCAGACATAGGGCCGGCGGCGATTGGCGCTCTCCGGCGGGGTGATGACGCAGACGAAACGGGCGCGGCGCTGGCGGTCGCGGTTGCGGCCGGAATAATAATCCGAGCCATCGTCTTCGGTAATGACGGATTGCGCCAGAATGACATTGCCGGCGGCAGCCGCCGGAGGGCGCGTTATCGCCGCCGCTTCAGTGACAGTGGCGGCGCAGAGGAAGACGGACAGGGCGAAAACGACGTGACGCATGCGGGTGGCTTTCGGGCGATGACGTTGCATTATTTAACCCAACCCATATTGCCCGGTTGCTTAACCGCAAGGAATTCCTGCCGGAACGCTTAACGGCGCATGAATGCCTCGAAGGCGGCGCGCGCTTCGGCGCTTTGCAGCTGCGCGATGAAATGACGGCCTTCCTCTTCGATGCGGGCGAGAAGATCGTCCGGGTTGCCGCGAACCAGATCGCGGGCGATCTTCAGCGCCTGCTGCGGTTTGGCCGCAAGCCGGGTGGCAAGCGCCAGCGTTTCGCTCTCCACATGTTCAGGGGCGACGACTTTCCAGATCATCCCGGCCTGCAACGCCTGTTCAGCAGTAAAACCTTCGCCCATGGCAAGCAGCGCAAAGGCGCGCTGGTGTCCCATGAGCTTCGGCACGAGCAGGCTGGAGGCCGCTTCCGGCACCAGCGCCAAATCCACGAATGGGGTCTTGAACAGGCTGCGGCTGGAAGCGACCGTCAGGTCGCAATGCAGGTTCAGCGTCGTGCCGATGCCGATGGCGAGCCCGTCGACGCCGGATACCATGGGCTTTTCGAAAGCGACGAGCGCTTTCAGAAGCTCAAGCGCGGCAAGCTTGCCCTTGCCGCCCGACATGGCGAAGGCCAGAAAATCGGCCATGTCATTGCCGGCGGAGAAGCAGCCTTCCGTGCCGAGAAAGGCGACGACGCGGATTTCCGGGTCCGCATTGGCGGCATGCAGGGCGTCTGCCATGCGCAGATACATGGCATCGGTGATGGCGTTTTTCTTGTCCGGCCGATTGAAGCGGATGGTCAAAACTTCCGGCGCATGGCCGACGCGCTCGACGAGAATGTGTTCGTCCGACATCTGAAGCTCCTCAAGCCAATACGGTGCGGGCGGCGGCAAGGCTTGCCGCACCTGATATAACGCGGTCCTTCAGCGCTGCCGTTTCCGCCAGCAGATTTTCCGCTGCGAAACGGCAAAGGGCCGCGCGATGCCCGCTCCTGCCATCATCGACGGCGGCCAATGCGCCCTTGGCGAGATAGGCGCCGGTGAGCGCCAGGCCGAAGAGGCGCTGATAGGGCGTCGCGCCGGCGAGCGCGGTTTCGGTTTCGCCTGCCTTGATGCGGTCCAGCAGCCAGTCGGTCGCCGTTTCCAGATCGGCGAGGCTGGCTTCGAGATAACGGCCGGTCTCGCCAAGATCGTCGCGGTTCGAAGCGGCTGTGCGAGCGGCGATCTCACGCAGTTCGGCGATGAAACCGCGCACCTGCGCGCCTTCGGAAAGGGGCAGCTTGCGCAGCACCAGATCGATGGCCTGAATGCCATTGGTGCCTTCATAGATCGGCGCGATGCGGGCATCACGCAGATAACGCGCAGCACCGGTCTCCTCGATAAAGCCCATGCCGCCATGCACCTGAATGCCCATGGAGGCGACATCGACGCCGGCATCGGTGGAGAAGGATTTGGCGATGGGTGTCAAAAGGGCAGCGCGCTCCTGCCAGTGAGCGCGCTGCGGGGCGTCTTCGCTCGCGTGCGCCATGTCAATGGCGTGCGCGCAGCTGAAGGAAATTGCCCGCGATCCTTGCGTCAGCGCCTTCATCGTAAGAAGCGTTCTGGCGATATCCGGGTGTTCGATGATCGGGCTCATGCCGGAACCCTGCCAGCCGGGCGCCTTGCCCTGCGTGCGCTCCCTGGCATATTCGATGGCCTTCTGAGTCGCCGCTTCGCAGATCGCCACGCCCTGCATGGCGACGGCAAGGCGGGCGTTGTTCATCATGGTGAACATGCAGGCGAGACCCTTGTTTTCTTCACCGACCAGCCAGCCGAGAGCGCCCTTCTCTTCGCCGAATTTGCCGTCGCCGAAGATCATCGTGCAGGTGGGCGAGCCGTGAATGCCGAGCTTGTGTTCGAGCGAATGGCAGAACAGATCGTTGCGGCTGCCCGGCGCACCGTTTTCATCGGGCAGGAATTTCGGCACGAGGAAAAGCGAGATGCCGCGCGTGCCGGCCGGCGCATCCGGCAGGCGGGCGAGAACGAGGTGGATGATATTGTCCGCCGCGTCGTGTTCGCCCCAGGTGATGAAAATCTTCTGGCCGAAGATGCGGTAGGTGCCGTCGCCATTGCGCTCCGCCCGGGTCTTCAGGACGCCGAGATCCGAACCCGCATGCGGCTCGGTGAGGTTCATGGTGCCGGTCCATTCGCCGGAGACGAGTTTCGGCAGATAGGTGCGCTTGAGGTCATCGCTGCCGTGGGCGACAAGGGCTTCCACCGCGCCCATGGTCAGCGTCGGGGCCAGCGCAAAGGCCATGGAGCCGGAATTCCACATTTCGAGTGCGGCGACATTCAGCATATGCGGCAGGTTCTGGCCGCCGAATTCTTCCGGCGCCGTCAGGCTGTTCCAGCCCGCTTCCGCCCAGCGGCGGTAAAGATCGGCCCAGCCATCCGGTGTCGTCACCTTGCCGTCGGCAAGCTTTGCGCCCTGGCGGTCGCCGATCTCGGCGAGCGGCGCGACCTCTGCGGTGGCGAAACGGCCGGCTTCGTGCAGAATGGCATCGACCAGATCTTCCCCAAGGTCTCCCAGCGCACCCGCAGACAGCGCGTCTTCAAGACCCGCTACATGTTTGAGTGTAAAGGCGATATCGTCCACCGGCGCGCTATACATGCTGCCTCCTCCCGAAGCTCTGGCATCTTGCTACTGCCTTCGGGCTAAATGATTTTTACGTAAACGTCAATTTGAAAATTCCCGTCATTTCGGCGGGATTGTTATAAAACTGTCATATGAATTTGCTCAGCATGCGCTGAAAGGCGCCTCGCCGCCGCCGCTCCCACACCGGAACGACGGACGCCTCCCTCCTCCCATCCAGCCGGTCAGGACTGCCACGATGGATCTCGTAACACCCGTTATTCCCGGCCTTGTCTGGGCCTATCAGTTTCATCCCGGCACAGCCCCCTGCCGGCGGCTCGCGCCCGATGCCGGCTTTCACGAAATGGCCGAGTGCGAAGGGTTCTTCTGGCTGCATCTCAACCTCGCCGATCAGCGTGTGGCAGGTTTTCTCGAGACCATACAAGGTCTCGATCCGGCGGCGCGGGCAATCCTCACCACCCATGAGACGCATCCGTCCATCGTGGTCGATGAAAAATCGCTTTACGGCACGCTTGTCGATTTCCAGCGGGAATTCGACAAGGAAACGCGCGATTTCGGCTGGCTGCATTTCGCGGTGAGCGACCGTTTCATCATCACCACCCGCCTGCAGCCGCTGCATTCGGTGGACCGGCTGAAAGCGGCGGTCGACAAGAATTCCAACCGTTACCTCACGCCATCACATGTGTTCGAGGGGCTGGTGGCGGAATTTCAGCGCTCGCTCATCAATCTGGTGATGGAGACGACGGAAGAACTGAACGCCATCGAGGATATGGTCTATGACAGCGAGAACCGTGACGAACGGCGGCGCCTTGCCCCGTTGCGCCGCACGGTGGTTCGCCTGCACCGGCATCTGCGCACCGTGCTGACCCTGATGCGGCGGGCTTCGGCCGCCGATGATGACGAGATGCCGAATGGTTTCGAGGATGTCGCCTCACGCCTGATGGGCCGTCTGGAGGCTATCGACCACGACGTCTACGCCCTGCAGGAGCGGGCAAGGCTGCTGCATGAAGAAATCGATTCCAAACTCTCGTCCGAAACCAACCGGCATCTTTATATCCTGTCGCTGATGACGGCATTCCTGCTGCCGCCCTCGCTGGTCACCGGTTTCTTCGGCATGAATACGGATGAGTTGCCGTTTACCGTCGGCACGGGCGGCACATTGTCGGCCAGCATCTTCATCGTGATTTCGGTTGTTCTCGCCTGGTTCGTGCTGAAGCGCGCGCGAATCCTGTAACGCAAAGAGCCGCCCGGCAATGACCGGACGGCTCTTTCAATTTCAGCCTGTATTCTATCAGCTGTAAGGCGAATAGCAGGGCTGGCGCGGACCATGGTAAGGCTGGAACGTGTTGCTATAGGCATCGTAGGAACGATAGCGGCCATAGCACCAGTTCACATGCGCCTGGCTCAGCCCGCCGCGGCGGACCGGGCGATATTCGCGATAGACCGGGCGCGGACGATATTCCGGTACCGGGCGGTAGACTTCACGCGGCTGCGAGAGTGCGCCGCCAATGATCGCGCCCGTCGCAAAGGCTGCGAGCGGGAACCAGTAACCGTCATGGTGACGATAGCCCGGACGGTAATCGCGATAACCACGGTGGCCGCGATACCAGCCGCGGCGATCGCCCCAGCCATCGCGATCACGCCAGTATTGGACGTTGACGATGTTCTTGCTGGCGTCGTTGCCGGTGGATTCAACGCTCTTCGGCGCGACGGGCAGCGGCATTGCGGCTTCGGCCGGAACGATCGCGCCTGCAACCACGATTGCAGAAAGACCGACAGCCAGGATATTCTTCACATAGCTTTTCATCTGACTTCCTCCATTCACGACGGTCGACAGGCCGTATAACGTGAATTTCTGTTGTTCTGATTTCCGCCTTTGTGTGGGCGGTGTCGTATACTTCTACAGCCTAGGGACGTGTGGCTGAACCCACGATTAACGGAGCGATCACGCTTCGTTTATCAAAACCCCGACAATTCCGGGCTCAGACAAAAGCCCGGTAAAGACCGGGCTTTTGCTTTTGCAATTAACGGCTGTATGGCGAGACGCAGATGCGACGCGGGCCGCTGTTGGGCTGATAGGTGTTGTCGTAGGCGCGATACGAACGCCAGCGGTTCTGACACCAGGAGACATGGCTGCCGCCATACGCCGGACGGGGCTGCTGCATTGCGCCGCCGATGATAGCGCCGGTGGCGAAAGCAGCGAGCGGGAACCAGTAACCGTTGTGATAACGGTAGCCCGGACGACGGTCACGGTAGCCGCGGTGACCATTGTAAAACCCGTCGCGATGCGGGGGCGGACGACGCATATGACGACCGTCCCAATGGCGGCGGCGATCCCACTCACGGTACTGTACGGGCACAACGTTTTCGGTCGCTACCGCCGGCTTGGAGATTGGCACCGGCACCTGAAACGCCTGCGATGGCGTGAAGCTGGTGAAGAACACGACAATCGCTGTAGCGACGCTCGTTGTCCGGAAATTCAGCATGATCTTCCTCCATTTGCTTTGACGCCTTTGTCAGCGTCTTTCACCGCTCTCTTGCCGGAGATCAGGGTCAGCCCCTTGCCCGAGAAGAATTCGATGACGTGCAAACGAGTTTCGGAAAATTTGGTTCCAAGACACCCATCCGGTGAAAGACGTATGAAATGAAACGCCTGCTCGTATCAGGCTTCCACCTTTACGTCGGTCAACGGGCGTGAGCAGCAGGCGAGAATATAGCCCTCCTCGATTTCCTCATCGAGAATGCCGCCATTGTGGTTCATCTCCACCTCACCGGAAAGCTTCAGCACCCGGCAGGTGCCGCAAATCCCCGATTCGCAGGCCGCCCCGATACGGACCCCGGCGGCGCGCGCCGTCATCAGAACCGTCTGGCCGGGCTGGCAGGCCAGCTCCTTTCCAGAAAGCGTGAAACCCACCATCGACAGCGCTTCGCCATCCGCACCGGTGAGAACTGTTTCACCGACCGAGACCGGGGCCGCCGGCGCGAAGCTCTCCTGATGATAGCGGCTCATGTCGAAGCCGGAGGCATCGAGCATCGAGCGGACGGCGGCCATGAACGGCTCCGGCCCGCAGCAGAAGACGGTGCGCTCCATGAAATCATGCGCGAGCAACGCGATCTTCGCCTTGTCCACCATGCCCTTGAGGCCGGACCACAGATCGGTGCGGCCGCATTTCTCGACAATGAAGCCGAGAGACAGGTTCGGCATGAAGCGGGCGAGATATTCCAGCTCGTGACGGAAGACGATATCGCCGGGTGTGCGCGAACAATTGATGAAGGCAATATCGCTCTGCGGGGCGCGGTCGCTCATGTCGCGCACCATCGACATCATCGGCGTAACGCCGGAGCCTGCCGAGATGAACAGATATTTGTCGCCGGGATGCTTGACGTAGGAAAAGTCGCCGAGCGGCCCGAGCGCCCGGATTTTCATGCCGGGCTTCAGATTGTCGAACATCCAGCGTGTGCCGATGCTGTTGGCCTGCGCCTTGACCGTCACCGACAGCGCATAGGGTCGCGACGGGCTGGAGGACAATGTGTAGGTGCGGTAAAGCGGCTCCTTGCCCACCGGCAATTCCAAAGTGACGAACTGCCCCGGCAGATAACGGAACCAGTTCTGATCCTCCGAGCGGAACAGGAACGTCATCACATCAGGCGTCTCGGGCGTCACCGAGATGCACTCCAGAAGCTGGAGCTTGTCGCTCCATGGCTTCATCTCGTCAATATGCTTATAGGTCACAACCATATTCATCTTCGCATCACGCTACAGCCGAAAGCCGGGCCTTATCGCCGGAGAGCCGGTCGACCATGAAATCGGAGTACCAGTTGACGAACTGCATCACGCCGCCCTCGTCCTCCATGGAATAGGGGCCCGGCTCATAGGCAGGGGAACGAATGCCGAAGGCATTTTCCTCGACGATGCGGCGGTCCTGATCGTTGGTCTCGTTCCAGACATGGGTGAGGTCCTCGAGATCGTAGTCCACGCCTTCGACGGCATCCTTGTGCACCAGCCATTTGGTGGTGACCATGGTTTCCGTGGCGCTGAGCGGCAGCACCCGGAAGGAAATGGTGTGGTCGCCGAGGAAGTGGTTCCAGGTCGTCGGATAATGGAACAGGAGCAGCGCGCCGATATGGCTGATGCTGACATCGTCAGACAGCGGCCGGCGCACGGCGCGCTTGCCGGACATGGTGTAGCTTTCCGCCTCGCCGATCAGCGGCATGCGGGCGACGCGGAACTGGCCCTTGGGGTCGATCTTGAAACGGCTCGGCAGGCCGGCGGCCTCGCAGCGTGCCCAGTGGCCGCCGATCTCTGGATCGCTCGCCCCGCCGTCCGTTCCCGTCACGCTCGGGTTTTCGGGATAGGTGCGGCAGAGTTCCGGATGGTTGGCGGCGCAATGGTAGCACTCGCGGTTATTTTCCCAGACGAGCTTCCAGTTGCCCTTTTCGATGATCGTGCTCTCATGCGCGACCTTCGCATCCCAGATGCGGTGCGGCGCCATGTAGCTCTCGACTTCCTTGCGCATGGGCTCGAAATCGGCCGGCTGATCGGCAAGGCAGATGAAGACGTAACCGGCGACGGTTTCGCAGGCGACCGGCTTCAGGCCGAAATCGCCCTTGTCGAACTCTTCGCCCATATGGCGCGCAAACAGCAGCTTGCCGTCGAGATCGTAGGTCCACTGGTGATAGGGACAGACGAGGCGGGCCGACTGGCCCTTCTGCGTGGTGCAGACGCGCGAGCCGCGATGGCGGCAGGAATTGTGGAAGGCGCGGATCTGCCCGTCACGGCCGCGAACGATGACCACGGAATAGGCCCCGACCTGCACGGTGAAATAGCTGCCGGATTTCTGCACTTCGCAATCATGGCCGACAAACAGCCAGTCGCGATACCAGATCGTTTCCATATCCAGCTTGAAATAATCCGGGTCCGTGTAGAAGGGCTGTTCCAGGCTGAAGCCTTCGCGGCGGTTTTTCAGCTGGCGCAATACGGTATCACGCAATTCCATGGCCAAATCCTCGATCAAACCGCCCTGCCCGACACCATTTGCGGGGTTGCGGAAGCATGTGCTCATCTAAACACCGGCGCTCATTTGCGGCAGCACAAACAGCGACATTACCTTCCGCATTGGCGACAAATTGCGACATGCTCAATTCGCCCTCTCAGCCCATTCCGCTGGGAAATCCAACAGCTATTCAATGACGGAAATGACGTCGCAATATGACGCATGATGGCGCGCGTCCTGCTCCCCACCCGTTAGAAAACGGGGGATGCGGCGCAACGGAGTATTAACGCACCCTAAATTATCTTGCCGGATCGACAGCAACGAGGGTGTTCCCGGTGGAGAAGGCGACACGCATACGCTATTTCGATGCGAGCAGGCATTCGGTCACACCGATACGCTCGAAGACCGCGCATTCCGATTTTCTGCGCACAGGGCGTATCAGCCGTTATGAAGAGCGATGGCTGCCGAAAGAACGCGTCTATTACAGCCATGACGAAGTGGCTGCGCTGACCGGGCGAAAGCTGGAAGCTGCCGCCGATGCCACCCACAGCCGTCTGAACGGCTTTCACCAGTCCATCCGTTTTCCGAAGATGGTTTTTCACCATCTGCTCAATGACCGGCCGCATCTCGGCTATTGTCACGTCACGGCGGCGAAAACCAGCTTCGATGCCGAGCGCCATGTGCTCTGGTCCTTCTATTTCGCGAATTTCTTCGCCGAGCTGAGCGGGGCCGAAAACTTCTTCGAAAATATCGATGCGCGCTATTCGCGGATGTATTTCGCCGTCGCCATCAACGCGCTTCCCGATCAGGAACTCGCCGTCGATACCTCCGTGCATCGCGGCGGCCTGCTGTTCCAGACCCACGATCCGCGGGTGGCGCTGAAAAACGTGCTCATGCTCGGCGCGCGATCCGAGGAGATGCGCAGGATCATCAAGGCGATATAAAACTTTCCATAAGCCTCTGAAATACGCTATTGACCGCCCTGAAAGGCAGCATCATGGCGCGTCATATCGATATAGAGAAAGAGCGGGAAACGGCCCTGCAGGCATCCGTGGCGGAGCTTGCCGCCGGCCAGCCCATCGCCCTGCCGACCGAAACGGTCTACGGCCTTGCCGCCGACGCCACCAATCCGGCGGCGATTACCCGCATTTACGAGACAAAAGGCCGGCCGCAGTTCAACCCCCTGATCTGCCACATGGCCGATATCGCCATGGCCGAACGTTACGCCGTCTTCGACCCCATATCGCAGAAGCTCGCCGATGCCTTCTGGCCCGGCCCGCTGACGCTGGTGCTGCCGCTGAAACCGGCAAGCGACATTCATTCGCTGGCGACAGCCGGCCTCGATACGGTCGGCATTCGTGTGCCGCAGGGTTTTGCCGGCGATCTGATCCGCCGTTTCGACAGGCCTCTCGCCGCCCCCAGCGCCAATAGTTCCGGCAAGATCAGCCCGACAAGTGCCTCCCATGTGGAGGCGGATCTCGGCCAGAAGATCAATCTCATTCTCGATGGGGGCGCGGCCGCTGTCGGCGTCGAATCCACCATCGTCAAGGTGGAAGAGGATGGCCGGGTGCGGCTGCTTCGTCCCGGCGGCATCGTTACCGCGGACATAGAGCGCATTGCCGGTAAACGGCTCGAACGGCCGAAAAAAGCCGCCGCCGCCATTGAAGCGCCGGGAATGCTGGCCTCGCATTACGCGCCGGGTGCGGCCGTGCGCCTTCACGCCACATCGGTTCTGCCGGGCGAAGCGCTGATCCGCTTCGGCGGCATCACCATTTCCGGCGAAGAGACGGCGCGCACCGTGCTCGATCTCAGCCCCTCCGGCGATCTTTCCGAGGCCGCCGCCAATCTGTTCGATTATCTGAAAGCCGCCGATGCAAGCGGCGCAGACATGATCGCCATCACCGCCATTCCCACCCATGGTCTTGGAGAGGCGATCAACGACCGCCTTTCCCGCGCCGCCGCGCCGCGAGGCTGACGGCACTCACCCATTTCGCCCATGTTTCAAAAGACAGCGAGACGCCGCCCATGACGACCACCGCCATACCCTCCTCCGACATCCTCGACCGCTTCACCGCCATTGTCGGCGAAAAAAACGCGGTCCGCGACCCGGCGGAAATGGCGCCGCGTCTGGTGGAAAATCGCGGGCTTTATCGCGGCGCCTCGCCGCTGCTCATCAAGCCCGGTTCGGTCGAAGAGGTTGCTGCCATCCTGAAGCTGGCCAGCGAGACCGGCACCGCCATCGTGCCGCAGACCGGCAATACCGGCCTCGTGGGCGGCCAGACGCCACGCGCCGAAGGAACGGACATCATCCTGTCGCTGGAGCGCATGAACCGCGTTCGCGATATCGATCCCGTTGCCAATATCATCGTCGCCGATGCCGGCTGCATTCTCGATGACATCCACAAGGCTGCTGATTCCGTGGAGCGGATGTTCCCGCTGTCGCTCGGCTCTCAAGGGTCCTGCCGCATCGGCGGCAATCTCGCCACCAATGCCGGCGGCACGGCGGTGCTCGCCTATGGCAATATGCGCCAGCTTTGCCTTGGGCTGGAAGTGGTGCTGCCGACCGGCGAAATCTGGAACGGGCTGCGCCGGCTGAAAAAGGACAATACGGGTTACGATCTGCGCGATCTCTTCATCGGTTCCGAAGGAACGCTTGGCATCATCACCGGCGCGGTGCTGAAGCTCTTCCCGAAACCGCTCGGCCATCAGGTGGCCTTCGCTGGTCTCAGCTCCACCGAGGACGCGCTGAAGCTGTTCGAGATGGCCTCTAACCTCTGCGGCACGGCGCTGACCGGTTTCGAACTCATGCCGCGAATCGGCGTCGAATTCACCGCGCGGCATATTCCCGGCGTGCGCGATCCCCTGGAACAGCCGCATGACTGGTACGCGCTCATCGATATTTCCACCTCCGACTCGGCCGAAACGGCAGATAGCATGATGCAATCGCTGCTGGAGCGCGGTTTTGAGGCCGGGCTGGTCCAGGATGCGGTGATCGCCGCGTCCGAAGCGCAGCGGCAGGCGCTCTGGCACATGCGCGAAAGCATGTCGGAGGCCCAGAAACCCGAAGGCGGCTCCATCAAGCACGATGTTTCCGTTCCGGTGTCAAAAATACCGGAATTCATGGCGACGGCGGAAAAGGCGGTTCTTGCCGCCATACCCGGCGCCCGCGTCTGCGCCTTCGGACATCTGGGCGACGGCAATATTCACTACAATATTTCCCAGCCGGTGGGTGCCGACAAGGCCGAATTCATCGGCCGCTGGCGGGACATGAACGAGATCGTGCATGGCATCGTGCTGTCGCTGGGCGGTTCCATTTCGGCCGAGCACGGCATCGGGCAGTTGAAGCGCGACGAATTGGCCGCCATCCGCCCCGGCATCGAAATGGAACTGATGCGGCGCATCAAGCACGCTTTCGATCCCGCCGGCATCATGAACCCCGGCAAGGTTCTGGCCGGGTAAAGCGGCCCCGAGGTTAGGCCGAGGCCCGCAGCGCCCAGGCGGGCACCATTTCCGCATTCAGCCGGCGCGGTTTCTGCGCGCCGACAAATTGCGTCAGGCTCATGCCCGATTTCGCAATCGACACCGCATGCTTCTTCGGCAGAAGATATCCATGTTCCAATGGCGGAATACGCCGCAGCATACGGCTGAAGACATTGCGCCGGTGATAGCGCGAGGGCGAGAAACGCGCAGGCTGCGCGCAGATCGCCACATATTCGAGAATCTCGTCGATCCAGCCCGCCTGCGGGCGCGCGCCCGGCTCGATCAGAAGCAGCCAGCCGCCGCGTGCGGACTTCACGACGTCTTCGATGTCCCACTGCCCATAAAAACGGCAACCGGCGGCATCGGCGACGCGCGACGATCCATCGCGCGAACCGTGATCGAGAATCACAACATCGCTTACAAGCCCTTCCACGGCCCCGGTTACAAGCGCCGACAAGGTGTGCGCCAGTTCCGGCTCGTGATCCCGGCATTCCATTATGACTGTCAACATCTGCATAGCTCTAACGCATCGCACAATAAATTGCCACTATGCTCATCGCGGTAAAATCCAAGGCTGTCCATGCCACCAACCGCAAAGTCTGCGGACGTGGCCGTGCCTGTCGCGCCCACGCATCCATCTCTGGAGAACGAGCCGAATTTGCAATTTTGTTCTTGTATTGTTCTCATTCCTGATGTAGGAATTTAATCATTCGGAAGGCGGTTGAAAGCCTGTCCGGACGGAAACGGTTTAGGGCGTTGAGCGTGCCTTGAGAGGCGTGCGGCGTCCTGGGAGCATCCAGATGAGAAACCATACGCTTTCGGGGCAGGCTGCCTTCCAGCCGAGCCATATGCCGGATATTGCCAATGCGCTGGCCGATGCATCCGGCCTGCGCATTGAGGTCGACCGCCGTCGCGGTCGTGGCGCCGGGCTGAACCCGGATGGACGCTTCGAGACCCTGCAGCACGAGGTTTTCGACGATGGCTGGCAGACTCTCGAGGACATGCCGGAATTCCGCACCGAGGTGCAGGTGGAAAAGCCGCGCAGCATCATCACCCGCAATGAATCGCCCGACATCCCCTTCGACCGCTCCATCAATCCCTATCGCGGCTGCGAACATGGCTGCATCTATTGCTTTGCGCGCCCTACGCACAGCTATATGGGGCTTTCGGCCGGACTGGATTTCGAAGCCAAGCTCTTCGCCAAGCCGGATGCGGCAAAGCTGCTGGAACGGGAACTGGCAAAGCCGGGCTACAAGCCGCGGGTGATCGCCATCGGCACCAATACCGATCCCTATCAGCCGATCGAGCGCGAATGGCGCATCATGCGGCAGATACTGGAAGTGCTGGCCAAGGCCGATCATCCCGTCGCCATCGTCACCAAATCGGCGCTTATCAAGCGGGATATCGATATTCTCGCGCCCATGGCCAAAAAGGGACTCGCCAAGGTCGGTATTTCCGTCACCACGCTGGACCGGAAGCTCGCGCGCAACATGGAACCGCGCGCCGCCACGCCGGAGAAGCGGCTGGAGGCCGTCAAGGCGCTGACCGAGGCCGGCATTCCCGTGGCCGTGATGATGGCGCCTGTCATTCCGGCGCTCAACGATCATGAGATCGAGCGTATCCTCGAGGCCGGCAAGGCCGCCGGCGCAACCGAAGCGTCCTACGTGCTGCTGCGCCTGCCGCTGGAGGTGAGCCCGCTGTTCCGCGACTGGCTGCTGCGCAACTATCCGGACCGCTACCGTCATGTCATGTCACTGGTGCGCTCCATGCGCGACGGCAAGGATTACGACGCGGAATTCGGAAAACGCATGAAGGGCGCCGGCCCCTATGCCTGGCAGATCGGCAGGCGTTTCGAGATGGCGACAAAAAGGCTCGGCCTCATCCGTCGCGGCATCCATCTGCGCGACGATCTCTTCGTGCCGCCGGGCGGTGCAGGCGTGCAATTGTCGCTGCTTTGAAAGACCGATGCTGAAAACAACTCCGCCTGATCGAAGCACCATACGGAACGTGCGGCGATATCAGGCAGAATATGACAGGGAGCGGCGGCCTCTTTTTTAGACCGGCCACCCTCCCACGACATGCCCGGCAGGTTTTCCCTGGCCCGCCGGACATCGCTCCCGGAACCGCCGCCTCGCGTGCGATCGTTTTTCCTCCGCCGCCCCGTTGGAGGATCAAAGGTCATGATGACCTTCGGGGCACGGTGAGCCACGCCCCTTGACCCCGGCTCACCGCGCCTGTCATCGCCCGCTTCCGGGGGCTTGCAGGAGATCGGGTGTGTGTGCCAGTTTCGCCGCATGAAACGCACGGCCACACCCGATTCTCCTGCTCTTTTTGATCTTGCCGATACCGGTCCGGATTTTTCCTTCGAACTGGAAGCGAAAAAGAAGGGCCTCTGGCCCGTGGCGGGCACGGATGAGGCAGGCCGGGGACCTCTGGCGGGACCGGTGGTTGCGGCCGCCGTCATTCTCGATCCGGACAATATCCCTGAGGGGATGGACGATTCCAAGAAGCTGACGAAGCAGAAGCGGGAAAGCCTGTTCGTACAGATCATGGAAACCTCGATCGTATCCGTCGCCTCTTCCGGCCCCGGCCTGATCGACAATATGAATATCCTGCGCGCCAGCCTCGACGCCATGCGCCGCGCCGTGCTCGGTCTCGAAGTCGCCCCTGCCCTCGTTTTGGCCGACGGCCGCGACCGCCCGCCCGGCATCGCCTGCGAGGCCAAGGCCGTCATCAAGGGCGATTCCCGCTCCCTCTCCATCGCCGCCGCCTCGATCATCGCCAAGGTGACCCGCGACCGGATGATGGAACGCGCGGGTGTGGTGCACACATCCTACGGCTTTGAAGGCCATGCTGGTTACGGCACTCCAGCCCACCTGCGCGCCATCGAAAGCCACGGGCCCTGCCCGCTGCACCGGATGAGCTTCAGGCCGCTGAAGCGGGATTGACTGAGATAAAGCGTTTACTGGAAGATCTGCGCCTATCCCTTCTGAATTGGCCACACGCCATAAGTCTCATAAGCGCTCTGCATTCTTTCCGTCTCACTGCGTTCGGGGAATAGCCTGTAGCTCGGTGCCCATATGCGGGAAACGCTTTCGATCTTGACCGCGATCACATTTCGGATCGGAAAATCATCGCCAGCCATGCGACGCAGATCGGCACTGAAAGCATCAAAATCAGTGTCGCCGGGCGCCAAGATCGCGGCGTGGCCGGCGAGCTTGAACCCCCTCTGACGGAACACATCCACGAAGCTGACGCAGACCTTCGGCCGCGCATTCGCGTTGCTTACGCTATGGGATGAAGCAATGTCCGCGATAACAAGATGGTCTTCGCCGTAGCCGGTGAATATTTCCTTCGGCGTCACACTGGGCGTGCCATCGTCATCGACGGTCGCCAGCCAGCAGAGCACCGAGTTCTCTATATCAATTCTGATCGCATCATTGATCATTAAATTCCTCCCTTGGTATTCCGAGCGAGAGTTGCGGGCAGTAGTGCGCTGATACCGGTTGCTTCGTCACCTAAATAGCCAGACGCAACGGCACTACACTCCAAACCGTTTTCCTGTGCCGAAGGGTCGTTCAGGAAAATCACTGGTACGCAAAGAGCATGGGCGAAGGCCGCTTCCATCAACGTATTTGGTCCGACGTACCCCTCAATGCCTCGCTTCGGGAAATTAGCGATCAAGACGACATCGCAGTGCCTGATTATCTCAAGATGCCGGTCGATGTAATATTTCTTATTTGCAATTACGTCGGTATTCTTCAAATCCGACCCGTCGACATCTCGCTCTTCCCGGGCCGGGGCCGTTGGCCGGTATCCCATCGCTTCCAGCGCACTCGCAATTGCCTCCATTTCATCCACAAAGGCCGTCGAGCCACAGATAGCGATACGAACAGTCATACTTAACTCCAAAATTTCATCAGTATATTATCTCGCGATTAAGAAAATAGACCATAAAAATCGGCAAGAACTCAGCAAAATTCCACATTCCGTCGCGAGACTTGCTGCGGAATTGGGCGCAATCTTGCTCCTTAGACTGTCCGGAACTTGAGTAAACAAACAAAAAACCCCTCGCGGCTTGCGCCGGAGGGGTTTTGAACAATACCGAGATAAATCTCAGTTCAGCTTCGACTTCACTTCGCCGATCGTGGCGGTGAAAAGCTTGGCCTTTGCGGCGGCGGTGGTCTTTTCGGCAATGAGCTTCTCGGAAGCGGCAATGGCGATATCCACGGCGGCGGCGCGGACGGCGCCGATGGCGTCGTCTTCGGCCTGCTTGATCTTCTGTTCCGAAAGGGCCGTGCGGCGGGCGACGAATTCTTCCGTCTTCTGCTTGGCTTCTTCCGTCAGGGCTGCGGCCTCACGCTCGGCGGCGGCAACGATACCTGCGGCTTCGGCTTCTGCTTCCTTACGCTTGCGCTGATATTCGGCCAGCAGGTGCTGGGCCTCTTCGCGCAGGCGCTTGGCTTCGGCCAACTCGTCCTGAATGTTCTGGGCGCGCTCGTCCAGAGACTTGGCGAGCATGCCGGGAACCTTGAGATAGGCGACCAGAACGAAGAAGAGGACGAGACCGACGAGAGCGAAAAATGATGCATCAAATGCCATATCAGGCTCCCTTCACGTTCGAAGCGGCGGCAATCGCTGCCTTCACGTCCGTGTCCTTGACCTTGGCGCCGACCAGCTGGTCGACGATGGCGGTCGCGGTTTCTTCGGCGATTGCGCCGACATCGGCGAATGCCTGTTCCTTGATGCCGGCAATGCGCTTTTCGGCGGCGGCAAGCTTTTCGGCAAGACCGGCTTCGATAGCGGCGCGGTCGGCATCGGCCTTCGCCTTTGCGGCGTCACGGGCCGCAGCGCCGATGGAGCCTGCCTTGGCGCGGGCTGCCGCGAGTTCTTTTTCATAGGTTTCGACGGCAGCGTCGGCTTCGCTTTTCAGCCGTGCCGCTTCATCGAGATCCTGTGCGATGCGTCCGTGACGGTTTTCGAGAATGCCGCCGACGCGCGGAACGATGACCTTCTGCATGAGCAGGTAGAAAAGGCCGAACGTGATCGCCAGCCAGAGAACCTGCGATGCATAAGTAGACTGATCGAACGGCGGGAATACGCCGGAAGCGCCGTGTTCGGCGCCGTGCGCCACACCGGTTTCCGTGTGCGTGGCTTCCGGTTGCGGCTGGCCGACAGCCGGAGTTTCCGTATGCGTTTCACCTACGGTCGGTGCTGACTGGGCATAAGCCTCGGTCACGAACATGCTCACCTCCAGGGGTACTGCAAATGCGAAGGATCACGGCACGCCATTTGCGGGCCGTGATCCAGACCTGATGCCGATATTAGACAGCGAACAGGAGAAGGAGAGCAACGAGCAGCGAGAAGATGCCCAGAGCTTCCGTAACGGCGAAGCCGAATACCAGACGGCCGAACTGGCTGTCGGCAGCAGAGGGGTTGCGCAGTGCGCCGGACAGGTAATCACCGAAGATACGGCCGAGTGCGAGGGACGTACCAGCCATGCCGAGGCATGCGAGACCTGCGCCGATGTACTTTGCTGCTTCCGCTTCCATGTGAGACTCCTTGAGATATTGGTTGTTGCGGCTGTTTTTGACGCCCGTTGCCGGGGCCAGCGACTTTACTTCTCAGTGACCACCATGCACGGCGTCGTTCAGGTACATGCAAGTCAGTACCGCGAAGACATAAGCCTGCAGGAAGGCAACGAGAAATTCGAGAGCGGTCATGGCGACCGTCATGATGAGAGGCAGGACAGCACCGCCGACACCGAGCGCGCCGAGCGCGCTCATGGAGGCGACGAAGCCTGCGAAAACCTTGAGCGTGATGTGGCCGGCCAGCATGTTCGCAAAAAGACGAACCGAAAGGCTGATCGGGCGCGACAGGAACGAGATCATTTCAATCGACGCCACAAGCGGCAAAAGCGCCTTGGGCACGCCCGAGGGGGCGAAGATGCCGAAGAAATGCAGGCCATGCTTCCAGAAACCGTAAACCAGGACCGTACCGATGACGAGGCAGGCGAGTGCAAAGGTGACGATGATCTGGCTGGTGACCGTGAAGAAATACGGGAACATGCCGAGAAGGTTAGCCGTCAGCACGAACATGAACAGCGAGAAGACGAAGGGGAAGAACACCATGCCCTTCTTGCCGGCGCCTTCGCGCAGCATGGAGGCGATGAATTCATAGGACATTTCAGCAACGGACTGCATGCGGGTCGGGATCAGACCGCGGTTCGACGTTGCGAAATAAAGGAAACCGGAAGCCGCAGCCACGGTCGCGACCATGAAGAGCGACGCATTGGTGAAGGAAAAATCGACGCCGCCAATTTCGATCGGAATGATCGGCTGCACCAAGAACTGATGGGTCGGATCGTTTGCCACCGGCTGCCCTCTTTACCTGTCGCCGCCTGTCGCGGCATCTCAACTGCAAGAAAAAACAGCTTAAACGCCGCCTTTTCCACCCTCGTCTCGCCTGTCCGCCTTCTCCAGCAGCGGCGGCTTGGCCACCGCGCCCGTCGAGCGCAACACATTCAATACGCCTGCGCAGAAACCGAGAAGAAGAAGAACGATCATCCCCCACGGCGTCGTGCCGGCAAAATAGTCCAGAAGATAACCCAGCATAGCGCCGACCACGATGGCCGAAATGAACTCCGATGAGAGCTTAACCGCCATCGCAAAGCCCTTCCGGCTTTCCGCAGCGTTGGTCTCCGCCCTCACTTCCGCCTCATCCTCCGCCTTCACCTTGGCCAACTCGTCAGCAAGGCGCTTGCGGCGCTCGTCCAGACTATCGTCACGGTTGCCAGTCATCTTAAAATCCCACCCATTTTCTCCGTTCCAGCCATGCCAGAACCCTTTGGAGTTGTAAACGGTGACGGATTAAGCCTGTTCCAGCCCGCTCTGAAGTCGCGCGCAACATAGTTTTAGGGGCTTCTCTAGTCAAGGCACTGGCGACGGTTGTTACAGCACAAATTAATCATGCAAAAACAACAGCTTGACCTCAAATCGCCGTTTGACCGCGATGTTTCGCAAAGGAATCGGCATTTTTGACACGCAAAATGCGACAAATCGGCGGTGGTATCAGCTCCAGCCGCCACCATAGGTACGGTAAAAGACATGCAATCCGATTCTGCCGACCTTCTTCATCGTGCGGCCCCAGGCGGGACGCACATAAACGGCGTGATAATGGGTTGCCGAACCCACTTCCTTCATCCAGATTTTGCCGGCGGTGGTGGCCATGGCCACTTCGCGCGCCATTTTCCAGTGGCGTTCGGAGTTCACGCGGTCCTTGATATTGTCGCAGGCGAAGGAAAACTGGCAGCGGTTACGCCAGTCCTTGTTCTGATAGACGACGCCGCAGATGGTTTTCGGATAGGCGGGATTGCGCACGCGGTTAAGAATGACCTGTGCCACCGCCGCCTGCCCCTTCACCGATTCTCCGCGCGCCTCGAAATAGATGCCGGAGGCAAGGCATTGCTGTTCGGCTGCGGAAAACACGGTGGCGGGCAGCGGGGTGGCTGCCCAGGCGTGGTCGTCCTCGGCGATCTGCGGCACGAAACGGCCAGCCTCGGGCTTTTTGAGAATGGCGTCGAAGGGCGACTCGCGGGCAAAATCCGGTTCGGCCGGCGCATAGGCCGTGGCGAGAATATCCGGCGTGCGATTGGTGATGAGCTCCGCCAGCATTGGCGAGACGCTTCTGTCCGCCTTTTTTTCCTCGCGGCGGAAATAGAAGGAGGCGAGTTCCACGTCCTTGCCGCGCTTCGGCTTGACGAAAGCGGTGCGGTCCTTGCGCTTCAGCGGCTCGATATCCAGCATGCTGGTGCGCTGCAGGACGGAACCGGCGGTGAAGGCCTTGGGCGGCTGCATGATTTCTGTGGCGACGATGCGGCCCTTCTTGGCGGCGCGGTTGACGCGCTCGCTGTCGGGCGTCGTTGCCTCGCCCTTCTTGTTGGTGACGAAGGCGACCTTGCTGCCATTGGGCAGGGTCATGCCGCCGCCGTGCAGCGCCGCCTCCCCTGCCGCATCGTTAAAGGTGAGCGAGGCATTGTGCACCGAGCCCGCCGGAGAGGCCGTCAGCACCATGCGCCATTGCTCGCCGCCCTTGTCCAGACCAGCCAGAAGCGAGGCCAGATCCGCGCGCGCAGCGAGGGAGGGAAAAACCAGCCAGGCGGCAAGGCCGAAGACGACGGGCGAGGTCCATTTTGACGCCCACCCCTGAAGGGACACGGGGGACCGACGACGCATTACTCTTTTCGAACGCAAAACAAGCACTCCGAACACCGACAACCATATTTGCTACAGGTGTTCGAGAATCTCTTATTAACCTTGATGCTTGGTTAACGCCGCGCGTGGACGCGGCTTCACGTTAATGTGTAACCATCTTCTAATGCGCGTGGCGTGGCGTCGAGTTCGCTTGTGCCGATCATAACTGTCCCGCAGGGCATCTCCACATCCGTCATTCCGGCCTCGAGCCGGAATCCAGCCGACGCGCGTCCGCGCGGCGTAAAGACTCCTTTCAGCCCAAGGACTTGCGCTGGCTGGATACCGGCTCAAGGCCGGTATGGCGGAAAGAAGGAGACCGCCCAGCTACATTGAGGGCATGCCCACTTCATCAGACGACGACGTGCGAGCCCAGTTCCACCACGCGGTTGGCTGGCAGACGGAAATAATCGGACGGATCGGCGGCGGTTTCGGCGAGCGCGATGAACAGGCGGTTCTGCCAGCCCGGCATCCCCGATTTCGGGTCCGGCACCAGCTTGCGGCGGCCGAGATAAAACGAGGTCGACATGATGTCGAATTTGTAGCCGGTGCGCCGAAGATACCCCAGCGCCTGGGTGACATTCTGGGTTTCCATGAAGCCGAAATGCAGTTCGACCACGGCGAAACGGTCGCTCAGTTTTGTCAGCGTATATCGTTCGGCAGGATGAACGCGGGGCTGGTCTTCGGTGCGGATCGTCAGGATGACGTTCTTGTCGTGCAGCACGTGGTTATGCTTGAGATTGTGCAACAGTGCGGCCGGCGCCGTCTCGGGATCGCCGGTGAGGAAGATGGCGGTGCCGGGCACGCGCACCGGCGCATGCGGGCTTTCCTTTTCCACAGAGGCGACGAAGGCCTTCAACGGCACATCGGTGCGGCGGGTCTTGGCGAAAAGGATTCTCGAACCGCGCTGCCAGGTGGTCATGATGACGGTGAAGGCGATTGCCAGCAGCACCGGCACATAACCGCCGTCGTGAATCTTCAGGAGGTTCGCGCCGAGGAAGATCAGTTCCAGCGCCAGGAGCGGAGCCAGCACGGCAATGGCCAGCCAGACCGACCATTGCCAGCGCTTGCGCACGAATTCGAAGAACATCAGGCTGGTGACGACCATCGCGCCGGTGACGGAAATACCATAAGCGGTGGCCAGCGCATCCGAACTCTTGAAGGTGAGCACCAGCGCCACGACGCCGAACAGCAGGATGGTGTTGACGGCCGGCAGGTAAATCTGCCCGGTATTGGTTTCCGAGGTGAAGAGGATTTCCATGCGCGGCAGGTAGCCGAGATGGATCGCCTGACGCACGAGCGAAAACGCACCTGTTATGACCGCCTGGCTGGCGATGATGGTGGCGGCAGTCGCCAGAATGACGGCCGGCAGGATCGCCCATTGCGGGAACATCAGGTAGAAGGGATTGGACATCGCCGCCGGGTCTTTCAGCACCAGCGCGCCCTGCCCGAGATAGTTCAGCGTCAATGCCGGGAAAACCAGACAGAACCACGCCCACTGGATGGGACGGCGGCCGAAATGGCCGAGATCGGCGTAAAGCGCTTCCGCCCCGGTGATCGTCAGGAAAACCGCGCCAAGCACAACGATGCCGTAGAAGCCTTCACTGGCCAGAAACTCCACCGCATGCCACGGGTTGAAGGCGAAGAGGATGCTGAAATCATCGGCGATATGAAGGAGACCGGCCAGACCCATGACGATGAACCAGACGGCAGTGATCGGTCCGAAGAATTTCGCCACCGTGCCCGTGCCGTGGGACTGGATGGCAAAAAGGCCGATGAGAATGCCGACTGAGATCGGGATGATGAAGGCGTCCATTTCCGGCGTGACGAGCTTCAGGCCCTCCACCGCCGAAAGCACCGATAGCGCCGGGGTAATCATGGCGTCGCCCAGAAACAGTGCCGCGCCGATGAGGCCGAGTACAATGAGAACGCCGCGATGGGTGCCCGCCGTTTTCATCAGCAGCGCCAGCAGCGACAGCGTGCCGCCCTCTCCGTCATTGTCGGCGCGCAGCAGCAGGGTAATGTATTTGAAGGTGACGATGATGGTCAAAGACCAGATCATCAGCGATGTGAGGCCGATGACTTCTTCCTGCGTCACGCCGTCATAGGCGATGGGCCGCAGCGCCTCGCGGAAGGCGTAGAGCGGGCTGGTGCCGATATCGCCATAAACGACGCCGATGGAACCAAGGATCGCGGCATAAAGCCCCTTGTTCTTGTGCTCGTCATCCGCATCCGGTTTCTCGGCAACATCCTTGTCAGCGATCTGGGACATGATGATCCTGGCTCCTCAGAGCCAGCCCTTCCAACGAAAAAAGAGAAACGGGATGATGGCGGACATCAGCATGACGATGAGCGCGAGTGGGTAACCGAATGTCCAGTTCAACTCCGGCATGAGCTGAAAGTTCATTCCATAAACAGAGGCCACCAGCGTCGGCGGCAGGAACACCACCGAAGCGATGGAAAAAATCTTGATGATGCTGTTCTGCTCGATGTTGATGATACCAAGCGAGGCATCCAGCAGGAAGGTCAGATTGCCGGAAACGAAGGAGGCATGTTCGTTCAGCGACTGAATATCGCGGCCGATCGACTTGCCCTGCTCCCGCGCGCCCTTGTCTTCGCGCACCTGATCGCTGGTGGACAGAAAGGTCTGCAGGCGCGCCAGAGATGCGAGGCTCACGCGGACCTTCGATATCAGCCGGTGATAGGCGGCGATGTTGCCGAGGCGGTCTTCGAGATAGCGCGGCGCCTTGCGTTTGGAACGAGCCTGGCTGCCGAGAATGTCGGCGGCGAGATTGTCGATGCCGGCGACAGAGTTTTCGAGAATTTCAGCCGTGCGGTCGACGATCGTTTCGAGCAGCTTCAAAAGCAGCGCCGTGCCGCTGCGCATTTCGTGCGGCGCGCGGGTAATGGCGGCAATGAAAAGGTGGAACGATTTCGGCTCGGCATAACGGATTGTCACCAGACGCTTGCCAACCAGAACGAAGGCGACGTCGGTGAGACGGGGATCATCCGAATCCGCCTTCCATACCAGAGACGCGGTCATGAAGACATTGGCGTCTTCCATATAGAGACGACTGGAAGGCTCGATATCCTTCAGGTCTTCGCGCGTCGGCAGTTCCACGCCCAGCAGCTTTTCCACATGCTGCTCTTCCGCCCTGTCCGGATTGACGAGATCGATCCAGACGATGTCGTCGGGAATCTGTCCGGAGCCGTCTGACGACAGGCTGATCGCCTCGCAATTGGCGCGATAGGCTTTTATCAATCCGTTTCTCCGCTCCACATTGCAGGCTTCAGCCGCAATGCTGCTTAACATATCCTGTTTGCGCTCGGCAAACCCTTGGACGACACTTCACGGAACGCCGGAACGAGCGGGATTTTCACAATCTCGCCAGCCCGATGGACCAAGAGCCAAACGGCGCAGGCGTATGCGCCCAAAGCGAGATGCAATCAAGCAATATTTTTTCTCGACAGCATTGCAGGCGAAGCATTTCTGCAGCTCCAATCCGGAAAGTCTGCCCGATACTGGCGATTAATCTTCTGTTTTCAAAGGATTATTCAAAGCGGGCAGACACCTGCCCGATTTTGTGTCCGTGATTGCCGCGTTATTCGAAAACGATCTTCGGCGCCGCTTTTCTCTCGCCCGCACCGATGCGCGCCCAGACTTTTTCGGCAATATCGCGATAGATCGCGGCCTGCGGGCCATTGGGCTCGGCGGCGACGACCGGCGTTCCGGCGTCCGACATTTCGCGGATGGAGATGGTGAGCGGAACTTCGCCGAGGAAGGGCACGCCGATCCTTTCAGCCTCCGCCTTCGCGCCGCCATGGCCGAAAATATCGTAGCGCGCGCCGGTGTCGGGCGCGATGAAATAGCTCATATTCTCGATGACGCCCAGGAGCGGAACCTCCACCTTGCGGAACATGGTGATGCCCTTGCGTGCGTCGATCAGCGCCAGATCCTGCGGCGTGGAAACGATGACGGCGCCGGCGAGCGGCACCTGCTGGGCGATGGTCAGCTGCGCATCGCCCGTGCCGGGCGGCATGTCCAGCACCAGCACATCCAGTTCGCCCCAGGCCACTTCGCGCAGCATCTGCATGAGGGCGGACTGCACCATCGGCCCGCGCCAGATCATCGCGGCTTCCTCATCCACCAGAAAGCCCATGGACATGACCTTCAGCCCGTAATTTTCCATGGGAAGGATGATGCGGTCTTCCTGCTGCTGCGGGCGGCCGGAAATTTTCAGCAGTCGCGGCAACGAGGGGCCATAAATATCGGCATCGAGCATGCCGACCTTGAGGCCGAGCGACTGGAGGCCGAGCGCCAGATTGACCGCGGTGGTAGACTTGCCCACCCCGCCCTTGCCCGAGGCGACGGCGATGATGGCCCGCACACCCGGGACGCCGACCTTCGACGAGCCGGGCTGTTGGGCCGGCCGGCCGGTTGCGGCGGCGGGGCGCGCGGCGGGTGCGGGTTGCTGCTGGCCGGGCTTGCGGTCGGCCGTCAACGCCACGACCGCGCCGACGATACCTTCCACGCTTTTGGCCGCCTGTTCGGCGGCAAGCCGCAACGGCTCCATCTCCGCAGCCTTGTCGGCCGGGACAGTGATCGAGAAATAGGCCTTCGCATCGGCGATGAAGATTTCCGAGACCATGCCGAGTGCGACGATGCTCTTGCCGCTGCCGGGGTAAATTACCGCTTCCAGCGCCTTTTCCACCTGGCTCTTGCTGACCTCTGCCATATTCCTGCTCCGCTTCATCATCCGACCGGTATTGCGTGCCATCCATAGACAAGCCGGAGCGCTTCGCCAATGCCAAAGCGCGACAGTCCGCCATTCGCGACGATTTAACGCTGCGGTTTCAGATTTCGTCGTCCATCGCCAGCGTCTCCGGATCGAAAACATGGCCGTCGAAAAAACAGTCGGGGCCGAGCACCAGACCCGTTCGCGATGCGCCGACGTGAACAGGCTCGCGCAGCGTGCCCTCGAGCTTCAGATTAGCACCCGGCACCGGCACGAAAAGCGGCTTCATCGCCTTGCGGAAAATATCCGGCCGGTAGGCGTTGCGGGCCGCCTCCACCACGGCGGGATCGAACCGGTAATCGGCGGAAACCTCGCCCCAGCGCAGCATCTGGCTGAAGAACCACAGGGCCTGGCTCTGCCATGGAAAATTGGCGGCCTTGGCGCTGGTCACGAAAAACTCCTGAAAACGCTGCATGTCCCGCTGCGAGGTGGAAATATAGCCCGTCAGCGCCGGCAGCAGGAATTCGCCGTTCTCATCCATATATTGAGGGGCGGCGAGCATGCCGGCCAGTTCCTCGATATTGGCGGCATTGGCGCACCATTCGCCGGCACGGTAAAGGGCACGCAGCAGCCCTTCCAGAAGGGCGGGATTGTTCTCCACCCAGCGCTTCTTCGCAGCCAGTATCTTTTCCGGCGCATTATGCCAGATCAACGCCCCGGTGGTGACGATCCGGCCCGCGCCGCCGAGCACCACGGCGCTGCCCGCGGGTTCGGCGGTACAGAGCGCATCGACCTTGCCGCTTTCCAGGAGCGCCGGCATCGCCTTCGGCAGGGCCTCGACGATTTCCATATCCCGGCCGAGCAGCACGCCGCAGCTTCCGAGCAGGTAACGCAGCGCATAAAACGGCGTGGAGACGATATCCTCGACCGCAAAGACCGGCGGATTTTTCCCCGCCGCCCGGCGCGCGGCGCAGACACGGGCCATGGCGCGTCCAAAAGTCGCCGGGTCCGGCAGCTTCAGCCCTTCGCGGTAGAGCTCGTCATAAAATCCGTGGGAAACGGTCGTTGCGGATCCACCGAGCGAAAGCGTGAAAACGCCGACAATATCGGCCGGCAGGTCATCGAGGCCGACAGCGGAGCCGACGGGAACCGGAGCGGGCAGATGCGCGACGTGAACGCCATCCTCGCCAAGCGCCGCAAGCACGGCGCGGGCGGACTGTTTTCGGAAAAGTTCGAGTTCTATGCCTTCATCGGCAGCAAAGCCTTTTTCGGCAGCGGCTATCAGCACGGCGCAATCGATAGTCGGAGAAAATCCTGCTTTTACCTTATGCCGTTCCGGCAAACGATTTCTCCTTTCCGGTGATTCGAAAAGAGGATCGCCCAGGAAGCGGTTTATCACAATGATAAAATTAAGATTTCGCTATTTTATCAGGCCGACCCGCAGCGCTTTTGCCACGGCCTGGGTGCGGTTGACCGTGTCGAGTTTTTTCGTCGCACGGTTCAGGTAATGATTGATGGTATGTTCCGACAGCATCATGATTTCAGCGATTTCGGCGCTGGTCTTGCCGGCGGCGGTCCAGTTCAGGCAGTCGATCTCCCGCTCGCTCAAGGTTTCGGGAACCCTGAGATCGAGGCGGCGGATTTCAGACAGCCGGGCAAAGACATGGCTGGAAATGTAAAAAAGCTCCGCAAGCCGGCTGGCGGGCACAGCCGTCTTGTTGCCGGAAAAGGATACCGCGCCCCGTCGCATGGTGATGTCGTGGACGGGGAACCAGACCGAATTGATCATTTCGAACCGTTCGAAAAGGTTGATTACGGTTTTCCTGGCGATTTCTCCGTCGCCCCTGACCAGAAAATCCATGGAGACGGAAAAGGGCACGGTCGATTTTTTCAACTGCGCCATCACCCGGCTGGTCTGGAGCATGCCCTCTTCATCGTAACGCTGCAGAAGCTCGGCCGGCCAGCTGGTGATGATCGTATATTGCGACAGTTCGCTCGCCACTTCCGAAGACAGGTCGAGTACCATGAAAGCCTTGAATTCCCAGGCCTCCGTCAGCCGTTTCAAAAACCGGAATATATCGAACTGCGTGTTGAGATCGGCGATCTCGCGAACGCAATCAACACCAATCGACTGAACGGCGGCCGTCTCTGTTTTCTGCATCAAAGCTGTTCTTCGAGAATGAGAAAATGCCGCCGCAAAGGCCCGCCCTTGCCCGGAAATCGTTGCGGATGTTACTCAGCAAAACGATTCATGCAAACAAAAGTTGAAAACTTAATTCATAATAGTCGAAAATAATGTCGAACGCATAAGAATGGGTGCATGGCCGGCGGTTCCGGACGGGCAAATCCAGGGACTGCGCGCCCTGTTTTCTTCAACCATCCGCAACCGGGGATAATCGGCAGGCAAGATCGTCGGAAATCCTGTCGGCGGTCTCGCGCACCAGAGGGGCCCATTTGCGAAGCTGTTCCACATCCACACGATAGGCCGGACCGGTGACGGAAATCGCCGCGCGAAAATTGCGGCCGGGCGCCCGGACGGGTGCTGCGACGCAGTGAATTCCGATCTCGTGTTCCTGAAGGTCGAACCCGTAGCCGTTGTCGCGAATGGTCGCCACTTCCGCCATCAGCGCTTCCGGCGTCGTGAGCGTGCTTTCCGTGAAGCGATGAAAATCCAGTTCCGCCGCCAGCTGCGCCAGATCGTCGGCGGAGAGCAGCGACAGCGCCGCCTTGCCCACGCCGGTGCAATAGGCTGGCGAGGTTTTGCCGACCTGCGAATGCATGCGCAATGTATGCTGCCCCTCCATCTTGTCGAGATAGGTGACCTGTCTGCCGTTCAGCACGGCGAGATGCACGGACTCCTGCGTCACCTCCTGCAACGCCGCCAGATGGGGAGCCGCGACGCTTCGCAGGTCGTTGCCGCTCCAGGCCTTCGCGGCCAGTTGCAGCAACCTCAGCCCCACGGCATAGGTCTGATCGGCAGCGTGATCGACAAGGCCTTCGGCGACAAGATGGGCGAGCTGGCGATGAACCGTGCCGCGCGGCTGGCCGCAGGCTTCGACCACATCGGTAAAGCGCATCGGTTTTTCAGCAAAGGCGATCAGCTCCAGCAACGAGACGGCCTTGCCGAGCGTGCCCGTCTCAACTCCGGTTTTCCGTTGCATCACCGGAACCGCATCAGGCTTTTGCCTATTGGGCTTTTTATTATCGGGCATGGCAACATCCACCATCATCTGCCTTGACATAAGCGTGACGCCAAGAGAATAATTCCACTTAGTAAAATCTAGTTCCAAATAATGGAACAATCAAGCCTTTCGTGGACGAGATGACGCCGATGACGCAAGCCCAATTTCCGGACCTCAAGGATGCGGGCGTGCTCGTCACCGGCGGCGGTTCCGGCATCGGGGCATCGCTGGTGGAAGCCTTTGCGATGCAGGGCGCGAAGGTTTCGTTCATCGATATTGCCGAAGAGCCGAGCCTGGCGCTCGTCAAGCGGCTTGCGACAACGACGAAGCATCCCGTCCACTTCTTCAAAACCGACCTTCGCGATATTGCGGCGATCGGACAGACGGTGGAGGCCGCGGCCTCCGCCACCGGCGGCATCAAGGTACTGGTCAACAACGCCGCCTGGGACGACCGCCACGACATAGACACGGTGACGGAAGCCTATTGGGACGCCAATCAAGCAGTCAATCTCAAGCAGATGTTCTTCACGGTTCAGGCAGCCCTGCCCTATCTGCGGCAGTCGAAGGACGCCTCCATCGTCAATTTCTCGTCCATCTCGTTTCTGCTCAACATGGGCGAGTTGCCCTCATATGCGGCGGCCAAGGCCGGCATTATCGGGCTGACGAAAAGCCTCGCCGGCCGGCTGGGCCCGGAAAACATCCGCGTTAACACGCTGCTGCCCGGCATGATCGTGACGGAGCGGCAGAAGGAACTTTGGCTGACGGATGAGGGCATTGCCGCCACCACCGCGCGGCAATGTCTGAAACGCACGCTCGTCGCCGCCGATCTGGCGGGCCCGTGCCTGTTTCTCGCATCATCGGCATCGAGCGCCATCACGGCGCAATCCATAATCGTAGACGGAGGCCTCCTATAATGTCTGAACCCGCTTTCATCGCCGTCGACTGGGGCACGACCAGTTTCCGGCTCTGGCTCATGAGCCGATCGGGCGCGGTGCTGGCGGAGCGCAGAAGCACGGAAGGCATGACCACCGCCATGCGGACCGGTTTTGCCGATGTGCTGCAATCGCATCTCGACGCCATCGGCGCGCCGGAAGGTTTGCCGGTTCTCGTCTGCGGCATGGCAGGCGCGCGGCAGGGCTGGGTCGAGGCGGGTTATATCGATGTGCCGGCATCGCTTTCGGCGGTTCTCGATGGCGCGGTTCGCGTGCCGGGCCAGGCGCGGGATGTGCGCATTCTGCCGGGGCTGGCGCAGCGGGATAAAAACGCGCCCGACGTGATGCGCGGCGAGGAAACGCAATTGCTCGGCGCTCTCGCCTCCTCGGACGCCGGTGAGAAACTTGTCTGCATGCCCGGCACCCATTCCAAATGGGTGACCGTGAAGGATGGCGGCGTGACCGGCTTCGCCACGTTCATGACCGGCGAACTCTTCGAAGTCGTCTCGAAACAGACCATCCTTTCCCATGCGGTGGCCGAGGCCGAAGCCTTTACCGGCGAGCATGCGGCTTTCACGGCGGCGGTGCGCGACATCTATGCCAATCCGCAGCTTGCGACCAATCGCTTTTTCACCCTTCGATCCGGCCAGTTGCTGCACGGCCTTACCGCCACCGACGCCAAGGCCAAGCTCTCCGGCATCATGATCGGGCTGGAAATCGCCGGCGCGCATTCCACCGCGCGGCGCGAGACACCGGTGGTGCTGATCGGTTCCGGTGCGCTCGGCGCCCTTTACGAAGGCGCCTTCACCGCCCTTGATATCCACTATACGGTCATCGATGCAGACGAGGCCGTGCGGCGCGGATTGCTGGCCGCTGCAAATGCCATCTGGCCATAAGAAGAAAGATCGACCATGCGTATTCCCTTCCCTTCCATCAAATATCCGCTGATCGCCATCCTGCGCGGTCTGAAACCCGAGGAAACCGAAGGCGTCGTCGGCGCGCTGATCGAAACCGGCTTCCGCGCCATTGAAATTCCGCTCAATTCGCCCGATCCGTTCCGCTCCATCGAGATCGCCGCGAAGATGGCGCCCGCCGATTGCCTGATCGGCGCTGGCACCGTGCTCAGCGTGGAAGACGTGGCCTCGCTGGATGCGGCCGGCGGCAAGCTGATGGTGAGCCCCAATGCCGACGCCGATGTGATCGTCGCCGCGCGCGTCAAGGGCATGGTGACGATGCCAGGTGTTCTCACCCCCACCGAGGCGCTGGTGGCCGCGAAGGCCGGTGCGACGGGGCTGAAGTTCTTTCCCGCCAGCATCATCGGCCCCGCCGGCATCAATGCGATCCGGACGATCCTGCCGAAGGATCTGGTCATCGCCGCCGTCGGCGGCGTCTCGGACAAGAATTTCGCTGAATATACCTCGGCCGGTATCGTGGCTTTCGGGCTTGGCACCAGCCTTTACAAGCCGGGCATGACGGCGGCGGAGGTGCGCGAACGCGCCACTGTCACACTTTCAGCCTATGATGCAGCCATCGGAGGATAAGAGCTTGGCGACTGTTTTTCCCTTTGCCGGACGTGTTCTGGATGAAACGCCGATGCTGCTCGGCGAAGGCCCGACCTTCGACCCTGCGACCGGCACCGCCTGGTGGTTCAATATTCTCAAGCGGGAACTGCATGAGCTGCATCTCGCCTCCGGCCGCAAGACCGTGCACGCTTTGCCCTTCATGGGCAGTGCGCTCGCCAAGGTTAGCGACAGCAAGCAGCTGATCGCCTCCGATGACGGGCTTTTCCTGCGCGACACGGCAACCGGCGTGCTGACGCTGCATGCCGAGCTGGAAAAGGATTTGCCCAGCAACCGCTCCAATGACGGGCGTATGCACCCCTCCGGCGCCCTGTGGATCGGCACCATGGGCCGCAAGGCGGAGACCGGCGCGGGTAGCATCTATCATGTCGCGAAGGGCACCGTGACCAAGCTGTTTGCCGAGATCAGCATTCCGAATTCGATCTGCTTTTCTCCCGATGGCGCGACGGGATATTACGTCGATACCAAGGTGAACAAGCTGATGCGGGTGCCGCTCGATGCCGAGACCGGCCTTCCCGCAGGCAAGGCTGAAGTCTTCATCGATTCCACCGGTATCAAAGGTGGCATCGACGGGTCGGTCTGCGATGCCGAAGGGCATATCTGGAACGCCCGCTGGGGCGTGGGCGCTGTGGATCGTTACGATGCGGACGGCAATCACATTGCCCGATATGAGGTGCCCGGCACACAGACGACCTGCCCGGCCTTCATCGGCCCCGACGCATCGCGCCTTCTCGTCACCTCGGCGCGCGAAAATCTCGATGACGACGCCCTTGCCGCCAATCCGCAGCACGGGCTGACGTTCGAGCTGGGGGTTGAGGTGAAGGGCCGGTTCGAGCCGCTTTACAGGCTTTAAGGCGCGGCGCAGGCCGCACGCAACAAAACGTGGAGAGCCTTCTGGCAAGGGTTGTTCCCGAAACGACCTCCCTCATTCCTGTGCTTGTCACAGGAATCTAGCCAGCCCAAGTCCTTGGGCTGAAAGGAGTCGTTTCGCCGCGCAGACGCGCGTCGGCTGGATTCCTGTGACAAGCACAGGAATGAGGGTTGTGGGGATGCGCCGGCGCACACAAGCTTGGCCGAGATGCAGTTTTCTCCAACAAGCGTCACGGCCAAGCCGTACCGCCTCAGGAAATATCCGACATTATCTCGCGGTAATTCTCGTGCAGATAGCGCTGGGTCGCGGCGGCATCGGCGGGGCGGCCGTAGAAATAGCCCTGCCCCATGGCGCAGCCGAGTGCGCGCAGCTTTTCCTCTTCCGCCCGTTCTTCGATCCCTTCGGCCACGACTTCGAGATCGAGCCCTTCGCACATGGCGACGATGGCCTTGATGATATGTTCCGAGGGGCGGTCGCTGCTGATGCGCGAGACGAAGGCGCGGTCGATCTTCACCTTGTCGAAAGTGAAATCGCGCAAGCGGCCGAGGCTCGACTGGCCGGTGCCGAAATCATCCAGAGAAATGCGAACGCCGGCGCTCTGCAACTCGCTGATGATGCGCTGGGCGGTATCTGCGGAAGTCATCACAGCCGTTTCGGTGATTTCAAGCTCCAGCCGGTGCGGATCTAGGCCGACACGCGAGAGGATGGAGAGAATATTGTCCGCCGTGCTGGGGTCCATCAATTGCGCGGAAGAGAGGTTGAAGGACAGGAAGAGTTCACGCGGCCAGAACAGGGCTGCCTCCGCCGCCTTTCGGAGCAGAGCTTCCGACAGCGCGTCGATGAAGCCGCGCTCTTCGGCAAGCGGCACGAAAACGGCGGGCGATACGAAACCGAGGTCCGGATCGTTCCAGCGGGCCAGCGCTTCGAAACCGATGACCTTCGCCTCTTCCAGCCTGACGATGGGCTGAAAATGCACGTCGATGGCATCGGTGATGATGGCGTTTCTGAGCGCCTGTTCCAGTTGCGTGGCCCGCTTCATTTCCTGCGCGATTTCGCGCGAATAGACCGTGATCTGGCCGCGGCCACGTCTCTTGGAGCGATAGAGCGCCGTCTCGGCGCTTTTCAGCAAATCCTCGAATTCATCGCCGGCGAAGGGATAGATGGCAAAACCGAAGGAGGAGGACAGGCGGACATTGCGGTCGCCGAGATCGTAAGGGGCAGAAAGCACGTCCTTGATCATGTTGCCGATGCGCTCGGCGCCCGTGCGCTCGAACACCAGCGGCAGCACGAAGGCGAATTCGTCGCCGTCATGGCGCGTCACGACCGCGCCATCGGGAATGCAGGCCTTCAGCCGGTGCGCGACCTGGCAGAGGATTTCATCGCCCGCCTGCACGCCGAACAGATCGTTGATGGGTTTGAAGCCGTCTATATTGGCGATGCCGACCGTGAAGGGCGCGGGATCGCTGGAGCGCTCGCTGGCAAGCATGCGAATCTTGTCCCGCAGACGGTAGCGGTTGCCGAGCCCCGTCAGCGGGTCGCTGTAGGCCATCGCCTGCAGCTCGTTCTGGCTGACCTGCAACGTTTGCGGCTCTGCCCGTTTCATTCCTGCATCTCGTGAATCCTGTGTCGACCGCGCTCACAATGCAGGGCAAGTATTAAAAAAGCCATAGCCTCCTGACAAAGGCTACGTCATGCCTGCAGCCGCAGGACATCATTGCCGAAAAGCCGCAGGAAAACCGCCTCGACCATATCCGGGCTGACGGGCTTCAGCAGCATGTCGTCCATGCCGGACGCGCGGCATTTATCGAGATCGCCCTCGAAAGCGTGGGTGATGACGCCGACGATGGGAATGTGCTTTTCGCCGCAAAGGCTGCGCATGCGGCGCGCGACCTCGAAGCCGTCGATATCGCCCAGCGTCGTGTCGAGCAGGACGGCGGAAGGCGGCTGTTCGGCAAAGAGACGCAGGGCTTCCTCGCCCGAAGTGGCAAGCCGCCAGGAAAGCCCGAGACCCTCGAGTATCTGCGAAAAGACGATCTGGTTGACCCTGTTATCCTCGACGAGAAGTATATCGCAGACACCGCCGGTCTTGAGGATTTCAGGCAGGTCCTCCGTCATGATCTCCCAGTCCTCGTCAGCGGTTTTCTCCTTCGGGGACGATTGCAGCCCGGCCGCAAGATAATGCAGCAGCGAAGCGTCTATTTCCTCTTCCTCGATGGTGACGACGGGCAGATCATGCGCGGCGGCAATATCGAGGCAGGCGACGCTCATCTGGGCGTCGACAACGACCACATCGATGCTCACACCGGCGGAGGTCGCGACATCGATGAAGGCGCGCTGCTCGTCCTCGCTCGTCACCGCCGCATGGTCCATGCCGCCAGCCGTCAGCCGGCGACCGGCGGCTTCCGCAAAGCGTCCGTTTTCAGAGACGATCAGCACCGCCTTGCTCTTTAAAACGCCGCCGCGCTTGTCCGTTTCCTCATCCCTGCCGTAAGTGGAGGCGACGAAAGGGACATGTTCGAGCGAGGGGATGACGGGCATGCCGTTGGCATCGATGGTGGCGAGAGCGGTCACGTCCTCCATCGTCGTCACCAGGAAATATCGCCCGGGCCTGCCCACACGCTGTTTGCGGGTGATGGTCAGCACCTCTTCGCCATTCAGCCGCCGCACCCTTTCGGGGATGACGCTCGGCGTGCCGCTATCCAGCACCATGCGATCGGCAATATCGATCCGTCCGGCGACCTTGCGCGAGTGGAGATCGAAAACGGTGCGGCCGAGAATGCTCTCGGGGCTGGTTTCGACCAAAGCGCAGGCGGATTTGTTGACGGCGGCATAGGCCATGTTCCGGTCCTTGACGAAGACGGGAAACGGCAGATTGTCGAGAATATCCTCGATGAGCTGCACGCGCTCGAGGTCGATGCGCCATTGCTCTTCGCGCTTCTTCTGTTCGGAAATATCCGCCACCACGCTGATGCCGAGGCCCGACGGCAGGCGGTTCATGACGAAGCGCAGGAAGCGTTCTCCCTTCAGCCGCTCGGTTTTTTCCGATCTTTCCTTCCAGTGCAGCGCCAGCCGCTCGCCGATCCATTCCTCCCGGCCGAGCGGGCGAGCATTGGCGGCGAGGCTTTCCGCCTCGAGCAGATAACAATCGTAAAGCGCGCTCAGATAGTCGCGCAGCCGTGCGCCCGGGCCAACGACGGCCTCTTCCAGCGGAAAAAAGCTCAAGAGTTTCCGGCTTGCGAAAATAATGTGATCGTTCCGGTCGTAAACGACGATCGCCGCGCCAAGCGCGTCGCAAAGGGCATCAAGCATCACCGTATGAACGCCCGCGCCAGAGGACGCCAAATCACTCAACTGCAAACTCCCGCCTGTTTTTCAGGGGTCAGGCTTATGTTTCTAGTGGAATCGTCCGGGGCTGATGCCGGGATGAAACGAAAAATTCCGAAAAAGAGACATCAGGGTTTGCAACTTGAAGCAGTCTTGAGGGGAAGATGACGCTCACCCATATTCGACGTCACACACCGCCCGGCGAAGGCGGCCCCGTTCCTGCGGTCATTTCAAGCCGCCTCACCATAATCAAGGCCGATTAAAGGCGGATTAACGCTTAATGCCAAGTTGACGGAAATGATCGAATGCCGGACAGGCCGCAAAACATGTGCAAATTTCCGCAGTTCGAGTTTTTTGCTTTCGAAGCCACGGCGAATCCGCGAAAATGACGATCATGGCCATCAAGCAGCTTTCAGAAACCCTCATCAACCAGATCGCCGCCGGCGAGGTCATCGAAAGACCCTCCAGCGCCACGAAGGAACTGGTGGAAAACGCCATCGACGCCGGCGCGACGCGGATCGAGATCGCCACGGCGGGCGGCGGCAAGGGGCTGGTGCGGATCACCGACAACGGCTCCGGCATGTCGCCCGCCGATCTTGAGCTTGCGGTGCGGCGTCATTGTACCTCGAAGATTTCCGATACGCTGGACGATATCCGCACGCTCGGGTTTCGCGGCGAGGCGCTGCCCTCCATCGGCTCGGTCGCCAAGCTGACAATCACCAGCCGCCAACAGGGCGCGGAACAGGGTTCGGTGATTTCCGTCACCGGCGGCAAGGTGTCCGATGTGCGGCCCGCCGCCTCGAATGCCGGCACCATCGTCGAGGTGCGCGACCTGTTCTTCGCCACGCCGGCGCGGTTAAAATTCCTGAAAACGGAACGGGCGGAGGCGGCGGCCATTACCGAGGTCGTCAAGCGCATGGCAATCGCCTTTCCGCATATCCGTTTCGTACTTTCCGGCACCGACCGCTCGACGCTCGAAATCCCTTCGACCGGTGACGACCATCTTGCCCGCATGGCGCAAATCCTCGGTGCCGAGTTCAAGGACAACGCCATCGAAATCGATGCCGGGCGCGAGGATGTGACGCTCTCCGGTTTTGCCGGCGTGCCGACCTTCAATCGCGGTAACTCGGCGCATCAATATGTCTTCGTCAATGGCCGCCCGGTGCAGGACAAGCTGCTTTTATCCGCCATTCGCGGCGCTTATGCCGAAACCGTGCCGCATGGGCGATATCCGGTCGCGGTGTTGTCCATCACGCTCGATCCCGCCTTTGTGGACGTGAACGTGCACCCGGCAAAATCCGATGTGCGTTTTCGCGATCCCGGCCTCATTCGCGGGCTTATCGTCGGCGCGATCCGGCAGGCGCTGACTCGTGACGGCGACAGGGCCGCAACGACGGGTGCGAACCAGATGATGAACGCCTTCCGCCCCGGCTACAGCCCGTCCGGCCTCCGGCCGTCGCCTTCCATGGCTGCCCCCGCGCCATGGTCCGCGGCCACGTCCCCGTCGCGGCCGCTCGCCGTTTCCGGGAACATGCAATTTGCCGAAGCGGTGCAATCGCGCTTTTCCGATATCACCATGCCAACGGCGCGGGCCGAACCGCGCGAGGCTTACGAGGCCTCCCCTGACTCTTCACCAGAGCCGGTGGTGTATCCGCTTGGAGCGGCACGGGCGCAGCTGCACGAGAACTACATCATCGCGCAGACGGAAAACGGCCTCGTCATCGTCGACCAGCATGCTGCGCATGAGCGGCTGGTGTTCGAACAGATGCGCAATGCGCTGCATTCCAGGCGGCCGCCTTCGCAGGTGCTGCTCATTCCTGAAATCATCGACCTGCCGGAAGAGGATTGCGACCGGCTGATGGATCACGCCGCCGGTTTCGATGCGCTGGGGCTCGTCATCGAGCGTTTCGGGCCGGGCGCCGTCGCCGTTCGCGAAACGCCCGCCATGCTGGGCGAAGTCAATGTGCAGGGGCTGGTGCGCCAGCTTGCCGACGAGATCGCCGAATGGGACGCCGCCTCCACGCTTGCCAACAAGCTGGAATATGTCGCAGCCACCATGGCCTGCCATGGCTCCGTGCGCTCCGGCCGGCGCATGCGGCCGGAAGAGATGAACGCGCTTCTGCGGCAGATGGAAAACACGCCGGGTTCCGGCCAGTGCAATCACGGCCGCCCGACCTATATCGAACTGAAACTTTCCGATATAGAACGGCTCTTCGGCCGTAGCTGACGCTTCATACACGCACGAACGGTGGGGCTGGCCTTGCGCCGCGCCGGGCTATATAAATTTGAGATACTGGAGCACCCAATTGTTCAGGAAAACGCTGCGCCGTTTCGGACTGGGTGCCCTGACGGGACAGAGCAGGAGACGAAAACGGATGAACAGATTTGAAGGAGGCGGCAACCGCCTCGCCGTCATCGAATATCTCGACGGTGACTTCCGCATCGTCCAGACCGGCTCGCACGTCATCTGCGCCGTGACAGGCAAGACAATCCCCGTAGATGAGCTGCGCTACTGGAGCGTGGTGCGGCAGGAGGCCTATGTGGATGCGGCGGCTTCGCTGGAAGCCGAAAAGAAGGCTGGCAATTTGCCGGCGTGAGTTGGGAAGCGGCGCATTGAGTATGGCGCGTGTGCCTCCCCTCATCCCTGTGCTTGTCACAGGGATCCAGCCAGCCCAAGTCCTTGGACTGAAAGAACTCTCCCCGCCGCGCGGACGCGCGTCGACTGGATTCCTGTGACAAGCACAGGAATGAGGGGAAGTGAGTATACGGCGGTTTATCTTCTTCGGTGCTCTAAAGCGACGTCCGCGCATTGTCCCGCAGCAGACGCGCACGGCAGTTCCTCACCGCCGTATCGATGATCGTCGCGGCCGCGTTGGGGTCGTCGAACACCATGTCGATTTCGATCACCAGGCTGTTCCACAGCAATTCTTCCGCCCGGCCGTGGTGCCCGTTAAGCCGTACCGCGTCCTTGGCCGTCGTCACCAGTTGCAGGTTCTCTTTATCGGCGTCCTGCAGAAGATCGGCGATCTCGTCGTCGCTGAAATGGTGATGATCCGGGAAGGAGCGCTGCAGCACGATATCGCCGCCGAGCGCCTCGACCGTTCGATAGAACTTGGCCGGGTCGGCGATGCCCGCATAGGCCAGCACGCGTCTTCCCCTGAAATCCTGCGGCTCCTGCGGCGTGATCGCCGCCACGAAGACGGGTTTGGCGGCCTTTGCCGCCTGCCGGACCAGGGCATCGGCCGCATGGCCATTGCCGACCTTCAGGAGCCCGGTCATGTGCCGCATCTGCTCGGCAAGCGGCGCCCTCACCGGGCCGCCCGGCACGAGATGGCCGTTGCCGATGCCGCGCATCGTATCGATGACGACGAGCGCATAATCCAGCGTTAGGCGTGCGCTCTGGAAACCGTCATCCATGATGATGAGATCAACGCCTTCCTTCACCAGCCGGTGTGCGCCTTCCACGCGCTTGCGGGAAATGACCGTGACCGCCTCTCGCGCCAGGAGCAGCGGCTCATCGCCGACGTCGGCCGAGCGGTGCTGTCCGGGATCGACAAGGGTGGTGACGTCGAGCGTGCCGCCGTAACCGCGGCTGAGAAATCCGGGTTTCAGGCCCTTTGCGACGGCGGCTCTCGCAATTGCCATCGCCGTCGGTGTCTTGCCGGCGCCACCCACGGTGAAGTTGCCGATGCAGATGACCGGAACGGCAACGCTTGCCCTCTTCGCCGTTCGCATCCGCCGGCCGGCGATCTTGCCGTAAAGAAGCGAGAAAGGAGACAGGAGCCACGCCTGCCAGCCCGCTTTCTGCCACCAGAACGGCGGCGCTTCAGAAACCATCTATTCCCGCTCCCGGCCGCGTCGCCCACGGCATTCCGTTCGCCCGTCACATGTCAGGAGGCTGTTTGCCAGAAAAAACCGTAAATTGCAAAAATGGAATAAACGGGTTTGATGGAGCCGCACCCGGCCCGGCGGAAATTCCACCGGGTTCAGAGAACCCGTTCCGGCAAAAGCGCTTCAAGCGCGGTGATGTCGTCGAAACAAAAATCGGCATCCGCGCCGAGGCTTTCGCGCGAGCCTGTTCCGGTCAAAACGGCGATACGCAAACCGGCACCGGCGTTCTTCGCCATATGCAGATCGTGATTATTGTCGCCGACCACCGCCACACGCTCCGGCGGGAAGCCTATCGCCTCGCAGAAACCGAGAACCATGCCGGGCTGCGGCTTGGTGCCGTAACCGCTGTCATATCCCGCGACAAAATCGACGTCCTTTTCGAAACCGAAGCGGATGGCCGTCTGGCGGATGGAGTTTTCATTGTCGCTGGAGGCGATGCCGAGCTTGTAGCCGCGGGCCTTCAGCCTTGCGAAAAACGCCTTGAGATCGGTCACCGGCACGGATTTATCCGCAGCCTCGGTGAACAACCGGTCGAGGCGCGCCGTCAGTTCCCCGACATCGCAGGGCGAGCCGGCGGCAACCAGACCGGCGGCGATTTCCGCGGTGTTGCCGGCGGCCAGAAGGCTGTCCGGCACCACATGACCGGTAACGGGGTCCATGCCGCAGGCGGAAAGAAGCCGGTCGGCAAGAGCGGGATCGCCCTTGGCGGCAATCGCCGCAAGCTCGCGGTTCACCGGACCCCAGCTGGCGTCATAACCGAGAAGCGTTCCGTCCTTGTCGAAAAGGACTGCGGCGATCGATTGCGCCGCGTTGAGTTCGATATCCGCTACCATGAACCGATGGCGCTCCGCGGTTGCAGCTTGGCGGAAACGGTGAGCGGATTGATATAGGGTTCCAGCGCCTTGACGGTGGAGGACAGCGCACCGCGCATATCCTGAATGACCCGGTTGCCGGCATCGATCATCTTGTAACGCTCATTGTCGTTGACCAGCAGATAATGCACCGCCTTGGCCAGCATCTCCACATCGCGGATGATACGACCGCCGCCGGCGCGGATCAGCTTCTGATAGGCCTCGCGGAAATTCTGCACATGTGCACCAGACAGCACGGCGCAGCCGAGCATGGCCGGTTCCAGCGGGTTCTGCCCGCCCTCGGCAGTCAAGGAGCGGCCGACGAAGGCAAGCTCGGTCAGGCGCAGATAAAGCCCCATTTCGCCGATGGAATCGCCGAGGAAAATATCGGTTTCCGGCGTAATCACGTCATTGCGGCTGCGGCGGGCGACCGAAAGATTCATGCCCTTCAGCATCGCCTCGACATCGTCGCCACGCTCGGGATGGCGCGGCACGATGATGGTCAGTTGCCCATTGCGCGACTTGATCGCCGCATGAACGGTGGCGGCCGCCTTCTCCTCGCCGTCGAAAGTGGAGATGGCGGCCCATGTCTTGCGATTGCCGACCTGCTTGCGATAGCTCTCCAGCAGCGCCTCGTCGTATGGCGGCGGGTCGGTGTCGCCCTTCAGGTTGCCTGAAATCACCACCGGCCAGGAGCCGAGATCGCGGAAACGTTCGGCATCGAGATCGGACTGCGCAACCACCAGCGCCAGCTTGGAAAACAGCGATTCAGCAATGTCATGCCGGGCTTTCCAGCGGTCGAAGGAACGGTCGGAGAGGCGCGCATTGACCCGGATCTGCGGAATGTGCCGGCGTTCCAGCTCCATCATCGTCACCGGCCAGATTTCCGATTCCGCAGTGATGGCTGCATCCGGCGCCCAGTAGGTCAGGAAACGGTTGACCGCGATTTTGATATCGAGCGGCACATATTGATGGATCACATCGTCGCCCAGCCGCGTGCGGGTCAGTTCGGCCGAGGTGACGGTGCCGGTGGTCAAAAGCACGAAGATATCACGCTTGCGGATTTCGCGGATCAGCGGAATAAGCGCCAGCGTTTCACCCACGCTTGCGGCATGGAACCAGACCAGCGGCCCGCGCGGGCGCTCGGCGCTCGCATAACCGAAACGTTCGAGCCGACGGCGCTTGTCTTCCTTGCCCTTCGCCGCCCGGTAGGAAAGATAGGGCTTCGCGAACGGGTAAGCGGCGATACCGGCAATGCGGTAACCGGAAAGAGCGAAACGTGCGATACGGCTGCTCATGACATTCTGCCCTTGATCATTCCGCGCAATGCCCTTCCCCTGTTTTTGGTTGTTATCGCCGCCTACTTCTTCTCAAATTGCGTCATTTTTTGTCATCGGAAACGAAAGCGCGATCACATTTTCTCGCCGTGGTATTCCCGGCCTGCGCCGCTCGCGCAGGAATCACGGAAAAACTCGCTTTCACCCAATAGTATTACAACGCAAGGGCAAAAGGACTCAAATTTTGTCGTCCGGATTGAGAAGACGGTGCATATGCACGATAAAATAACGCATATGGGCGTTATCGACGGTCATCTGCGCCTTGGACTTCCATGCGGTGAGCGCGGAAGCATAGTCCGGAAAGATACCGACGATATCGAGCGCGTTCAAATCCCGGAACTGAACATCCTGAAGGTTTTCCAGTTCGCCGCCGAATACGAGGTGCAGCAGCTGTTTCTGTTTGCCAGATTCCGTCATGTCTTTGTCTCTTTCTTAAACTCTGAGAGAGGCCTTCATCTGCGGGATTTCCCGGCAAACGTCAACTGTCAGACAGATGTGAAAACGCTTTCAAAAGTACAGGCAGGGCATAATCTGCTGCAGCGCACAATGCGGGGTGGTTCACCTGCCGGCGATTATACATCAGAGGTTTTCCATCGAGCCCGACCAGCCGGCCGCCAGCCTTCTCCAGAATGAGGTCGGCGGCGGCGAGATCCCACTCGTGCGAGTTGGCCTTGACCAGCGTTCCGTCGATGCGGCCATCCGCCACCATGGCCAGCCGATAGGCGAGCGAAGGTACGTGCGGAATGCGCTTGACGCCACCCCGCACCTCTTCCGGCAGATGCGTGATTACGTCTTCTGGCGCCGCCAGATGGAAGATGCCAGCATTTTCACGCGCGGCAAAAACGGGCGCTCCGTTTTTCAGCGCTTCGCCGCCTTCCAATGCGGTGAACTCCTCGGCAAGCGCCGGAGCGACAAGGGCCGCGACCACCGGCCGGCCCTCATGCACCACCGCGACGCTGACGCACCAGGTATCGCGGCCACCGATGAAGGCGCGGGTGCCATCGATGGGGTCGACAACGAAGACGGTGGAGCGGGAAAGCCTGTCCGTATCGTCATCCGTCTCTTCGGAGAGCCAGCCGTATTCCGGCCGGGCGGAGCGCAGGATGGTTTCGAGAATTTCATTGGCGGCGTAGTCGGCCGCGCTGACCGGCGAAAGCCCGCCATTCTTCCACCAGACCTCGGGATCCTTGCGGAAGAAACCGAGGGCCGTCTCGCCCGCCTTGCGGGCGGCTTCAAGCACCAGCCTCAGATCGGAGGCCCAGCGGGCCTCAGCCATATCGTTCATTTTGCCGTCTTTTCCGCGCGCCTCACACGGCGCGCCCGTTTTTCTTCTCGCACTTGCACACAAAGTGCCGGCGAAAACAACCCGCAGGCCGTCTCACTTGCCCGCGATCGTCATGCCTTCAATGGCGAGCGTCGGGGCGGCGACGCCGTATTTGCGGTCGATATCGTTGGCCGGCGTGACCCGCATGAACATGTCCTTCAGGTTCGAGGCGATGGTGACCTCGGAAACCGCAAAGGTCTTTTCGCCGTTCTCGATCCAGAAACCGCTCGCCCCGCAGCTATATTCACCCGTGATCATATTGGCGCCGTGGCCGATCAGCTCGGTGACGTAAAAGCCGGTTCCGACCTGTCGCAGCAGATCCTCCGGCGAGAGATCGCCCGGCTCCAGCGCCAGATTGGTGGAGGCCGGCGAAACCGCCGTGCCGCCGCGCACGCCGCGACCGTTGGTTTCAAGGCCGAGTTCCCGTGCCGCCGAGGTGGACAGGAACCAGTGCTTGAGAACACCGTCCTCAATCATCGTCATCTTCTCGCCGCGCACGCCCTCGCCATCGAAGGGACGCGAGGACGGGCCGCGCACGATCTGCGGATCGTCGGTGAGATAAAGGCCCTTTTTCAGAACCTGCTGACCCATCTTATCGCGCAGGAAGCTGGTTTTGCGGGCAACCGACGCGCCGTTGATGGCGCCGGCAATCGCACCGACAAAACCGCGGGCGATGCGCGGATCGAAAACCACGGTGATGTTGCTGCCGGTATCGACCTGGCGCGGGCCGACACGGCGCACGACTTTTTCCCCGGCGCGGCGGCCGATTTCTTCGGCGGCATCCAGATCGGCATAATAAAGGCGGCTGTCGAAATCGTAGTCGCGCTCCATCTTCGTGCCTTCGCCGGCAATGACGCTGACGGAACGGCTGAAGCGGCTGCCCATATAGCTGCCGGAAAAACCGTGCGAGGTGGCAAGCACGAGGCCGCCCATGCCGCTCGATGCGCCGGCGCCGGAGGAATTGCTGACACCCTTGACCGCAAGTGCTGCCTCTTCCGAAGCAAGGGCTGCCTCACGCAGCTGATCGGCCGACACTTCCGTCGCATCGAAAAGCTGAAGATCGTCATAGGAAGTGGCCAGCCGTTCCTTGTCCGCAAGGCAGGCAAAGGGGTCTTCCGGCGAAACCTTCGCCATCGCCACGGCCCGCTCCGCCAAGGTCTTCAGGTCGAAGCCCGGATTGGCCGAAACGCTTGCCACCCGGCGGCCAACGAAGACGCGCAGGGAAAAATCGTCGCTTTCGGAGGATTCGGTGCTTTCCACCTTGCCGAGCCGCACGCCGACCGATTGCGAGCGGGAGCGGACGACAACGGCATCCGCCTCATCCGCACCGGCGGCACGGGCAAGATCGACAAGCTGGCTGGCGCGATCGAGAAGTTTGGAAGAATCTATTTCTGAGGACATGAGTTGGCCTTTCATTCCTGTTCCATTTATTGTGCCAGCAACCCCGCATCAAGGGCGAAACGCCGCTTTCTCCATTCGGACGGTATTGTCGCCACCCTATTCGAAAGTCCGCCCGCATGACCGAGCACGACGCTCTCTTTTCCGAACCCCTGCTGCTTCTGGCCGGCGCGGTCATCGCGGCCTCGGTTTTCCGCAAGCTCGGGCTCGGCACCGTGCTCGGTTATCTGGTGGCGGGCATCATCATCGGGCCGTTCCTGCATCTGGTCACGGATGCGAAGGACATCTTCAATGTCTCGGAACTGGGCGTGGTTTTCCTGCTTTTCATCATCGGCCTCGAACTGAAGCCGTCGCGCATCTGGCAGATGCGGCGCGATATCTTAGGGCTGGGGATGGCGCAGGTGCTGGTGACGGGCAGCGTGCTGGCGGCCATTGCCTGGTGGGCAGGGCTGATCGACTGGCGCGGCAGCCTCGTCGCAGGTTTCGGCCTTGCGCTTTCCTCCACCGCTTTTGCACTGCAAATCCTTGCCGATGACGGCGACATGAATACGCGGCACGGCAACCGCTCCTTTTCGATCCTGCTGTTTCAGGACCTCGCCATCGTGCCGCTTCTTGCCCTCGTCACCATTCTTTCCAACCGGCCGGATGTGCCGACGGATTCGATGGTGTCCGATCTCATCGCCTCCGTCGTTGCCGTGGCCGGCATGGTGCTGGCCGGGCGGTATCTGCTGACGCCGATGTTCCAGATCATCGCCCGCACCGGTGCGAGGGAGGTGATGATTGCCGCTGCCCTCTTCGTCGTCATCGGCGCCGCCGCCATCATGGAGGCGGTGGGTTTGTCGATGGGCATGGGCGCGCTGCTGGCGGGGCTGATGCTGTCTGAATCCTCCTACCGGCACGAGCTGGAGGCCGATATCGAGCCGTTTCGCGGCCTGTTTCTGGCGCTGTTCTTCATGGCTGTCGGCATGTCGCTGCATATCCATATCGTCTATGAGCATATTCTGCTCATCCTGATCGCCGTGCCGGCGATGATGGCGGTGAAGGCGGCGCTGATCTATGGCCTTTGCCGCATCGCCGGCTCGTCGCGTTATGCATCGAGCCGCATCGCGCTGCTTCTGGCGCAGGGCGGCGAATTCGGCTTCGTGCTCTTCACCACCGCTGCCGCCTCCGGGCTGTTTCCGCAGGCGACGGCCTCGATCCTCGTTGCCGTCGTCACGCTTTCCATGGCGCTGACGCCCCTTCTGGCGGTGATTTCACGCCGGCTGACGGCGGAGGATGCGGAAGAGGACAAGCTGGAGGAGGATTTCGACGGGGCGGGCGCGGATGTGCTGATGATCGGCTTTTCCCGCTTCGGCCAGATCGCCTCGCAGATCCTTCTCGCCGGCGGGCGCGACGTGACTGTCATCGACAGCTCGGCCGACCGCGTGCGGCAGGCCGCCCGTTTCGGCTTCCGCATCTTTTTCGGCGATGGCACCCGCAAGGACGTGCTGATCGCCGCCGGCATCGAGCGGGCCGATCTCGTTGCGGTCTGCACCCACAAGAAGGAGGTGACCGACCGTATCATCGACATGATCCAGTCGGAATTTCCGAGCGTGCGCATCTATGCCCGCTCCTATGACCGCGTGCATTCCCTCGACCTCAGAAAAAAGGGCGTGGAATATGAAATCCGCGAAACGCTGGAATCGGGCCTGCTGTTCGGCAGGCGCATTCTGGAGGGGCTGGATATGGATGGCGAAAGGGCGCTGGCGATTGCCGACGACATTCGCGAACGGGACGAGGAGCGATTGCAGCTACAGGCCGTGGAAGGCCTCGCCGCCGGCCGGCAGATGCTGCACAACAAGCCGGTGCGCGAGGTGAAGCCCGAACCGCTGATGAAGCCGAAGACCAAGGCGGAAAAGTGGGAAGAAGAAGAGGATGCGGAGGACAGCGAGACGGAAGTTTCGCTGTGAATTGAGTTCAACTTAGTGACTGGGAGCGCCGCGCTTGTTTCTTCTCCCCGCCGGGGAGAAGTCCGCGGCAGCGGGATGAGGGGACAAGAGTAGCGATATTCGGAGAGGGTACCCCCTCATCCGGCCCTTCGGGCCACCTTCTCCCCCTCGGGGAGAAGAAAACTCGCCTCACTCGTCACGCCTCCACACCCTGCCCGCGGTGAAACAGTTCCACCTGCATGTCGATCTGCCGTTTCAGATCGTCCTTGATGCCAGCCGATGCGTTCAGCACCTCTTCGGACTTCAGGAAATCCAGCACACCGAAACGGTGCACGGGCGGGCGCAGGAAAATATGCGGCGGGCGTAGCCTCAGTTTCAGGGCAATCGCCGCCTGCATCATCAGCTGGCTGGCGCCGAACAGGCTGTCCAGCCGGTTCGGCATGGTGGTTCCATCACCTTCCGGGCCACCGACGACATCAACGCCGATGACGATATCGGCGTGATCGAGCAGATGCTCATAGGGCACCGGATTAAAAATGCCGCCGTCGATCATGATGCGGCCATCGATACGCACCGGCATGAACAATGCGGGAATGGCGGCAGATGCGGCCAGCGCCTGGATGATCTCGCCGCGTTCCACCACCACTTCGGTCTGGGCGTAATAATCCGTGGCTATCACTTTGAGCGGAATGGCAAGCTCGGAAAAATCCTTCGGCAGAGCCTGCGGCATCAGGGCGTGCAGGATGAGTTCGAGGTTGAACTGCCCGAGGCGAAAACCGTCCACCGCATGGCGCATCGATGCCGGGCCGAGGCTCCAGAGCCGGTTGGCGACCGAGCCTTTTCGTCCCATCAGCTCAAGTGTGTATTCACGGATTTCCCGGCCGGTCATGCCGGCCGCCATGCCAGCGCCGATGATGGAGCCGATGGACGAACCGGAAATCGCCACGGGCCGGATGCCGAGTTCGTCCAGCGCCTCGATGACGTTGATGTGGCAGATGCCGCGTGCGCCGCCGCCGCCGAGCGCCAGTCCGAAGGTCGGCTCATGGCCGCCCGCACCGTCACCTTGGAGAACCTCTTCCCCGGCGCGGACGATCGTTATGCTCTCGTTTACACCCTGCTCCATGCGAATACCCAAATTCTTTCCACGGTAAAGACTCTGCCTATTGCGCAAACAAGACAAGACCGTGGCGTGACGGGAAGGTGTTCCTGTTAGAGCGTTCTCGCTTTTCTTCGAATCGCGAAAAAACTCTAACTCTTTGTTCTGTCGCATTTCCGGGCGGAAAACCGGGCTCCACTTTTCCTGGAAATGCTTTAGGGCTCGTAACGGTAGAAATGCATTTTCGTATCGCCGAAGATGCGGCTTTCGAGCGGTTTGAAAACCGGATCGACCTTGACCGTCACATCGCCGCGCTCTTCGAGGATGGCGAGGGCGCCGGGGTTCAGCCAGCCGCCGCCATGGGCGGCCGCGAAAGCCTTCTCGCCATGGCCATAGCCATAGGGCGGATCGGCGAAGAGAAGATCGAATGGTTCGATATTGTTGACGCCGCCGAGCTTGGTGGCGTCACGCCGCAGGATACGGGCGCGGCCATGCAGACCCAGCGCATCGATATTTTCCCAGAGCAGCCCCCTGCCCTCGACGCCGTTTTCGACGAAGAGCGCCACGCGACAGCCGCGCGAAAGCGCCTCCAGACCGACCGCACCGGTTCCGGCAAAAACATCCAGAACGCGCGTGCCATCCAGACTTTCCGGATAGGCATGGCTCAGAATATTGAAGAGGCTTTCCCGCGTCCTGTCGATGGTCGGACGAATGGAATTCGATTTCGGCGCGGCCAAACTCCGGCCGCGGAACTCACCGCCTACGATCCGCATTACGTGTCATTCCCCTGCCTCCAGAAGGTTTGCCACCCGGGCCTTTGCCGCCCGGCTTGCCGCCGCCGGGACCACCGGGGCCTTTGCTCTTGCCTGAGAAACCCGAACGTTCGCCACGCTCGCCCGACTTTCCGAAAGATGGCTTGCCGAATCCGGATTTACCGGCCGGCTTGCCGCCACGGGGCTTTTCGCCCGCCGGGCGCTCGCCGCGTGGGCGGTCACCGTCTTCACGGGGTCTGTCGCGGAACGGACGGTCACCGAAAGGTTTTTCACCGCGAGCGGTGCGATCACCAAAACTCTTCTCGCCACGTGGGCGGTCGCTGCGCGGGCGATCACCCTCTTCGCGCGGCTTGTCACGGAACGGCCGGTCGCCGAAAGGTTTGCCGCCGCGTGCCGGGCGGTCGCCGAAGCTCTTTTCACCGCGCGGACGATCACCCTCTTCACGCGGCCTGTCGCGGAATGGCCGGTCGCCGAACGGCTTTCCGCCGCGCCCACCACGATCACCAAAGCTCTTTTCGCCACGCGGACGGTCGCCGCGTCCGCGGCCACCTTCTTCTTCGCGGGGGGAATCTGAGCGGATCCACTCGCCCTCGGCATCCGCATGCCGCACGACATTGCGCCGCGCTTCGTCCTGGGCGGAAGGCTTCTTGAAGAGGTTTTCGGCTTCCGCGCGGGCGGAAGACTTGCGCTCCTTGCCGTCACGGGTGGGCCTTGCACCGGGCGCCATCCAGACATTGGCCGTGCGGCTCGTGCCGGCGGCCTGGCGTGGGCGGCGGTCGTCGCCTTCATCCTCGCCGCGGCCCTTTGCGCCAAATTTCCCGGCGGGCTTGGAGCCGAACTTGCCGGCCGGCTTGTCGCCGCGCTTGGTGTCAAGACGGCCGAGCGCCTTTTCACGACGATCCTCGGACTTGCCGCTCTTTTCGAAGCGCGGCTTGCTTTCCGGCGCATCGCTCTTTGCCCATTCGGATTTCACGGGCCGCTTCGGCGCGTCGTCTTCTTCATCCTCAACGGGCGCATTGTAGATCGGCGCGTCGAAATTGGCGCCAGCCTGTTCGATCAGACGCGGGCCGAGCTGGTCGCGCAGCATGCGGCCGCGCACTTCCAGCACCTTGCCTTCAGCGAGATCGCCGAGCTGGAACGGACCGTAGGAAACGCGGATCAGCCGGTTGACCTCGAGACCGAGCGCGCCGAGCACGTTCTTGATTTCGCGGTTCTTGCCTTCACGCAGGCCCATGCTGATCCAGACATTGTGGCCCTGGGTACGGTCGAGCGTGGCGTCGATTGCGCCGTAGAGCACGCCGTCGACGGCAATGCCTTCCTTCAGCTTGTCGAGCGCGGCCTGATCGACCTCGCCATGGGCGCGCACGCGGTAGCGGCGCAGCCAGCCGGTGGTCGGCAGTTCCAGCACGCGGGAAAGTCCGCCATCGTTGGTGAGCAGCAGCAGGCCTTCGGTATTGATATCGAGACGGCCGATGGACAGAACGCGCGGCAGTTCACCGGGCAGATTGTCGAAAACGGTCGGGCGGCCTTCCGGGTCGGAGTTGGTCGTCACCAGACCGGCGGGCTTGTGGTAAAGCCACAGGCGCGTGCGCTCGGCGCCGCGAATCGGCATGCCGTCGACTTCGATCTTGTCGGAGAGTGTGGCGTTCACCACCGGCGTATCCAGCTTGACGCCGTTCAGCGACACGCGGCCTTCCATGATCATGCGCTCGACATCGCGGCGCGAGGCCACACCGGCGCGCGCCATGATCTTGGAAATGCGCTCGGGCTTGGAAGCGCCAACGGTTTCCGGCACCGGGGCGGCCTTTGCCTCGGTCGGTTTCTTTTCGCGCTCTGGGGCGGGCTTGCCGGGGCCTTTCGGCTTCCTGTCGCGGCTAAATGTCTTGCCGCCGTCACGCTTCGGCTTGTCTTTAAAAGTCATTTGCTGTTTGCCTGTTGTTTGGGCTGTCCTATCAGGTCCAAGCACAAGGGTTAAGAGGAAATTGAAACGCAATGGCCGAAAGGACGCATTTCATGGAGCTGGCGCTTTCGGAAGCCCGTGCCGCGGCTAAGCGGCAGGAGGTTCCGATCGGCGCGGTACTGGTTATGGACGGCCGCGTCATCGCCAGTTCCGGCAACCGCACCCGTGAATTGAACGATGTGACGGCTCACGCCGAAATCGCCGTGATCCGCATGGCCTGCGAGGCGCTGGAGCAGGAACGCCTGCCTGGCGCCGATCTCTACGTGACACTGGAGCCCTGTACCATGTGTGCGGCGGCAATTTCATTTGCCCGTATCCGCCGACTCTATTACGGCGCGCGAGACCCGAAGGGCGGCGCAGTGGAGAGTGGCGTGCGTTTCTTCAGCCAGCCGACATGCCACCATGCGCCGGATGTCTATTCGGGACTGGCAGAAAGCGAAAGTGCGGAAATCCTGCGGCAATTTTTTCGCGAGAAACGCCTCGACGATTGAGCGACCGGCGGGAGATGCAAGCTTTCCCGCAGGCCATCAGCCATTCGTTATTATTGGAAGGGGTTCCACCAGCTCTTGCCGGTATTTGCCACGGCCGCTTCTTTCTTGCGGCGCTTTTCCTTCTTCAGCTCCGGTTCGCCGAGATCGGTCAGCTGATCCTGCGGAACGCTGCGGTATTCAGCCGGCGGATCGGTGAGGAACCTGCGCTGGGCGTTGACGACGGAGCCGCCCTGGGCTTCGGCCTTGGCCTTGCGGAAGGCTTCCCATTTCTGGGTTTCGGTCATCTGGCCGGCGGTGCCGTTGCCTGCGAGCAGCGGCGAGCGATAATGCGGGTTGTTCTTGTTCGCATCGGCCTCTTCGCGCAGGCGTTCGCGGGTTTCTTCCGGCGATTCGACCCATTGCGGATTGTTTTCGCGGCTTGCCATGTTCTGCTGCGGCGTGGCCAACTGTTCGGCACGGGCCTGAGCAGGAACGACGAGGCCCGGGCGGGGGCTGTATTTCAGGTTGCGCTTTTCCTGGTCATTGCCGGTGATCGAGGTCGCGTTGCCAAGATCGTCGACAAGCTGTTCCGCTGCCGTCTTGCCCGTGCCGTAGGTCGGGCTCGTGCACGCGCCAAGCAACACGCCTATCGTCGTGATGCCAATAACCGTGCGAAACATGCCCAAACCCTGCGCATTACCCTGCATCGTCTTCATTGAAACCCTTCCAGCCGTCCGTCCCACTTCGCCAGACATCGTCTTTCGGCAGGCGGCAGCCCGCATTGCCGTGCAAATCCGGCCATTTTCAGGCAGGTGTACCGGATGAAGAGGCAAAGCGCAATTCATCCGGTCATTTTCGTTACGAGAGTGCGGCAAGCTCACGCAGGGCCGCTGCATCGCGGGCAGAAACGTCAGGATAATCCGGATCAGACCCGACATCGGTGGTGATGCGCCACGAACGCGCGCATTTTTCACCTTCCGCGAGCTTCTGCTCGACCACAACCTTCGGCACTTCCGGCAGGCGGAAGCCATCGGCCGGGCCTTCGTCACCCACAACCGTGATGGCCGAGGTGATGCAGATTTCGGCGAAGTCCTGATCCTTCAGCGCGGCCAAAAGATCGGCGTCGGCAATGTGGACGACAGGTGCTGCCTCCAGCGAGGAGCCGATGCGCTTTTCACGGCGCTCGACTTCAAGCGCGCCCGTCACGACGGTACGGACCTTGCGGATTTTCTCCCACTTCGCTTCCAGCGCATCGTTCTTCCAGTTTGCCGGGATTTCCGGGAACTGGGCGAGATGCACCGACTCCGCATCCGGGTAACGCGACAGCCACGCTTCTTCCGTGGTGAAGGGCAGCATGGGGGCAAGCCACGTCACCAGGCAATCGAACAGCTTGGCGATGACCGACAGGGCCGCGCGGCGCTTTAGCGACGACGGCGCGTCGCAATAAAGCGTGTCCTTGCGGACGTCGAAATAGAAGGCGGAAAGTTCGACATTGGCAAAGTCGATCAGCGCGCGGGTGATCTTCTTGAACTCGAAGCCGTCATAACCCTCGCGAACCACGCCATCGAGTTCGGACAGGCGGTGCAGCACCAGCTTTTCGAGCTCCGGCAGATCGTCATAGGCGATCTCCTCGCCCTTGTAATGGGCGAGCGTGCCGAGCATCCAGCGGATGGTGTTGCGCAGCTTGCGATAGGCATCGACATTGGTCTGGATGATGGCCTTGCCGAGGCGCTGGTCTTCCCAGTAATCCGTGGTCATCACCCACAGGCGCAGGATGTCGGCACCCGACTGGCTCATGACTTCCTGAGGGGCGACCACGTTGCCGAGCGACTTCGACTGCTTGCGGCCCTGCTCGTCCATGGTGAAACCGTGGGTGACAACGGCATTGTAAGGCGCACGACCACGCGTCGCGCAGCTTTCAAGCAGCGACGAATGGAACCAGCCGCGATGTTGGTCGGAGCCTTCGAGATAGACATCCGCCGGCCACTTCAAGTCCGGTCGGTCTTCCAGCGTGAAGGTGTGGGTGCAGCCGCTGTCAAACCAGACGTCGAGAATGTCCATGACCTGCTGCCACTTGGCGTGGTCGTGGTCATTGCCGAGGAAGCGTTCCTTGGCGCCTTCGGCGAACCAGGCGTCAGCACCTTCGGCTTCGAAGGCCTCGAGGATGCGGGCGTTGACGGCCTCATCAATCAGGACTTCACCCTTCTCATCCGCGAAGACGGCGATCGGCACGCCCCAGCTGCGCTGGCGCGACAAGACCCAGTCCGGGCGGCCTTCGATCATGGCGCGCAGACGGTTCTGGCCGGAAGCCGGCACAAAGCGGGTCTGGTCGATGGCGGAAAGCGAACGGGAGCGCAGCGTCGTGCCGTCGCCCAGTTCCTTGTCCATATACACGAACCATTGCGGTGTATTGCGGAAGATGACAGGCTTCTTGGAGCGCCAGCTATGCGGATAGCTGTGCTTCAGACGGCCACGGGCAAACAGGTTGTTTTCCGCGATCAGCGCCTTGATGACGCGCTCGTTGGCGTCACCCTTCTTGCCGTTATCGTCCATGACGCGGGCAGCGCCGCCTTCAGCGGACGGGCCGAAACCGGGGGCGTCTTCGGTGTAGAAACCGTCGTCGCCGACCGTGAAGGGGATCTTGGAGGAGATGCCGCGCGCTTCCAGATCGCGCGCCTGCGCCATCCACGCATCAAAGTCCTCGCGGCCATGGCCTGGAGCAGTATGCACAAAGCCGGTACCGGCATCGTCGGTGACGTGATCGCCATCGAGCACCGGAACAGGGAAGGTGTAACCCAGCGATGCCAGCGGGTGGGCGCAGCTGACAGCCGCGAGCTCTTCCGCCTTCACGTCGCGCAGGCGTGTAAATTCGAGCTTTGCCTTGGCAAAGCATTCCGCTGCCAGCTTGTCTGCGAAGACGAGTTTTTCACCCGGCTGCGGCCCGAAATCATTCGCAGCCGCCGTGACCTCATAAAGGCCATAGGCGATGCGTGACGAAAACGAGACGGCGCGGTTGCCGGGGATCGTCCACGGCGTGGTCGTCCAGATGACGATGGAAGCGCCATTGAGCTCCGCAGAACCTTCAACGACCGGGAACTTCACCCAGATCGTGTCGCTCTCGACGTCATGATATTCGACTTCCGCTTCCGCCAGCGCCGTGCGCTCCACGACCGACCACATGATCGGCTTGGAACCGCGGTAGAGCTGGCCGCTCTTGGCAATCTTCAGCAATTCGCCGGCGATGCGCGCTTCGGCGTGGAAGTTCATCGTCGTATAGGGGTTTTCAAAATCCCCCTCGATGCCGAGGCGTTTGAACTCCTCGGACTGGACCTTGATCCAGCCGGCCGCAAACTCACGGCACTCCTGGCGGAATTCGTTGACCGGAACTTCGTCCTTGTTCTTGCCTTTGGCGCGATAGGCTTCCTCGATCTTCCATTCGATCGGCAGACCGTGGCAATCCCAGCCCGGCACGTAATTGGCGTCGTAACCGCGCATCTGGAACGAGCGGGTGATGACGTCCTTCAGGATTTTATTGAGCGCATGGCCGATGTGGATATTGCCGTTGGCGTAGGGCGGGCCGTCATGCAGCACGAATTTTTCTCGGCCGGCGGCGGAGGCGCGCAGGCGTTTGTAGAGGCCCATTTCCTGCCAGCGTTTCACCGTTTCCGGTTCCTTCTGCGGCAGGCCGGCGCGCATCGGAAAATCCGTCTGCGGCAGATAGAGGGTGGAGGAGTAATCCAGTTTTTCTGCGGTGTCGCTCATAATCGTACCGTTGTTGCGCGCCGTGTCGGTCGCGCCGTCTCAATTTCAAAGAGGGCAAATACGGAAAGCGCCATGACCAAAGTCATGACAAGCGCCAAAATCCCGGACCTTCCGGCTCGTCAGAGCGGGCGGAAGGCCGGGCCAATAATTCGGCCAATCTGAGTTTTGAACATCAACCGGTATTGGGACATGGCCGGTTGTTTATGCGGTTTTCCGGCAAAAAGGAAGAGAAAAGCGACGGCAATATCGGCCGGAACAGAGGCTGACCGGCCTTACCCGGTCAGAACGCGATCCTGGCGTCCAGTTCGCTGAGCGGACGCACGCCCGATAACATCGCCCTCGCCTCTTCTTCATCGCGCCTGATCTGGGCGACGAGCGGATCGAGACCGTCGAATTTCAGCTCGTCGCGCAGGTGCCCGAAGAACGAGACCGAACAGACCTCGCCATAGAGATCGCCGGAAAAATCGAAGACGAATGTTTCAAGCAGCGCCGCGCCGTTTTCAGTGACGGTCGGGCGATAACCGAAGCTCGCCACGCCATCGCGGATCGAACCGTCCGGGCGGCGGAACCGCACGGCATAGATGCCCGCTTTCAGTTCCGTTTCCGGCGCCAGCGCCATATTGGCGGTGGGATAACCCAGCGTGCGGCCGAGCTTCTGGCCGCCGATGACTTCGCTTTCCACCGTGAAGCGATAACCGAGCAGGCCTGCGGCGCCCGCCACATCGCCTTCGCATAGAAGCGAGCGAATCCGGCTGGAAGAGACGACATCCGCACCCTCGTCGCGGAAGGCATCCACCAGCGTCACGTCGAAGCCATGGCGTTTGCCGGCCTCCATCAGAAATGCCGGGCCGCCTTCGCGGCCCTTGCCGAAATGGAAATCGAAGCCGGTGACGACAGCGCTGGCGTGGAGCCAATCGACCAGAATGGACTGGACGAATTCTTCCGCCGAGCGCTGCGAAAATTCCCGGTCGAAGGGATATTCGATGACGGAGCGGAAACCGATGGCCTCAAGGATGCGCGCCTTGAGGGGCGCGGGCGTGAGACGAAAAACCGGCGTATCGGGACGGAAGACGGAACGGGGATGCGGCTCGAAGGTCAGCACCAGCGCGGGAACGCCACGGGCGTCCGCCAGTTCCAGGGCACGATCCAGCACAGCCCGGTGGCCGCGATGCACGCCGTCAAAATTGCCGATGGCGATGACGCCGCCGCGAAGAGCTTCCGGCAGCGGCTCCTTTTTTTCATTGCGGTGAAAGACGGTCATGGCAATCGATCCATTCCTGCGCCAGCTATTCCTTGAGGCGAGATGTCCTCAGGCGAGACGGGGCATCCACCAGCCGGGAGCAGCACCCTGCCCCTTGAGATAGGCGTTGAGAAGCGCCTCGTCCGTCTGGCCGTTCAGCGTATATTCGGCGGCGTGAATGCCGCCGCTGATATAAAGAAGGTTGAGACCGCTCGCAATCGCGCCCTTCACATCCGTTGGCATGCCGTCGCCGATGGCAAGCACGCGATCCTTGGCGAAAGCGCCGCGCACTTCTTTGGCCGCCGCAAGGCAGGCCTCATAGATCGGCGCATGCGGCTTGCCGGCAATGCGGACCTCGCCGCCGAGCTGTTCATAGTATGCGGCCATGGCGCCGGCGCAGGGAATGATGCGCTCGCCGCGCTCCACCACCAGATCGGGATTGGCGCAGATCATCGGCACGTTGCGGGCAATGAAGCCCTTGAGCATTTCGGTATAGTCCTCGGGCGTTTCCGTCTCGTCATCGAAAAAGCCGGTGCAGACCACGGACTGCGCTTCCGCCTCGCCGACGCGCTCGACATCGAGACCGTCCAGCAGCGGCAGATCGCGTTCCGGGCCGAGCAGGAATACTTTTTTCGGGCCTTCCGCGATCAGGCCGCGGGTGACGTCACCGGAGGTGATGATGCGGTCATAGGCCTCATCCGGCACGCCGAGAACGCGAAGCTGGGCGATGACGCCGGGAGCGGGGCGCGGCGAATTGGTGATGAGCACCACCGTCTTGCCGGCCTCGCGCGCTTCCCGCAGCGCAACTGCCGCATCCGGAAAAGCGCTGACGCCATTGTGCAGCACGCCCCAGACATCCGAAAGAATAACGTCGAACCCAGCCGTGATTTCGCCGAGAGTGAGAATGCGATGGGCCATGAGATGCTTTCCGGATGCGAGAAGAGGCTGAGCGTCACATCGCAAAGCGGGACGCCGATGGCAAGGAAAAAAGCGCCGCCAGACCGGTCTTTGGCCCGCCTGACGCAGCATGAACACAAATGCCCCTTAGATGCGATGCGGCCGGAACGCACGAAAAGAATGTCGTCGCGGCGCGCATCCGCGTATGGGAAATTTCTGTCATGGAACGCTGATAACCATAAGCCATGAAATTTTTCAGACAGGGCGTTCTTGACTCCGGCAGAAGCCCTCCTTATCTCGGTTCCGCTGGCACTCGATAAAGGAGAGTGCTAACACCCATCAGGCGAGTTCCAAAAGCTCGCGCAGTCATTTGATCGAGGGATTAGACAATGACAAGCACCAATTTCCGCCCGCTTCACGATCGCGTCGTCGTTCGTCGCGTTGAGTCCGAAGAAAAGACCAAGGGCGGCATCATCATTCCCGACACCGCCAAGGAAAAGCCGCAGGAAGGCGAAATCGTCGCCGTCGGTTCCGGCGCACGTGACGAGGCCGGCAAGGTCTTCGCTCTCGACGTCAAGGTTGGTGATCGCGTTCTGTTCGGCAAGTGGTCGGGCACCGAAGTCAAGCTCAACGGCGAAGACCTTCTGATCATGAAGGAAGCCGACATCATGGGCATTATCGGCTGATTTCAGTCGACCCATCGTTTCCTTAAATTTCAAGCCGGACCCGGTCCGGCCATTCGAAACCAGGAGTTTTGAAAATGGCAGCCAAAGAAGTAAAATTCGGCCGCACAGCACGCGAAAAGATGCTCAAGGGCGTCGACGTTCTTGCTGATGCAGTGAAGGTAACCCTCGGCCCGAAGGGTCGTAACGTCGTTATCGACAAGTCCTTCGGCGCTCCGCGCATCACCAAGGACGGCGTTTCCGTCGCCAAGGAAATCGAACTGGAAGACAAGTTCGAGAACATGGGCGCACAGCTCGTTCGCGAAGTTGCCTCCAAGACCAACGACATCGCCGGTGACGGCACCACCACCGCGACCGTTCTGGCCCAGGCCATCGTTCGCGAAGGTTCCAAGGCAGTTGCTGCCGGCATGAACCCGATGGACCTGAAGCGTGGTATCGATCTGGCCGTTGCTGAAGTCGTCAAGGACCTTCAGGCCAAGGCCAAGAAGATCAACACGTCTGAAGAAGTTGCGCAGGTTGGCACGATCTCTGCAAACGGCGAGCGTCAGATCGGTCTCGACATTGCTGAAGCAATGCAGAAGGTCGGCAACGAAGGCGTCATCACCGTTGAAGAAGCCAAGACCGCTGAAACCGAACTCGAAGTCGTCGAAGGCATGCAGTTCGACCGCGGCTACCTGTCGCCCTACTTCGTGACCAACCCGGAAAAGATGGTTGCGGACCTCGAAGACGCATACATCCTTCTGCACGAAAAGAAGCTCTCGAACCTTCAGGCCATGCTGCCGGTTCTCGAAGCCGTCGTTCAGACCGGCAAGCCGCTCGTCATCATCGCTGAAGACGTCGAAGGCGAAGCTCTTGCAACGCTCGTCGTCAACAAGCTGCGTGGCGGCCTCAAGATCGCTGCCGTCAAGGCTCCTGGCTTCGGCGACCGCCGCAAGGCCATGCTGGAAGACATCGCCATCCTGACCGGTGGTACCGTCATTTCCGAAGACCTCGGCATCAAGCTCGAAAACGTTACCCTCGACATGCTCGGCAAGTCGAAGAAGGTTTCGATCTCCAAGGAAAACACCACGATCGTTGACGGCGCCGGCCAGAAGTCCGACATCGAAGGTCGTGTTGCCCAGATCAAGGCCCAGATCGAAGAAACCACCTCCGACTACGACCGCGAAAAGCTGCAGGAACGTCTTGCCAAGCTCGCTGGCGGCGTTGCCGTTATCCGCGTCGGCGGTTCGACGGAAGTTGAAGTGAAGGAAAAGAAGGACCGCATCGACGACGCTCTCAACGCGACGCGCGCTGCCGTTCAGGAAGGCATCGTACCGGGCGGCGGCGTTGCCCTGCTGCGTTCGTCCACGAAGATCACCGCAAAGGGTGAAAACGACGACCAGGAAGCCGGTATCAACATCATCCGCCGCGCCCTGCAGGCTCTGGTTCGCCAGATTGCAGACAACGCAGGTGACGAAGCTTCCATCGTTGTCGGCAAGATCCTCGAGAAGAACGAAGACAACTACGGCTACAACGCCCAGACCGGTGAATATGGCGACCTGATCCAGCTCGGCATCGTCGACCCGGTCAAGGTTGTTCGTACGGCTCTGCAGAACGCAGCTTCGGTTGCTTCGCTGCTGATCACCACCGAAGCCATGATCGCCGAGCTTCCGAAGAAGGACGCTCCGATGCCGGCAATGCCGGGCGGCGGCATGGGCGGCATGGACTTCTAATCAGTCCTGTCACCGGATTAAGAAAGGGCGGTCTCCGGATCGCCCTTTTTTCGTTGCCGCCCATGCCCTTTAAGTGGTCCGGCGTCGCAAGCGCGCCCGACGGGCGGCATGGACTTCTAATCAGCCCTGTCACCGGATTAAGAAAGGGCGGTCTCCGGATCGCCCTTTTTCTTTGCCGCCCATGCCCTTTAAGTGGTCCGGCGTCGCAAGCGCGCCCGACGGGCGGGATGGACTTCTAATGGGTCCTGTCACCGGATTAAGAAAGGGCGGTCTTCGGACCGCCCTTTTTCTTTGCCGTGCCTGTGGGATTGACGGAAGGCGGCGCACCTTATCGACGCTCTCGCAAGAGATGCCTCATGAAATCAACAGGTTGCATAATTCTGAAGGCCGAAAGCGGAAGGGTTCGTGTATTGTCTCGTTTTGGAACAGGCGTGATTTTATCCGGCTATTTTTGCAACCCCATGCAATAATGGGGCACATCCAAGAGCGAATCACCACCCCATATGGGGCGGATTTCCACTCGGACCGGCTTATAAGTGCGCTATTTAGTTGTGCTTTTTCGCATGCCTCGCGATTTTGAAGAAGAAATACATAATATTTTTGATTTTCTCACTGGCTGGTTGTTGTAGGTAGGGGAAAATAAACTATAAGTCAGCCCCCGTAAGGGTTCCGCGACGGGGCGGCCAGCATTGAAAGGGGTTTCGATGCCTGGCAAATACGTTCGACTGCGGGTGGCGGTAAAGGTTCAACCTGGCAGTGGCGCTTGAAGAGGCGGCGCTGGCACGTGTTCAAGCGGGGGCGCGATTTGTTTGAAATATCAAGACGCAACGATGCTCTGCCTGCGGCGGTAACAGCCACGCCCGATCCCCGGACCCTGTCGCATTTCTTCATGTCGGAAGAGTGGAGCAGCGATCTTTCCAGTGGCGTCATCCGGCTCGGCGAACACGCATCGTTCATGCACGGCCTGCCGCCAGGCGAGTGCGGATTGCTCAGCCTTGTCCGCTGTTACGACCGCGCTGACCACGCCCGTGTTCTGGAACTTTTCGAGCAGGTTTCCACCGCACCTTCACGTTTCTGTTTTTCATCCGGCCTCTCCATCTTGCCGGCGATGCGGCAGCCGGTCATCTGCATGGGAGAATCTTCCGGCTTCGAAGACGGCCAGCAAGGGCGCATATCAGGGCTTTTCCTGTTTCCGCGCTTTGAGGATATTCGCTTCGCCGCCTGAACATAGCGGGACAGACGCCCAGCACCGTTCACAAAATGAAGACGATTTGTCTTCTATTGTTCATCTTTATGGGCGGATGATTTTCGGTCATTGATATCTCCAGACATTGCAGTTCAACCGGCGACACGCCGATTATTTACCGGAGATATCCATGTCCAGCAGCCAGAACGTTCTCGTTCTCATCGCCCGTATTCTGCTTTCCTTCATCTTCATCACCTCGGGCTTCAGCAAGCTCGTCGATCCCGCCGGTACGGCCGGCATGATCACTGGTGCCGGCCTGCCCGCTGCAACCGCGCTTGCCTATATTGCAGGCCTGTTCGAACTCGTTGCCGGTCTTGCCATTCTCGCTGGTTTCCAGACCAAAATCGCTGCCTGGGCGCTTGCCGTCTTCTGCGTCTTCACCGGTCTGGTGTTCCACAGCGGCACCGTTGCCGTACCCGGCTGGCCTGAGCCGGCTCTTGGCTGGATCAACACGCTGAACGGCATCATGATGGTGAAGAACATCACACTTGCCGGCGCTTATATCCTGCTTGCCGCCTTCGGCCCCGGCGCCTACTCCGTCGACGCCAAGCGCGGTGCGGCTGTGGCCCACGCATAAGCCAAATGGATCGACCAATAAAAAAGCCGCCGGATCGCTCCGGCGGCTTTTTTTACGTCGTCAGACCGCAGCCCTGATGCGCGAGGCGATCTCCTGAACCGCCGGATCGCCGTCATGTTCCGGCTTGCGGGCGCGCACGAAGCAGGCTTCCGAACGGACGATGATGCCGTCGGAGAGAATTTTCAGGTGGTTGGCCTTCAGCGTCGATCCAGTCGAGGTGATATCGACGATGATATCCGCCTGCCCTGCGGCCGGCGCACCTTCGGTCGCGCCAAGGCTTTCAACGATGCGATAAAGCTGAATGCCGTGCTGGCGCGAAAAGAACTGCTGCGTCAGCCGCCAATATTTGGTGGCGATGGCAAGCCTGCGGCCATGACGGGCGCGGAATTCCGAAGCGACATCGCCGAGATCGGCCATGCTGTCCACATCCAGCCAGATTTCCGGCACGGCGACAACGACATCCGCATGGCCGAAACCGAGGCGGGCGCAGAATTCCACCTGCGCATCGGCATTGGTCAGCCCCTCGCGTACGAGGTCCTCTCCCGTCACGCCGAAATCCACCGTACCGGCGCCGATTTCGCGGGCGATCTCGGAGGCCGAGAGATAAGCGATCTCGATATCGTCACGTCCTTCGATGCGGCCGCGATAGGAGCGGTCATTGCCGACAGCCGCGACTTTCAGCCCGGCGCGTTCCAGAACGGCGGAGGCGTCTTCCTTCATCCGGCCCTTTGAGGGTAATGCGATGGTGATCATGGCTTGTCGCTCCCGCGCACCGCTTCGATGCGATCCAGCCAGAGCGAGAAGCCCACGGCCGGGATTTTTTCCTGTGCGCCGAGCAGGGTCAGCAGCCGGTCGAAACGGCCGCCGCCCGCCAGAACGCTGTCTCCACCCGCTTCCACCACCTCGAAAACGAGGCCTGTATAATAATCAAGCGGACGGCCGAAGGCCGCGCCATAGGTGACGGTTTCGAGATCGACACCGGCATTGGCGAGCGCTGCGACGCGTTTATCGAAAGCGGAAAGCGCGCCATCAAGCTTCAGTTGCGCCTTTGCGGCAAAATCCGCCAGAACCTGCGAGGCCTGCGGCAGAGGCGCCTTCAGGGCCAAGAACTGCTTGAGCAGCGCGAAGCTTTCATCCGGCAGGCGCGTGGCGGCAAGCGCCAGCTTCTCCCGCAGGCGGCGGGCGATTTCCTGCGGCGCTCGGCTGGCATTGGTGGAATAGCCGGTTTCCTGCATCACCGTATCGAGATAATCGACAAGCACCGTCTCGTCGCCCGTTGCCAGAAGGCCGGCGACCCCGGCATCGAGGCCGGTCATCGGCTTGGGATGTACAAGGCTTTCCAGCAGCGCGTCGAGCTGCGCCATGTCGCCGAATGCCTGCACCAGCCGCTTCTGCCAGCCGAGCGGCAGGCCAAGGGCGGCAACAACCGCCTCGAACACCTGCTGGTCGCCCAGCGTGACGGCAAGCGCCCGGCCTGGCAGCAGGCGCTGCAGAATGCCGGTGGCGTCAATCACAGCGCGGGCATCGGCGGCGGCGATATCGGTATCACCAAGATCCTCGATACCGGCCTGATAAAACTCGTTGGCACCTTCGCGGCGCTGGCGGAAGACTTCGCCGAGATAGGAATAACGCTTCGGCGTGCCGGTCGCCGTTTCGATATGGCGCAGGCAGACCGGGATGGTGAATTCCGGGCGCAGGCACAGGCTCTCACCCGTTTCGCTCTCCGTCATGAAGATACGGCGGCGCAAATCCTCGCCGGCCATATCCAGAAACGGTTCGGCGGGCTGGATGACGGGCGTGTTCACGCGGCTCGTGCGGCGCGCGGCGAATTCTTCCAGTAGCTCTCCGGAAAATTCCGGCATGTCGATCAGGGGCATGGAACGGTACTTTTCGTCACGGTTCGAGCGGCTGCATCATTTCGATGCGGTTTCCGAAGGGATCATGGACATAAAAGCGGTGATACCCTTCAAGCGGCTCATCCTCAACCACATGGCAGCCTGCTGTTTCAAGTGTTTTTCGCAAGGTTGCCATATCATCGACCAGAAAGGCCGGATGGGCTTTCTTCGCCGGGCGGAAATCCTGCTCGACGCCGAGATGCAGTTTTATCGAACCCCGGCTGAACCAGCATCCGCCGCGTGCGGCCAGATTGGCAGGCTTTGCCTGCTCCGCAAAGCCGAGCAGGCCGCCATAAAAAGCGCGCGCCTCATCCTCACGGCCCGCCGGCATCGCCAGTTGAACATGGTCGAGCGCGAGGATCGCCATGGCCTTAACGCCCTTCGGCAGCGCGGCGAACGTCCTCTGCCTGATGCTCCAGAATCTCGCGGACCTTCGCCACCAGCTCGGCTTCCGGCACGCTGACCTGAGCCACACGCGCCTCGCGCCAGCTGGCATTGTCCTCGATCTCGCCGGACAGGCGCTTGCCTTCGATCAAATCCTTGATCTGCACCACACCTTCGGCGCGCTCGTCACCGCCCTGGATGATGGCGATGGGCGAGCCGAGACGGTCGGCATATTTCAGCTGGTTGCCGAATTTCTTCCAGTTGCCCTGATACATTTCGGCGCGGATGCCCTCGGCGCGCAGCGCCTGCGTGAAGCGTTGATAACGGCCCATGCTTTCCACATCGCCATCCATGACGGTGATGAGAACCGGTGCGAGCGGCTTGACCTGACCAAGCTTGCCGAGGTTCTTCAGCGCCGTCATCAGGCGCGAAACGCCGATGGAGAAACCCGTGGCCGGAACCGGCTGGCCCATGAAGCGCGAAACGAGGCCGTCATAACGCCCGCCGCCGCCAACGGAACCGAACACGACCTTTTCACCCTTTTCATTGGTGACGTCGAAGCTCAGCTCGGCCTCATAGACGGGGCCGGTATAATATTCGAGGCCGCGAACGACCGAGGGGTCGATCTTGATGCGCGTTGCATCGTAACCGGCACTGGTGACCAGAGCGCCGATGATGTTCAGCTCCTCAACGCCTTCCTCACCTTTCGAGGTGCCCGCGACCAGTTTGGCCAGATCGTCGGCGCTTTCCGCATAATCCTTGATGCCGACGAAAAACAGCACCTTTTCGATCTGCTCCTCGCCAAGACCAGCGCCCTTTGTGAAGTCGCCGGATTCATCCTTGCGGCCGGGGCCGAGCAGCAGCTTCACGCCTTCGGGACCGAACTTGTCGAGCTTGTCGATGGCGCGCAGAACGTTGAGGCGACGACCGGCATTGTCCTCGCCGCCGAGGCCGATGGCTTCCATGACGCCATCGAGCACCTTGCGGTTGTTGACGCGAATGACATAGTCGCCGCGCTGAATTCCGAGCGCTTCCAGCGTATCGGCCATCATCATGCACATTTCGGCATCGGCCTGCACACCGGCGGCGCCCACCGTATCGGCATCGAACTGCATGAACTGCCGGAAGCGGCCGGGGCCGGGCTTTTCATTGCGGAACACGTAACCGGCGCGATAGGTGCGGTATGGCAGCTGGATTTCGTTGAAATTTTCCGCGACATGGCGGGCGAGCGGCGCGGTCAGATCGTAGCGCAGGCTCATCCATTGGTCGTCATCGTCCTGAAGCGAAAACACGCCTTCGTTCGGACGGTCGCTATCGGGCAGGAACTTGCCGAGCGCATCGGTATATTCGAACAGCGGGGTTTCCACCGGATCGAAACCGTAAAGCTCATAGACCCTGCGGATCTTCTCGATCATCTCATTGGTGGCATGAATATCGGCAACCGAGCGATCCACGAAGCCGCGCGGCAGGCGGGCTTTCAGTTTCTGAGGCTTTTTTGCTTTTTCGCTCATGGGGCCGATCCGATATTTTCCTGAAATCAAGCCGGTGTATTAGAGGATGAAGTCCGGTGCGGCAAGCCGCAAAGGCTCCGGTCTTACTGGCTCACGCAGCCAAGCGGGCTATATGGGATGCATGTATCCCAATTCTGATCGGGAAGGACGCGACCCATGAGCAAACAGACGGCCATACGCCTGCCTGATGAGACCTATGAGCGGCTGAAAGCGCTTTCTGAGCGCACCGGCCGCACATCCGCCTATTACATCCGCGAGGCGATCGAGAAACATATCGAAGATATGGAAGATCTCTATCTTGCGGAAGAGGCGACGCGGCGCATTCAGCGTGGAGAATCGAAGGTTGTAAGCGCCGAGGAGTTCTGGCGTGATCTGGACAATTGAATATCACACGCTTGTCCAGAAAGAGATGCGCAAGATAAATCCGGAAACGCGCCAGCGAATCCGGAGTTTTCTGCATGAACGATTGGTGGCACTGGATGATCCACGCCAGACCGGCGCCGCCCTGCAAGGCTCCGAACTCGGAAATTTCTGGCGCTACCGGGTGGGCGATTACCGCATCATCTGCGATATACAGGATCACAAGCTCGTCGTGCTGGTGGTCGAAATCGGCCATCGCCGTTAAATCTACCGTTAGGCATTCATGATCCTCGAAGCCCTGCAATATGCCGCCACGCGCGCGGTCACGCCGAAAGAATTCCGGCCGCATATCCGCTATTCTGTCAACCTGTGGGCGCGCGCCAACCGCTGCGCCAAAGCCTGGGCGGAGCATGAAAACAACAGCCGGCAATTCGTGCTGCAATCGGCCAGAAAGCTGAAGCAGCGGCGAACGGCCGTCGTGCTGGGGTCTGGCCTGTTACGCGATGTGCCCTATGATGCGCTGGTGGCGATGTTCGATACGGTCGTGCTGGTCGATCTGGTGCATCTCGCCAGCGTGCAGGCGAAGCTGCGCCTCAATGCGAAAAAGAATGTCCGCATCGCCAATCGCGATCTTTCCGGTTTTGACGACGCTATCGACGGCCGGCCGGCGGAACCGCTCGATTTCCTGCGGCGGGTGCCCTATCTCGATCTCGTGGTATCGGCCAATCTCCTGTCACAGATCGGCACCGGCGCACGCCACCGGCTGGAGCGGGAAAAGATCGCAAATGCCCCGGACGATCTTCTGCCGAAGCTCATTCACACCCATCTGGAAGCGCTGGCTGGCCTGCCCTGCAAGGCCTGCCTGATAACGGACACCTCCTTCGACGTGATCGGCAAAGACGGCAACCTGCACCAGCATGAAGACCTGCTGCATGGCATAGAGCTTCCCGCCCCCGCCGCCGCATGGGAATGGCCGCTTGCCCCGTTTGGCGAGGAAAGCAGGGATTATCGCATCGTGCATCACGTCATCGCGCGTGAACTGACCTGATCGTCATGCTTATTCCATAATTCCAGCGGTAAATTCACGCCATGTCCCAGGTGGTCCGCACATTGATGTTCCTTGCCTGCCTGCTATACGGCGCAATGCCGGCGCAGATGGCGATGAGCATGCCGATGGCCTCGGGCATGGCAGCATCCTCGCAGTCGCCAATGAAACATGACGGTGCCCATTCGCATCGAGCCCCGGATCGGGACCAAGTGTCTCGGGCGCATGCGGAGAATGGGGCTCACGGAGGGGGCACGGGCGGTCGCTGCCCGCATGGTGAAGATGCCGCACATCCCGGTTCCTGCGCCGCCTGCCTGATCGTGGTTCCGCGAACTATCTTCGCCGATAGTGGCCGGGTGACCTTTGACTATCCCAAGCCGCAGCGCGGCATCGTCTTTGACGGCAAGGCTTCCGCGCCGCCGCTACCGCCTCCCCGCGCCTGACCCCAGATTTTTTCAGACCCGTCTTCGAAAAATCCGTCAGACACAGGAAGGATAATCCATGTTTATCAAGACCATTACGCTCGCCGCCGCTTTTGCGGCCTCTCTCGCCATGCCCGTTCTCGCACAGGAAGCGGGCGGCCATGCCGGACATGACATGTCAAAAGGCAGTATGAGCGACAGCGCTTCCACCAAGGCCTTCATGGAAGCCAGCAAGAAGATGCATGGCGATATGGCCATCGATTATAGCGGCGATGCCGATGTCGATTTCGTGCGCGGCATGATCCCGCACCATCAGGGCGCAATCGACATGGCCAAGGTCCAGCTCGAATACGGCAAGGACCCGGAAATCCGCAAGCTGGCCGAAGAGGTCATCAAGGCGCAGGAAGGCGAGATCGCCATGATGAAGGCCTGGCTGAAGTCCAAGGGCAAGTGACGACCGCTAGTGTCAAACGGGGAGCGCCGGCTGGCGCTCCCTCCCCCCAAGGTTACAACCCCGCAAGACCGGCCTTGTAGTCCTCCGAGGCCGCACGGCTGAGGCGCTCCAGCTCCATGGCCGCCCGGCTGGTATGGCGTTCCTTGTGGCGCAGCAAAGCAAAGTTGCGGGCAGGCAAATCGATGCCGGCTCGGACCAGCAGCCCCTGCCGCAAAAACAGCGAGGCGACGGAGGCGGAAACTGCCGTGGCCGCGCCGCCGGAGCGTGCCGCCATCACCACCGCCTCATTGGACGGCAGTTCCAGCATGACGGACAGTTCAGCGGGGTCCACCCCCATCTGCCGCACCGCCGCCTCGAAGGCGGAGCGGGTGCCGGAGCCCTGTTCGCGCAGAACCCATGAGGTGCCGTAGAGCATATCGAGCGCGGTGAGATAACGGCCATCCGCGAAGGGATGGGCCGAACCGGTGACGACCAGCAGCTTGTCTGACACGACCGGCTGCACCATCAAAGCCGGCTCATCGATCCTGCCTTCGATGAAACCGACCTCCGCCAGACCGTCCAGCACGGCCTGTGTAACCGTCTTGGTATTGCCGATATCGAGCCGCACGGTCACGCCCGGATAAAGTTTCTTGAACTGCATCAGGATCGGCGGCAGCCAGTAGCTTGCAATCGTCTGGCTGGCGCAGACGGTGATTTCGCCGCGCGTCAGCCCGCCCATTTCAGAGAGAATCAATTCCGCATTGCGCACACGCGCCAGCGTCGCTTTTGCTTCGCCCAGAAACGCCCGACCGCTTTCGGTCAATTCAATGTTGCGGCCGACGCGATGGAACAGCTCGACATTATAAAAGGCTTCGAGATTCTTGATGGCGGAGCTGACGGCGGAGGCGGTCAAACCGATGGCTTCGGCGGCCCTTGTGAGGTGCTCGCGTTCGGCGACGGCGATGAAGATGCGGAGCTGTTCGAAGGTCATGGCTTTTCATTCGATTTTATCGAATAATATATGCCATATTATTTGATAGAATAAAACAGGCCGCTACGGCATTGTCTGGCCATGGCACAACATCGTACCCTCGCTCATCCCTTTCAGTTTTCGCTTCGCTGGCTCACCCCGCTTCTGCCGGGCATTCTCATCTGCGCGGCGGTCAGCTGCGCCGCCATTCTGGCGGAGCGTTTTCAGGTGCGGCTTGCAGGCCACGCATGGCTCGGCGATCTGGTGCTCGCCATTCTGATCGGCACGCTGCTGCGTTCGCTGGTGTCTCTGCCCGCGGTTGCCTCGGCCGGCATCAAATTCAGCGCCAAGACGCTGCTTGAAATCGCGGTGGCGCTTCTCGGCGCATCCTTGAGCCTCTCCATCCTCAAAGGTGCCGGCGGTTTGCTGATCGGCGGCATTGCGCTGATCGTGGCGCTGTCGCTGATCGTCAGCTATGCCGCCGGGCGGATGCTCGGTCTGCCGCCCAAGCTTGCGACGCTGATCGCCTGCGGCAACTCCATCTGCGGCAATTCCGCGATTGCCGCCGCCGCACCCGCCATCGGCGCCAAGCCGGAAGATGTCGCCGCCTCGATTGCCTTCACCGCCGTTCTCGGTGTCGTCGCCGTGCTGCTGATGCCGTTTCTGCCACAGCTTCTGGGTCTCGACGCCACCCAATATGGCATTTTCGCCGGGCTGACGGTCTATGCCGTGCCGCAGGTTCTGGCTGCCACAGCCCCGCTCGGCGCAATCGCCGTTCAGACCGGCACCATCGTCAAGCTCATCCGCGTGCTGATGCTGGGACCTGTGATCGCCGCCCTCTCCGTCATCCATGGCCAGTCCGGCGCGGAACGCCTGAGATTACAGCAGATGGTTCCATGGTTCATCATCGCCTTCGTGCTGATGATCATGGCCCGGTCCTTCGGCCTCATTCCCGAGGCTCTGATCGGCCCTGTCGCCTCGCTTTCCAACATTCTCACCATCATGTCGATGGCGGCACTGGGCCTTTCGGTCGATATTCGCAGCCTTCGCCATGCAGGCGGCAAGGTTATCATCGCCGCCAGCCTTTCGCTCGTGCTGCTTGGTGTCTTGAGTTTCGGCCTGATCGTGCTGACCCAGGCGGCCTAGGCAAAAGGCGCGCTGTTATTTCCCGGTGCTGACCGTCAGCGTGTAGTGCGCGCCGAGACCGCGGCGTGGCGAGCCCAGGATGAGCGTCGGGCGGATCAGCCACTCCGTATCCGCCTTCGGCGTCAGGGTTGCGACCTTGCCTTCGGAATCGCTGAAGAAGATCGCGTCCTCATCCGGCGTCGAAAAATCGAAGACCGCCATCAGCACGAATTCGCTGGAAGCGGCAAGCTCGATCTTCACCGTCTGCCCGGCCTTCACCTTCAGGCGATAGACGTCGCCGCGCCCGCGCCGCGTCCAGCCGTCAAGCTTCAGCGGCCCGGCCGGCGGCAGCGCCACCTGCTTCAGCCTTTCGCCGTCATCGAGCCAGATACCGTCGACATTGCGGCCCTCCGCGAAGGAGGCATGCGGCACGGCGGCCACGGCCATGGTGAGAGCCAGAAGAAGGGAGGTTACCTTCATGGACGTACAAACTCCCGCCGCATGGCCTCTATCGGCTGGCGGCAATGACAGCCTTCGATATGGTCGTTAACCATACCCATGGCCTGCATGAATGCATAGACGGTCGTCGGGCCGACGAAACTCCAGCCCCGCTTCTTCAGGTCCTTCGAAAGGCGAATGGAGGCGTCGCTGGTGGGGTTGGCCCTTAACGTCGCATAGTCCAGCCTTTGCGGCCTTTCTGCGGCGGCCGGTTCGAAACCCCAGAAATAACGGGCGAGCGAACCGAATTCATCGCGCAACTCCATGGCGCGGCGGGCATTGTTGATGGTCGACACGATCTTGCCGCGATGGCGGATGATGCCCTTGTCGGCAAGGCATCGCTCGATATCGGCCTCACCGAATTCCGCCACTTTTTCGAATTCGAAGTTGGCGAAGGCGAGACGGAACGCCTCGCGCTTGCGCAGAACCGTCAGCCAGGAAAGGCCGGACTGGAAACCTTCCAGACAGATCTTCTCGAAAAGGCGGCGATCGTCGGTGACGGGATAACCCCATTCCTCGTCGTGGTAACGGCTGTAATCCGCAAGCCCCTGCTGCCAGAAACACCGCACAAGGCCATCCGCGCCCGTTTCAAGTCCCGCTTCATTCATTCCGCAACCACCCTTTTCCACTCCGCCCGTGACCGGTTCAGACCGCGCACTTACCACTCATTCACCACGTTTCAAAACCGGGTGCTAACCTTAAATCCAGCTTTCCCTAATCAAGCGCTTTTTAATGAACAGCCATTTACGATTCGCTGGCGTCGAGGTGCGAACGTGTCCGGCAAAGCGGGCGAACAGTTCCGCAAATCCATAGTTGCGACATCCCGCAGAGAGAGTCCACCCGATGACGATGAAGTCCGTTTTTCTGGCGCTGAGCCTCGTTTCCACCTTTGCCGCCACGGCCGCCATGGCCAATGAGCGTTATCGCGAGCGCCCGCCCGTCGTCGTCAGCCCGGATCTTTCCGCCCCCTGGGTCACTCAGCTCGGCGGTCGCGGCAATGTGCGCCCCGTGGTTTATCCGCGCGCACCTGCCGCACGCCAGCCGTTCTTCCAGCAGCGCCAGGCCGCCATGCCGCAGCGCCCCAGCTCCGGCGTCACATCGCAGCGCCCGGCACGGGTGCAGAATGCCGCCGTCCGCCCCAATGCGCCGGTGCGCACCCAGATCGCGCCGCAATTCCTGCCGCAGATCGTCACCTACCCGACCAATGAAAAACCCGGCACCATAGTCATCGATACGCCGAACCGTTTCCTCTATCTCGTGCTCGCCGATGGCAAGGCCCGGCGGTACGGCGTCGGCGTCGGCAAGCCCGGTTTCGAATGGGCCGGCACCCACAAGGTAACCCGCAAGGCGGAATGGCCGAGCTGGACCCCGCCGAAGGAAATGATCAGCCGCGAGGCGAGGAAGGGACACTATCTGCCGGCCTTCATGGAAGGCGGCCCGGCGAACCCGATGGGCGCGCGCGCGATGTATCTCGGCTCGACGCTTTATCGCATCCACGGCACCAACCAGCCGTGGACGATCGGCAGCAACAATTCCTCCGGCTGCATCCGCATGCGCAACGAGGATGTCACCGATCTTTACGAGCGCGTCAACGTCGGAACCAAGGTCATTGTGATATGACGGCAACGGTTCAGCCTTTCCGGCCGCTTCAGAGCCGGTGTGGCGGCGTATCCGCTTGAATTGCCGCCTTGCGGCGGTACAATCCGGCTCACTTCATTGGAATGAAACTTGGCGGGGGACGCCAGGAGCCGGACCTCTCTCAGGGGGATGATGGAACGGCCTTAAAACGGGTGGTCAATCGGCCGCCCGTTTTTCGTTTCTGTCATTCAAATGTTATCAAAAAACGGTTTGGTGAATTACTGATATCAATCTGGATTCACTCCATGCCGCGCCATTGTTTATTTGTTTGCGCCCTGCTGTTCAGCGGCGCTTCCTTCTCTGCCGCAATCGCGGGCGAATTTGAAATTTCCGGTTATGGCGGCTGGCAAAGCGCGCCGCACAGCGACGTGAAGGTCTCCGACGGGCCGGATTTCCGGGCCGGATGGGAAGGCAAGTCGTTTTCCAATCCGCCCTATTGGGGCGTGCGCGGCACCTACTGGTTCGATGAGGGCCAGCTGCGGAATTTCGGCATCTCGCTCGATTTCACCCATGACAAGGTCTATGCCGACGACCAGACGCTTGCCCGTTCCGGCTGGTCGCATTTCGAATTCACCGATGGCCTGAACCTACTGACGCTCAACGCTCTCTACCGCTTTCCGCTGGAATCCCTGCCCATCACCCCTTACGTTGGCGCCGGCGTCGGCATCAACGTACCGCATGTGGAAGTGTACCGTCCCTCGGGCAAGACCTTCGAATACCAGTTCGGCGGCGCAACCCTGCAGGCGCAAGCTGGCCTCAGCTACCGCATCACCGACAACTGGTCGACCTTCGTGGAATATAAGGGCACCTATTCCTTCGTCGACGTCGATATCGACAATGGCGGCTCGTTGAAGACCGATATCATCACCAATGCGGTGAATTTCGGCGTGGCGTATAAGTTCTAGCTCTCTTCCCTCATCCCTGTGCTTGTCACAGGAATCCAGCCGACGTGCGTCTGCACGGCGGGGAGAGTCCCTTCAGCCCAAGGACTTGGACTGACTGGATCCCTGTGACAAGCACAGGGATGAGGAGAAGCCTTTAGAAAGGTGCGCGGCCCCAATCTATACGTCACGCACCGTCATGCAGGATCGCTGCCTTATCGGCACACCACGCTCTAGACCGAAAGCCTCGCCGGTTTCGGCCCGCCATAGGCCCAGTCCAGCAGCTCCACCGTGTGCAGGATCGGCATATCCGTGCCGGTTCCGATCTGCGTGATGCAGCCTATATTGCCAGTGGCGATGACATCCGCCCGGGTGGCCTCGATATTCTTCACCTTGCGCGCCTTGAGCCTGGCGGAAATCTCCGGCTGCAGGATGTTGTAGGTTCCCGCCGAGCCGCAGCAGAGATGCCCTTCCGCCGGATCGCGCACGGTAAAACCCGCCGCCTTCAGGAGTTGTTTCGGCGCAAGCGTGATCTTCTGGCCATGCTGCATGGAGCAAGCGGAATGATAGGCGACCGTCAGACCCTGGCTTTGCCCTTGCGGCAGATCGAGGGTGGCGAGATACTCGGTGATGTCCTTCGCCAAAGCCGAGACCCGCGCGGCTTTTTCGGCGTAAGCCGGATCGAGCCGCAGCATATGGCCGTAATCCTTGATGGTGGTGCCGCAGCCGGAAGCGGTGATGATGATGGCGTCGAGACCGCCGCTCTCCATCTCACGCGTCCAGACATCGATATTGCGCCTTGCCGAGGCGAGCGCCTCTTCCTCGCGGCCCATATGATGCACCAGCGAACCGCAGCAGCCCTCCCCCTTCGGCACCACGACCTCGATGCCGAGCCGCGCCAGAAGGCGCAGCGTCGCCTCGTTGATACCGGGATCGAGCACCGGCTGGGCGCAACCGGTGAGGATGGCGACGCGTCCACGCTTCTCGCCTTCGGCCGGCCGCTCTCCCGGACGGGTTGACGCGGAGGCCGCAGGCACGGCGGCGGGGGCGAGAGCGAGCATGGATTGCAGCGGCTTCAGCGCCGGAACTTTGGCAAGCAGACCGGAGAAAGGCCGCGCCAGCCGGGCCAGATGCAGGGCCAGCCGGAAACGGGCGGGATGGGGCAGGACGGCAACCAGAAGATTGCGGATCAGCCGATCCATAAAGGGCCGCTTGTATGTCTGTTCGATATGGGCGCGGGCATGATCGACCAGATGCATGTAATCCACGCCGGAAGGACAGGTGGTGGTGCAGGCAAGGCAGGAGAGGCAGCGGTCGATATGGGTGACGACCTCGCGGTCTGCCGGGCGGCTGTTTTCCAGCATGTCCTTGATGAGGTAGATGCGGCCCCGCGGGCTGTCCAGCTCGTTGCCGAGCGTGACATAGGTGGGACAGGTGGCGGTGCAGAAGCCGCAATGCACACATTTGCGCAGGATTTTTTCGGATTCCGCCACATGCGGATCGGCCAGTTGTTCGGGCGTGAAGGATGTTTGCATGGTTCAGACGGCCCTTTCCATCGTTACGGCCATCTTGCCGGGATTGAAGATGCCCGCCGGATCGAGCTTCTCCCTGATACGCGCAGAAAGCAGCGCTTCCGCCGCCGGTCGCGGTTCGAAGGCAGCGACCGTGGCGCGCACCGCATCGCTCGCCCTCACCAACGTCGCGTGGCCGCCGCCGAGCGCCCGGATCGCGCCGCGCAGCAAATCCGCCTCGGGGTCCGCCTCCATCTGCATCCAGACAAGGCCGCCCTGCCAGTCGTAAAAGGCGTCGATGCCCGCTTCCATGCGCAGCGCCGCGACAAGCTGATGACCAACCGAAGGCGCGACCGATACTTTCCACAAGGGCTTTCCCGCCTGTCCGACATAGGGCGCGACATCGCGCACCTGACGCCACAAAAGCCTGCTCTCCTCGCCCTCCAGCAGCGCCCACGGCCCGACCCGGTCCATGACGGAAAGGAGTTTGGCCGTGCGCGCCTCCACCGAGGCGGAGAGCCCTTCCAGCCGCAGGATAGTCGCCGGGCCGTCCGGCAATCCGCCATCGATGAAACGGGAACGAACGCTTTCCGGCAGATGCGCCGCGCCGGAAACCTCGACGCTCATCGCCATCGCCGCCGCCATGATGCGCGTCGCCGCTTCATCGTCGAGCCCGGAAACGACCACGGTTTTTTCCGCAGGCGGTTTCGGCAGCACGCGGAAGGTGACTTCGGTGAGGAAACCGAGTGTACCGAACGATCCGGCCAGGAACTTCGACAGATCGAGCCCGGTGACATTCTTCATCACCCGGCCCCCGGCCTTGATGACCTCACCGCTGCCGTTGACGAAACGGATGCCGAGCAGGCTGTCGCGGGCCGCACCGGCCACATAACGGCGGGGGCCGGAAACATTGGCGGCGAAGACGCCGCCGATGGTCGGTTCACCTTCGGTGCCCATGATCGGGCGGTGATCCATCGGCTCGAAGGCCATCATCTGGCGGTTTTCTGCAAGGGCGGCTTTGACGGTTGCGAGCGGGGTTCCGGCCTTGACGGTCATGACCATTTCGGCGGGCAGGTAGGAGACGATGCCGTTCATCGCGCGGGAAGAGAGTGCTTCATCTGCTACGACAGCATTGCCGAAACCGGAGCGGGTGTTGCCGCCGATGATTTTCAGCGCGGCTTTTCGGGTTGCGTGGTCGCGGATGATGTCGGCGACCTGGATTTCTGCGTAGGGGGTCAGCATGGGGTGGCGGGCTCCGGGCATGGGGTGGCGAGGTTTGCGCGAGGGATACCCCCCTCTGCCCTGCCGGGCATCTCCCCCTCAAGGGGGGAGATCGGCAAGAGGCTGGCACATCGTTTCAATTGCACCGTTCGAGAATTGAGCGGGAGGTCGCCGCTTGTCGATCTCCCCCCTTGAGGGGGAGATGCCCGGCAGGGCAGAGGGGGGTAAGCCACACCCACCATCGTCACAAAACTCACACCCATCATCCCCTCCCCTCCAGCGGAAACACCTTGGAAGGGTTCATCAGCCAGCCCTCATCGAAAGCCGCACGCACCGCCATCTGCTGGGCAAGATCGGCCTCATCATACTGGTGGCGCATCAAATCCCGTTTTTCGATGCCCACACCATGTTCGCCGGTCAGACAGCCGCCGGCATCGACGCAGAGTTTCAATATTTCATTGCCTGCCTCTTCCGCGCGGGCCGCATCTTCCGGATCGTTGGCGTTGAACAGGATGAGCGGGTGCATATTGCCATCGCCGGCATGGAAGACATTGGCGACGCGCAGGCCGAGGCGGTCGGTGATTTCGCTCGTCTTTTTCAGCACGTAGGAAAGCTGGGAGAGCGGCACGGTGCCATCCATGCAGATATAATCCGCGATGCGGCCGGTTGCGCCGAAGGCGGATTTGCGGCCTTTCCAGATCGCCGCCGCTTCCATGGCCGACTGACATTCCTTCACCGTCTTCACGCCATGTTTTCGGGCAATCGCCACGATGTCGGCCAGCATTGCGTCCATTTCCGCCTCGGAGCCTTCGACCTCGACAATCAGAAGCGCGCCGACATCCAGCGGATAGCCCGCTTTGGCGAAAGCCTCGCAAATTTCGATGGCCGGCTTGTCCATGAATTCGATGGCGACCGGGATGATGCCCGCGCCGATAATATCGGCCACGCAGGAGCCGGCTTCCTCCGACGTCTCGAAGCCGAACAGCACCGGTCGCGCGCCTTCCGGCCTGGCGATCAACCGCACCGTCGCTTCCGTCACGATACCGAGCTGGCCTTCCGAGCCGCAGACGAGGGCGAGCAGATCGTAGCCGGCGGCATCGAGGTGCTTGCCGCCCAGTTCCAGCACTGTGCCATCCACCAGCACCATTTTCACGCCGAGCAGATTATTGGTGGTAACGCCGTATTTCAGGCAATGTGCGCCGCCGGAATTCATGCCGATATTGCCGCCGATGGTGCAGGCAAGCTGCGAGCTGGGGTCCGGCGCATAAAAGAAACCTTCAGCACCTGCCGCATCGGAAATGGAAAGATTGGTGACGCCCGCCTGCACCCGCGCCGTACGGTTATAAAAATCCAGTTCGAGGATCGAGGCCATCTTCGAAAGGCCGATCACCACCGCATCCTCCTGCGGAATCGCGCCGCCGGAGAGCGAGGTGCCGGCCCCGCGTGGCACGACCGGAATGCCGTAACGGTGGCAATATTTCATCACCGCCGCCACATCTTCCGTCGTTTTCGGCAACGCCACGGCCAGCGGCAGGCGGCGATAGGAGACGAAGGCGTCGGTTTCGAAAGGCACAAGTTCGCGCGGCTCGTGCACAAGACAGTCCGCCGGCAAAATATCCTTGAGGTCCGCTATGATGCGGTCGCGGCCTGCGACGACTTTCGCGCGCGGCTCCAGAAACTTGATCGGCTGCGTCACCGCCCCTCCTCCATGCCATTTCGCCAACTGGTATTCTTTCTTTACCACTTTGAAACGACGCAATCAAATGTTATGGATTTTTTCCATTCTGGAAACAATCGAGGGCGACTATGACGAATCTGGGCGACCTGGAAGTCTTCGCAAGCGTTGCCGCCTCGGGCAGCATGTCGCTGGCCGCAAGGGAGCTTGGTTATTCGCCAGCCGTCATTTCCAAACGCATCAAGCGGCTGGAAGAAAAGCTCGGCGCGCGGCTTTTCCAGCGCACCACACGGCAAATCTCGCTGACCGAAGCGGGACAGGGCTTTTACGAGCGGGTGCTTGCCGTGCTGGAAGGGCTGGAGGAGGCCGAGGATTTCGTCTCCGGCCGCGCCAATACGGTCAACGGCACGCTGAAGGTCTCCGCGCCGACTTCCTTCGGGCGCATGCATATCGCGCCGCATCTGAAAGGTTTCATGGAGCGGCATCCTGATCTTTCGGTCAATCTGGTGCTGAGCGACGAATTCATCGACATCATCGAGGGTGGTTACGATCTGGCCATCCGTATCGCCGATCTCAATTCCTCCAGCCTCGTGGCCCGCAGGCTGGCGCCAGTGCGCCGCGTGCTTTGCGCTTCGGCGGAATACGTTGCTGCCCATGGTATGCCCGCGACAATCGAGGATCTGAAAAAGCACCGCTGCCTGCCGGCCCATAATAACGATGTCTGGCGGCTGGAAGGACCGGGCGGCGCGATGAGCATTCGCCCGGAGGGGATGCTCATCACCAATTCCAGCGAAGTGATCCGCGAGGCGGTGATATCAGGGCTCGGCATTGCGTTGCGCTCCACCTGGGATATCGGCCATGAATTGCGCAGCGGCAAGCTGGTGCAGGTTCTGCCGGGTTATGAGGGATCGCGAAACGTCACGCTCTCGGCGGTTTATCCGAGCCGGCAGTTCCTGCCTGCGAAGGTTCGGCTGTTCATCGATTATCTCGCCGGGCTTTATGGGCCTTCACCCTATTGGGAGCAGGGTTGAGGGACATTACCCCTCAGTGCCCGCCCTCGGCATGGGAGCGGCGGATGCGGCGCACCACCCACCAGACGCCGAGAACCGCGAAGGGAACGGAGATGCCGGTGACGACGGCGGGGTCGAGCGGTAGCACATCGTGGCTGATCGCCTTGGTGAGATAACCGATCAGACCGACGACATAATAGGAGATGGCGGCGACCGAGAGGCCTTCGACCGTCTGCTGCAGGCGAAGCTGCATGGCGGCGCGCTTGTTCATGGTGTTGAGCAACACCGTATTCTGCCGCTCCAGTTCCACATCGATCCAGCTTCGGACGAGCGCCGTGGCGCGATAGAGCTTGCGCGACAGGTTGGCCTGCCGCTCCTCCACCGACTGGCAGGTGCGCATGGCTGGCGCCATGCGCCGTTCCAGAAAGCTGCCCATGGTCTCGTGGCCCTGCACCGGGGTTTCCGCAAGCGCACGGATACGTTCGCGCACGATGCCGTCATAGGCGCGGCTGGCGCCGAAACGATAGAGGCTGAGCGCGGCATTGGCTTCCAGTTCGGCCGCAAGCCGGGTCATTTCCGCCAGCAGCGCGTCCGCCTCGTCGCGCGCCCCGTTTTTCATGCGCTGGGTGATACCCGTCAGGCCATCTTCGATACGGCGGATTTCCGGCGAGAGCGTCTGCGCCATCGGTAGGCCGAGCATGGCAAGGGTGCGATAGGTCTCGATATCCAACAGCCGCTGCACCAGCGCGCCGCGGCTGTAATCGCTCAAGCCCCGGTCGATCACCAATATCTGTGTCAGCCCGTCGCGATCCTGCCGGAAATCGGTGAGGATCGCCGCCTGACCGTCGCGCACGTCGCTGTGACAGAGGCTGGTCGGCTCGAAGATCGTCTCCGCCTCAGACGCCACGCCATTTTCCGGGCGGATTTCCAGCCGCACGCCCGAGATCAGCGAGCCGGGCGGCGAAAAGCCGTCGCCGAAGGGATCGCCGGCAATCTCGCCGCCGAATTTTTCCGGCGCAGGGCCATCCCAGAACCAGGTCGAAAATTCGGTATGCCGCTCCCAGCGCAAGGTCCCCTGCCCCCAGGGCATGGCATGGTGGCGGGCATCGCGCTCCGGTGGCGCAACACCGCGGCTGCGCGACATTTCCGCGATGACCGAGTGATGCACGGCCGAACCACCATCCATCATGAAGGCAAGCTGGACGATGATGCGCGAGGGTGCGAGAAGCACCGTCGGTCGCGCATGAACCTCCCCGAGCGCCAGCGATCTTTCCGGCGCGCTTGCGAAAGCAAATCTACCCGTGGCCATTGCGATATCGTCCCCGCCTGTTGCGCCGGTTTTATTAAAATATTGATCGCGATGAAAACATCGCAATCGAAGCCGCTGTCATTGTTTTGATCCACCTGGCGGAAAAATCCGCCATCGTCACCCTTGCCCTGCCGCTGCTTTAACAAAAGCCAATTCGAAAAGGCAGATGCCGTGTTGCCGCAGGCATGGCACGGACGAGGCGTGTAACTGGATAGAATATTTGACCAGTGCGATGCTTCGCTGATAATTTGCCTCCCATCGAAATACGGGTCGGGATTTCGCCGGAGACTTCTGCGATGGACGAAACGCTTTTTGCGCGCATCGAGCACAGCCGCACATCGCAGGAGGTGATCTTACGTTTCGAGGAACTGATCCTCGACGGCATATTGCGCGATGGCGACAGGCTGCCCGGCGAGCGCGAACTGGCGCAACGCCTCGATGTCTCGCGGCCTATCCTGCGGGAAGCGCTGAAGGAGCTTGAGACCCGTGGCCTTCTTACCAGCCGGCATGGCGGCGGCACCTATGTCGCCGATATTGTCGGCCCGGTCTTTTCCGATCCCTTGAGCGCGCTGATTACCCGCCACAGCCGGGCGACGCGCGATTTCCTCGAATATCGCCGCTATATCGAAGGCATGACCGCCGAACTTGCCGCACAGCGCGCGACCGAGCCGGACAGGCGCAACCTTGCCGCCATCGTCGAGAAAATGCGCGAGGCGCATGAGGCGGGCCGTTTCGAAGAGGAGCTTGCGGGCGATGTGGAATTTCACAACGCCATTGGCGAGGCGGCGCATAATATCGTGCTGATGCACACGTTACGCTCCTGCTATCGGCTTCTGAGCGACGATATCTTCTACAATCGCCATCTCATCTTCACTGTCGCGGGCGCCCATGACGAGGTGCTTAGACAGCATATCGCCATCCACGATGCGATTGCCGCCGGCGATCCGGCCGCGGCAAGGGCGGCGGCGGAGGCCCATATCGACTTCATCGTGGAGACGACAAACAAGGCCCACCAGGCGCGGGAATGGGACCGGATTTCGCGCCTGAGGCAGCAGCAGCGCAGCCCCTGAAAACGCCATCCGGCGAAATGCGGCATCTCTTTTATTCAGGTTTTGATGGAACCTTTTGTGCTCTTTGGTCTTTTTATCGGGTTAATTGGAAAAATTTACCAAGATGGGACCCATGACGACCACGAGCGAAACTGAACGCTATCCGCGGATAGCTCTCATATCGACGCATGGCTATGTCGCCGCGCACCCGCCGCTGGGCGCTGCGGACACCGGTGGACAGGTGGTTTATGTGCTTGAGCTTGCACGCAAACTCGGCCAGCTCGGTTATACTGTCGATCTTTACACCCGCCGCTTCGAAGACCAGCCGGAATTCGATGAGGTTGACGAGCGCGTCCGCGTGGTGCGCATTCCCTGCGGCGGGCGGGATTTCATTCCCAAGGAATATCTGCACCGCCACCTGATGGAATGGTGCGAAAATGCGCTGCGTTTCATCAAGAAAAACGACCTGAATTATTCGTTCATCAACAGCCATTATTGGGATGCGGGCGTCGCCGGGCAGCGGCTTTCCGAAGCGCTGAAAATCCCGCATCTGCACACGCCGCATTCGCTCGGCATCTGGAAAAAGCGCCAGATGGAGACCGACTATCCGGAAAAGGCCGATACGTTCGAACTGGAATTCAACTTCAGGGAACGTATCCAGCACGAGCTGATCATCTACCGCAGCTGCGATATGGTGATCGCCACGACGCCGGTGCAACTCGACGTTCTGATCGAGGATTACGGTCTGAAGCGCAAGCACATCCACATGATCCCGCCGGGTTATGACGACAACCGTTTCTTCCCTGTTTCCGATGCGACGCGGCAGATGATCCGGCAGCGTTTCGGTTTCGAGGGCAAGACGGTGCTGGCGCTTGGACGCCTTGCGACCAACAAGGGTTATGACCTGCTGATCGACGGTTTTTCCGTGCTTGCCGAGCGCGAACCGGAAGCCCGGCTGCATCTGGCGGTCGGCGGCGAGAATATGGACGAGCAGGAAACCACGATCCTCAACCAGTTGAAGGAGCGGGTGAAAGCGCTCGGCTTAGAGGATAAGGTGGCGTTTTCCGGTTATGTCGCGGATGAAGATCTGCCGGACATCTATCGCGCCGCCGATCTTTTCGTGCTTTCCAGCCGTTACGAACCTTTCGGCATGACGGCTATCGAAGCGATGGCGAGCGGCACACCCACCGTCGTTACCATTCATGGCGGGTTGTTCCGGGCCGTCAGTTACGGCCGCCATGCGCTGTTTGCCGATCCTTTCGACAAGGAAGACCTCGGCATCACCATGATGAAGCCGTTCAAGCATGAGCGACTTTACGGGCGGCTTTCCCGCATGGGGGCTCACAAGGCGCGCAGCCTGTTCACATGGACCGGCATTGCCCAGCAGCTTCTCGCCCTTGTGGAAGGCAGGACCATGATGCCGGTTCTGGAAGAAGCCGATTGGGCCGAACCATGGAACGACGGCGATTGAAACCGCTTCGCCTTTTTTCCACCGATCTCGACGGAACCGTCGTCGGCGATAACGACGCCACGCGCCGGTTCCGCGATTTCTGGCATTCGTTGCCGGAGGGTCAACGTCCCCTTCTGGTTTTCAATAGTGGCAGGCTGATCGACGACCAGCTTGCGCTTCTCGAAGAGGTGCCGCTGCCGCAGCCCGACTACGTCATTGGCGGGGTCGGCACCATGCTGCACGCGAAAGAGCGAGGCGAGTTGGCAAACGCCTATACACAGTCTCTCGGCACCGGTTTCGACCCCCAGAAGATTGCCGAGGTCATGGCCGGAATTCCCGGTGTGACGATGCAGGAAGAGCGTTACCAGCACGGCTTGAAATCGAGCTGGTTCCTGCATGACGCCGATGACGCCGCGCTCGAAGAGATTGAGGCCGCGCTTGTGGCGGCCGATATCGATGCCCGTATCGTCTATTCCAGCGACCGCGACCTCGACGTCTTGCCGAAAGCCGCCGATAAGGGTGCCGCGCTGACATGGCTATGTGGACAACTACAGATCGGCCTCGACGAATCAGTGGTTGCAGGCGATACTGGCAATGATAGGGCGATGTTTGAGCTAAAGAATATTCGCGGCGTGATCGTGGGCAATGCCCTGCCGGAGCTCGTCTCGCTGACATATCATGATACGCGCTTCTTTCACTCGGCTGCGAAGGAGGCGGACGGTGTGGTCGAAGGCCTCCGGCACTGGGGATTAACCCCGGACTAAAAACAGCCCCGGCTACAATTCATAGCGGCTTTGCAATCCGTATGCTTGAAGGCGGGCGGAGAGGGTATTACCGCATCGGCTGTCCGGCCGGGGAACCACCCGGTCGCAGCTTTGTTCGCATATCTACCATGCCCACCTTTGCCCGCAGGCTTCATCAGCGTGAAGACAGTAGTGGGTTATGGGTGAAAGGGGATTGGCGGAACTTACGGCACATCTATATTAGCAATTGTCACTACCCAGCAAAAAAGGATCAATCCGGATTGAAGATTTTGAATCGATTGGCGACAGATGTTGGCTTGATGTTGCGCAGACCGCCGCGACAGCAATATGCGGCGCTGTGCTATCGATTGTCCAAGAAGAATCCGGAGCCGGAAGTGTTGCTGCTGACCAGCCGGGATACGGGACGCTGGGTCATTCCCAAGGGCTGGCCCATGGCCAACAAGAAGGCCCATGCGGTGGCCGAGCAGGAAGCCTATGAGGAAGCCGGTGTCAAAGGCACGGTGGAAAAGGCGCCCTTCGGTTATTACGAATATGAGAAAAAGCTGAACAGCGGCGTCAACGTACCGTGCAGGGTTCAGGTGCATCTGCTCGAAGTTTCGGAGATGCAGGAAAGCTTTCCCGAAAAGCAATCCAGACGGCTGGAATGGGTCAGTCCCCAGGAAGCGGGAAAACGCGTCAACGAGCCGGAATTGAAAGCACTGATGCACGCTTTCGACAAACGGATGACGCATTCGAAATAGCGCGCCCGCCCCGAACGTGGCAATGTGCAGTTTGTTTTTCCAACATGGCTTTTATCGTCTTTCCTTTTGGAAAGATGTGCGAGATGTAACAGTCTTTCTGTAAAATTGCCTTCAACCTGCGACACTGCCGGACGAAAGGGAATGCTGGCAAACGAGGTCTGAATGGCAATCAAGCCGCCATCGAATATGAAACCGACGCTCGACAAGGATCTCGACAAGATTACCCGTGTCGAAGAGGCGACGCTGCATGTCACGCAGCAGCTTGCCGGCCTTGGCGCGGGGTTCATGTTCGTTGTCCTGGCGGCCATCTTCGCCGGCGTCTTCGTCACCGGCACCGCGGGTTCGGTCATCATCATCGCCGCCGTCGCCATCGGCGCCTATATGGCTATCAATATCGGCGCGAATGACGTCACGAACAATGTCGGCCCGGCGGTTGGGGCCAAAGCCATGCCGCTTGCCGCCGCCCTCATCATCGCCGCCATCTGCGAGATCGCCGGCGCACTGATCACCGGCGGCAATGTGGTCGAGACCATCTCCAGCGGCATCATCAATATCGAGACAATTCCCGACAGGACCGCCTTTTCATGGGCAATGCTGTCGGCGCTTCTCGCCGCCGGCCTTCTCGTCAATATCTCGACATGGACCAAGGCGCCGATTTCCACCACCCATACGGTGGTGGGCGGGGTTGCGGGCGCGGGAATGGCCGCCTATGGGGCGAAGGCGGTCGACTGGATTTCGCTCGGCAGCATTGCCTTCGCATGGGTTCTGGCACCCTTTATCAGCGCCATCATCGCCGTCGCCATCCTTGCTTTCATCAAGGAATTCATCATTTACCGCGAGGACAAGCTCACCTCCGCCCGACTGTGGGTTCCGGTTCTCATCGGTTTGATGGCGGGCGTCTTTATGGCCTATCTCATCTGGGTCGGATTGCGGCAGCTCATGCATGTGTCGCTTGGCCATGCCAGCCTCACAGGGCTGGTGACCGGGCTCGTGGTCTGGCGGCTCTGCGTGCCGATCATCCGCAAACAATCGGAAGGATTGGAAAACCGCAACCAGTCGCTTCGAATCCTGTTCCAGTGGCCGCTGGTTCTCGCCGCCGGCCTTATGTCTTTCGCCCATGGGGCGAACGACGTTTCGAATGCCATCGGGCCCGTTGTTGCCATCGTGCGGGCCCTGCATGACGAGGCGGTGAGCACATCCGCCCGCGCACCGATGTGGGTAATGCTGGTCGGTGCCTTCGGGCTTTCCTGCGGTATTCTTCTTTATGGCCCGCGCCTCATCCGTCTCGTCGGCGAGCAGATCACCAAGCTCAATCCGATGCGCGCCTTCTGCGTTTCCGTGGCCACGGCGCTCACCGTGCTCGTTGCCTCACGCTTCGGCCTGCCGGTCAGCACCACCCACACGGCAATCGGCGCGGTGTTTGGAGTGGGTTTCTTCCGCGAATGGTACACGCAATCGTCGCGGCGACGGCAGGAGCTCGTTCAGGCTGGTGACGGCAGGCCCCGCCGGTCCGAAAGATATGCCGACAATCCTTCCGAGATACGCCGCCGTTATCTCGTCCGCCGCTCCCACTTCATGACGATCATCGCCGCCTGGCTGGTCACCGTTCCTTCCAGTGCAGCGCTTGCGGCGCTGCTTTACTGGCTCATGTCGTCCCTCTTTCTCTGAACCAGAAACAGAATCCCATGCGCGCCAATTTCCGGATGCAACGCCTGTATATCGAAGCCAGCCTTGTCGAAGGCGTCGCGCAGGAGGCGACGGGGGAACAGTTCAACTATCTCGCCAATGTGCTGCGCATGACCGACGGTGCGGAAATCCTGCTGTTCAACGGTCGCGATGGCGAATGGAAAGCGAAACTTGCCTTTCCGAGCCGCAAGAAGATCGTGCTCGTCCCCCTCGAGCAGACACGGCCCCAGCCGAACGCCCCGGACCTGCATTATCTTTTCGCGCCGCTGAAAGTCGGGCGCATGGATTATCTGGTGCAGAAGGCGGTGGAGATGGGCGCCGGCCTGTTGCAGCCAGTGATGACGCAGCATGTTCAGGGCAAAATCCATAACACCGAAAAACTGCGCGCCAACGCCATCGAAGCCGCCGAGCAGTGCGGCATACTGTCCCTGCCCGAGGTGGCCGAGCCGGTGAAACTGAAGGACATGCTCGAGAGCTGGCCCCACGACCGGCGCATCATCTATTGCGACGAAGGCGATGCGGGGCAAAATCCGCTGCCGATCCTGCAAGCCGTCACGGAGCGCAAACTTGCCCTGCTGGTCGGCCCGGAAGGCGGATTTTCCGAGGAAGAAAGGGAGCTTCTGCGCGGCCTTGCCTTCGTTACCCCCATTCCGCTGGGGCCGCGTATCCTGAGGGCCGATACGGCCGCCGTCGCTGCGCTCGCGGTCATTCAGGCGGCGATCGGCGACTGGAATTGAATGGCCCCATTGCGCTTCATGCATCTTTAAAAGAAATTCATTTGCCTCCGGATACGATCCGGCCCTATCTGCCAATCATATGCCTCGCCGCAACAGAGACGTCATAACAAGGTAAGCCATGGCACGCGACACGACCGACCAGACCCCCCTCTCCTCCGTCACGGAGCTTACAGATTATCTGGCGGGCGGTTGCAAAGCTGAAGCCGACTTCCGCATCGGCACCGAACATGAAAAATTCGCGTTTTTCCGCGAGGATAACAGTCCCGTTCCCTATTTCGGCGAAGCCAGCATTTCAGCACTTTTGAAGGGCATGCAGGAAAAGCTCGGCTGGGAGCCGATCATGGACGGCGGAAACATCATCGGCCTTGGCGAGCAGCACGGCATGGGCGCCATTTCCATCGAGCCGGGCGGCCAGTTCGAGCTGTCGGGCGCGCCGCTCGAAAACCTGCACCAGACCTGCAAGGAATCCAACCAGCATCTGGCGACGCTGCGCGAAGTGGCCGAGCCGATGGGCATCCGTTTCCTCGGCATCGGCGGCAGCCCGCTGTGGAGCTATGACGAAACGCCGCGCATGCCGAAATCGCGTTATGCGATCATGACGCGCTATATGCCGAAGGTCGGGACCAAGGGTCTCGACATGATGTACCGCACCTGCACCATTCAGGTTAACCTCGATTTCTCCTCCGAAGCGGACATGCGCCGGAAGATGCGCGTTTCCATGAAGCTGCAATCGCTGGCAACAGCGCTCTTCGCCTCCTCGCCCTTCACCGAAGGCAAGCCGAACGGTCTTCTTTCCTGGCGCGGCGATATCTGGCGCGACACCGACAATCGCCGCTCGGGCGTGCTGCCCTTCACCTTCAGCGATGACTTCGGCTTCAAGGACTATGTGGAATGGGCGCTCGACGTGCCGATGTATTTCATCGTGCGCGACGGCAAATATCATGATTGCACCCATGTCACTTTCCGCCAGTTCATGAACGGTGCGCTGAAGGGTGAAATCGCCGACTGGCAGCCGACCATGGGTGACTGGACGAACCATCTTTCCACCCTGTTCCCGGATGTGCGCCTGAAGCGCTTTCTGGAAATGCGCGGTGCGGATGGCGGCCCGTGGAGACGCATCTGCGCCCTTCCCGCTTTCTGGGTCGGCCTTCTCTACGATGACGAGGCGTTGACCGCTGCCGATGCGCTGACCGCCGGCTGGAGCTTCGATGAGGTCATCGCCCTTCGCGATGCCGTTCCGGCCAAGGGTCTTTCCGCCGAGATCGCCGGCAAGCCGCTTCTCGGTCTCGCCCGCGAGGTGCTGGATATTTCCCGCACCGGCCTTAAAAACCGCAAGCGCCTGAACGGCGAAGGCCAGGACGAAACCGTGTTCCTGTCGTCGCTGGATGAAGTTCTTGCCAAGAAGACCACGCTCGCCGAAGACCTGCTTGCGCTTTACAACGGTCGCTGGGGCGGCTCCGTGCTGCCGGTGTTCGAAGAATATCAGTATTGAGGCAGTGCCGCTAAAATTGCGCCGCCATTAAAAAAGCCCGGCGCGGCCGAGGGGCCTGACACCGGGCAAAGGCAGGGCTATTGGCAAATCACCCTGCGGGGAAAACTTTTCCGTTCGAAAGCAATTCCGGCGGCTGGAGGTCTGCCGGAATTGCCCGAACATTCTGGAACGTTTTGGCGCATTTCCGGACGGAAAACCGGGGCCCGCTTTTCCTGGAAATGCTTTAAACGGTCTTGAACCGGGTCACCGCGCGGTTGCGTGCGGCGCGGGTCAGATGGGCGGTCGGATCCTCGAGCAGGCCGGTATTCAGCGCATCCCTCACATCCGAGCGCGCCAGACCGATATCGGCCAGAAGGCGGTCATCGAGTTCCGTGAGACCATTGGCCACGATACGATTGTAGATGCGCTGCAAGAACGTTTTGACGCGGAAAGCAAAGAGGCCGGCGACACGACGAAGCATATCGTTCTGCCTGGAGGTTGCGAGTTCCAGTTCCATTCTCCGTTCTGCCGTGCGCATGACACTTATCCTTTCGTAACGGCACGATGCGGCACCGCCCCCGGCGCACCACGCGCGAGAAGCTGCCTCGGGTTGGGGGCCTGACGTTTCGCCGGCCCGGGGTTGATATTGATTTGCTGGGTGTCAAAATGTTGCAAGACTATTGATCAGTCCAACGAATGTTTCTAATGTGAGGCATCAATCATTCTGATGGATGACCATCCATGTCCGCACCTCTCGACATAGACCAGCTGCATACCTTCATCGCCATCGTCGATACGGGCAGCTTCACCAAGGCCGCAGACCGCGTTTTCAAGACGCAATCCGCCGTTTCCATGCAGATGCGACGGCTGGAAGAACGCATCGGCAAGCAGCTTTTCGCCAAGGACGGGCGTGGCAACCGCCTGACAGCGGAGGGCGAGAAGCTGATGAATTACGCACGCCGCATCATCCGCCTCAATAACGAGGCAATCGCCGCCTTCGACGACAACCGGCTGGAAGGCATGCTGCGCATCGGCACGCCCGATGACTATGCCGACCGCTACATGCCGGAGATTATCGGGCGCTTCGCCAAGACCCATCCCAATGTCGAGCTTTATATCGTCTGCGAACCTTCGGTCAGCCTTGCCGAAAAAATGGCGCGGGGCGAGCTTGATATCGCGCTCGTCACCCATAATCCGCGGGCGCGCTCCTCGGATGTGGTGCGCACCGAGCCGCTCTGCTGGGTCGCTTCCGCCAACCATCCGCTGAAGGACGATGCACCCGTGCCGCTCGCCGTCGGGCGGCGCGATTGCCATTGGCGCCAGCTTGCCTGTTCGGCGCTCGATGCCGATGGGCGTGACTATCAGGTCCTGTTCACGAGCTGGTCTTCCACCGTCGTCGCCGCCGCCGTGCTGGCGGGCATGGCCGTCTCGGTGCTGCCGGAATCGGCGCTGCGCACCGGCATGAAGGTTCTGACCGCCGCGGACGGCTTCCCGCCCCTGCCGCCGGTGCAGATCGGCCTGATGAAACGGCCCGGCCTCTCCCCTTCGCTGGTGAACGCCATCACCGACCACATCACTGCCTGCCTCGACAATATCTCGCCGATGAGCGTTGCCGACGAAATGGACAGCGATGTGAAGACCTACCCCAAGATGCCGCGCCTGCGCGCCGGGCACATGCTGCCGGGGTGGTAAGAGGATAGTACAAATCCCGGGGGATGACGCCGCCTATGCGTGAGGCTTCGTCATCAGCCTCAAGCCGGCTAAAGCCGCTCCTCCCGTCGCTCGTCCGCGCTTTCTCTGTTACCGCGCCCGCAGCGTGGCAACCGCCAGCAGCGTATCGGCGCTGATGCCCACCGAACCGCTGCCGTTGAAGAGCGTCATGATCGGATCGGTGGTGTTCTGCTGATTGTCGTACATGATGGTGAAACGGGCGACCAGCTTCTTGACCTTTTCCGGATCCTGAAAATCCTCGATGTCGAAATATTTCTTCATCATCGTCACCTGCGTATCGACCTCGGCATTGGCGAGCTCGTCCGGAATCCCGAAAGTGGTATTGATGAAGCTCTGGAGCGCCGTGTCGGCGAGGATCGAGTAATAGGACGTCGTTCCGGCCGCCATGCGCTGGAAATAGAGCGCCAGGCGCACGCCGGCATTTTCTTCGCCCGCCTGCGTTTCCAGCGTCTGGGTGAGGTAGTTGTCCAGCGTCTCGTAAAGGCCGCGCCGCGTCTGGATCAGGCTGCGGTCCTCGTGAAGAAGCGTACCGTCGGTATTGAAGTTGAAGGCGGTGACGAGGCGGCGGAAGACCGGATCCATCTCCTTGTTGACGTAGCTGTCCTTGTCATCGAGCTTCGAGGTGAAGGCCTTTTCGAGCTGTTCCTTCGTCACGCTTTCGGGATCGATGCCGAGCGATTCCATCGCGAATTTCGTCAGGCGATCATCGCTCAGGAATTCCTTGAGCGTCTTGATCTTCTGCATCTCGGCCGTGAAATATTCCGATTCCTTCTTCGCCGTTTCCTTGTCCTTTTCCGTGCCGAAAGCCGATTTTTTCTTGATGTAGTCGGCCGACATGGTCTGCATCTCGATTTCCGACTGCGCCAGAACCGGTGTTCCGACGCTGCCATCGGAGGCGAAGTTGAACAGCTCCGCCAGCTTGACATAACGTTCGTCTTTCAGCGTGTAGACGAAGCTCTTTTTATCCTGCAGATCACTGGTGAGGACCTTGCGAATATCGGCGGAATTCACCTTGGCCGGATCGAGGCCGACGGCTTTCAGCGCATAGGTATAGACCGCGCTGCTGTCGATGAAATCCTTGACGGAAGTGACGCTGGCTATATCGCTCTTGAACAGCTTCAGCGCCTTCTCGTCGGCGGCGTCATCCTTGTCGTTATAATAGGTCATATAACCGCTGGTGGTGGTCGCGGTCTGTGCCGTCGTCTGTGGTGTCGTGCCGGCTGCCAGCGTTCCGTCGGTCTGGAAATTGAAGGCATTCCTCAAGGCGATATAACGCTTGTCGTTCTTGCCGACGGTCGCGATGTAGTTGCTCGGATCGCTCAGATCGCTGGTCAGGATATTCTGGATCGTTGCCGTGACGACTGTGAGGTCGTTCAGGTCGAAGGCGGTCCTGATATAGTTGAGAAGCCGGGTATCCGAGGTCAGTTCGGTTACCGTCTTGATCGAACCGATCTTCGATTCGAAATAATCGCGGTTCAGCGTGGCGACGGTCGGCGTCACGCGCGGGGCGCTGCCGATATAGGCATCCGTCAGGGCCTTGAGATTGTCCGCCGTCTGCGCCTGACCGGCGGTGACCGTGCCGTCGTTCTTGAACTCGAAGGCGGTGGCGAGCTGCGCCATCTTGTTATATTGCGTGACGGTGCTGGTGAGCGTCGTCTGCTCGGCCTTGATGGCGGCGAGCTTCGCTTCCCACTCATCCTGCGGCGGCAACACCGCCTCGAGCTGGGTCAGCTGGTCCTGGCGCGTCACCTTTTCCGCCTCCAGCGCCGTGCGCTCCTCGGCCGTCAAACCGGTGCCGGCGAGTTCGGTGTCGATTGCGGTAATCCGCGCGGTGACCTGCGCGTGCAGCTCGATATTGCCCTTCATCGTCAGTTTTTCGACCGCGTCATTATAGGCCGCGCCGTATTTCTGGTTGATATAGCTGTCGGGATCGTTGATGTCGCTCGTCATCAATCCCTTGATATGGGCATAGGAATAGGTCTTCTCATCGATGCCGAAGACCTGAAAGATATAGGCGCGGGTGCGGTCGTTGCGCAGCAGCTGGTCGACATTGGTTACCGTGCCGACGATCGCCTTGTAATAACGGGTCTCTTCCGCAAGGCTGTCATCGAGATCGGTTATTGACGTATCGTAAAGCCCGATCATCTTGTCGAGCTGCGCTTCCGTCTGAACGGTCTTCGTCGATGTGGTGAAGTTGAAGGCTGCGGCGAATTCCCGATACCGCTCATCGGTGAGCTTGTTGGCGAAGCTGTTCTGGTCGTTCAGATCGCTTTCCAGCACCTTTTTCATGAAGGCCTTGGCATAGGTCATCTCGCCGAGACCAAAGGCATCCATGGCATAGGAATAGAGCTGGTAATTGTCGAGGAACTCGTCGACGCTTTTCACATTGCCGATGTTTTCCTTGTAATATGTCGTCTGCCGCTCGATGAGCCCCTGCTGCGACACGCGCGACAGGCTTGCCTTCATATCGCGGTTGATGAGGTCGTAGCTGAGATAAGTCGATACCATCCGAATGCCCCCTGGAGACCCGCGCGTCGCTTCAGACGCCGAATGCTCCGGTTTTCAATCCACCCATCGCGCCTCCATCGGGACGCACGGCAAGCCTTTGCCTGACTATGCGGGAGACGCCTTGCCCGGAGCTTGAAAGAGCACAATTTCGGCCGGGATAAAAACCGCATTGTCCCGATCTCTTTTACCTAAGCGAAACCATGCCACAGTGTGTTTTGCTAACCATTTGGGAATGCAAAGTTTTCTTAACCGCGATTTTTAAGCAGTCTCGAACAGGCGGCGGATATTCTCCCGACATCAGAGGACGAAAAGTCCCGATGAGAAGACCGGAAACCGGCTCTCAGGTAAAACAAGGGTAGAATAAACATGACCAAGACCGTTCTGAAGCCCGACTGGGCCGTCGCCACTCTCAGACTCGACCCGGCACGTTTTCCGCAACAGGTCACTTATGGAAAAGGCAATGGCGCGAGCGATGTCGCCGTCACCCTCGATGAACGGGGCGCCGTTCTGAGAAAGGTTCTGTCCTCTTCCGGCCTGCCTCTGTCCTTCGCTTTGCCAGCCCGCGCCTTCAAGGGCGTTGCCGCCCGCGCCATCGACCATGGCGACGGACAGGTAACGGTGACGCTGGAGCTGCACCATGACGATCCGGATCTCTGCGTTCCGCTTCTCGTCGCCCACGATCTCTGCGATATCGCCGCCGACTGGCGCAGCTGGTCCGAGGCCTACCGTATTCCCATGCTGATGGTGGAAGCCGATGGCGTCGCCCGTCCGCTGGAAGAACATCTCGGCAAGGTGCGCACCCAGAATACCCGCCCGCGCCGCCGCCATTCCTATTTCGCGGACCGCCGTCCCCGCTTCCTCGTTCGCCGCTCCACCGGTTCGCTGGGCATGAGCATGAAGATCGAGGGCAAGGAAATCATCGCCCGCAGCTGATAATCTTCAGCCAGACAAATCAAAAAGCCCGGCGCGGATGACGCGGCCGGGCTTTTTCATTTCGTGTTTTCACAGGCTTACGCCAGCAGGAGCGGCAGGATGAGGCCTGCGAAAATCAGCACGCCGACGCGGTTGTTGGATTTGAACAGCACGAGGCACTGATCGACGTCATCGATATTAAGCACCCAGACCTGCCGGAACAGCATGATGGCCGCAGCGGCAAGGCCGCTATAGGCAATGACGTTAACACCCGCGATCCAGAACGACAGGAACATCATGACAAGGGCTGTGCCATAAAGGAAAACCAGCCAGCGATGTGTGTTCTCTCCAAACAGCAGGGCGGTTGAACCGATGCCCACGGCGGTGTCGTCTTCCTTGTCCTGATGGGCGTAGATTGTATCATAACCGATCGTCCAGGCGATGGAGCCGACATAAAGCAGGACAGCCGGCCAGGCGATCGATCCGAACTGTCCCGCCCAGCCCATCGGCGCACCCCAGGAAAAGGCAAGGCCGAGGAAAAATTGCGGCCAGTTGGTGAAGCGCTTGGCGAAGGGATAAATCGCCACGAAGATCAGCGAGAATATGCCGGTGGCGATTGCGAAACTGTTGAACTGCAGGAGCACGACAAGCCCTGCAAGCGCCTGCAGGACGATGAAGAGCTTGGCCTGCGACCGGCTCACGCGGCCGGAAGGAAGCGGCCGCGAACGGGTGCGCGCCACGGCCATGTCGATCTTGTGGTCAGCCAGGTCATTATAGGTGCAACCCGCGCCGCGCATCGCCACCGATCCGATGAAGAACAGCACCAGATGCCAGATCAGCGTCGCCCAGGAAAAGCCGCCGCTCGCCATCGCGACATTTGCCGCAAGGGCTGCGGACCAGAAACATGGCCACATCAGCAATTGCCAGCCGATGGGGCGATCCCACCGGGCCAGTTGCGCATAGGGCCAGAGGGGCCTCGGCAAAATCCGATAGACCCAATTATTGGATGGCGCGTCGGAGACGCGATCTGACAAATCGCTGTGGTGAACCATGGGATGGTTCTACAGCATCGGCAGGAAAATCGGAATGGATTTCAGCACCCGGCCGCACACGCGGAAAAGCCCCGCAGCGGTTTCGCCACGGGGCTTTGCAGGACGATATCTCGGCTATTTATCAGGGCAGCGAGAAATTGAACTTGTAGCTCGCCTGAACGCCGATGATGAACTGGTTCTTCGAGCCGCGCTCGCGCACCAGCGAACTGTCGGCGGCGTCACCGGTCAGGCGGCGATATTCCGCAAACGAGCCGACTTCGGCGTTTTCGGTGACTTTCCAGGTGATGGCAGCGCCGATGCCGGCGGAATGCAGGCCGCCGCCCGGGCTATAGGGCGATGGCGCGCCGGCAGCCGTCTGCGCGGCGCTTACGCCGTAATAACGCTCATTGTATTTGCTGCTCACCCATGTCGCGCGCGGACCGGCAGAAATCTGGATGCCGGGGGCGATATCGGTGAAGGCATCGACGGCAACATCTCCGACCACGCCGCTATGGCTGCGAATGCCCTGACGGACTTCGCCGCGAACGCGCAGCCAGTCGGTCGGATAGGCCTCAGCGAAACCGCCAAGCTCGCCGCCGCGCTTGATGCGGGTCATGCCCTTCAGATCGGACGAGTCGCCCTCGTCACGCGGGGATACCAGCTTTCCGGCAAGACCCATGCTGATCGGGCCATTGTCCAGAAGCGAAATCGAGGCGCTGTCGTTACGCGAGGTGAAACGCGCGCCCTGGCCCTGGCGGCCGAGCGAAATGATGGGCGAAAAGCCGAATTCATTCTTGTTGTCGCCCTGATATTTCGGTGCGGTAAAACCCGCGCCGCCGAGCTTCAGATACCAGTCGCCGGAAAACCAGCCTTCCGCATGGGCATTGCCCACGGCAAAAAGCGACAGGACACAGGCAGCGAATGCCGCTGATGGCTTGAACATGAAAGAACCCCAGAAACGCAATACAGACAGGTGCCCGTAGAATTAGAGGGATTGTCTTTCCATTCCATTAACCAGCGCGGGTTGAAATTCGACTCCTGCGGAGGGTGGCGACAAGGCCCCAAAACCTCACCTCCGTCATGCTCGGGCCTGTCCCGAGCATCTGCAACCGACGGACTTTAAACAACGTGGATAGATCCTCGGGACAAGCCCGAGGATGACGCCGAGATTGCGGAGACGTTTGTCAACAATCACCACAATTCGGTCGCCCGTTACCCACGCCCTCGTCAGAACGTCACCTTCTCCAGCGGCGCGCGCGTCTTCTCGAATTCCAGCAGCTTCGCCTCGTTCCGCGCAATGTAGTCGCGACTATGCGGCACGGCATCGCGATCCTTGGCGATCTGGATCTGGAAAATGTGAAAATTTTCATGGGTAAAGGCCATTTCCGACCCCGCCAGATAAAATTCCCACATGCGGAAGAAGCGTTCGTCATAAAGCGCTACCGCTTCTGCCCTGCGCGCCACGAAACGCTCGCGCCAGTGGCGAAGCGTATGGGCGTAATGCATGGGCAGGATTTCGATATCCTTCACCAGCAGCCGCGATTTTTCGATGGCCGGCAGCACCTCGGCAAGCGAGGGAATATACCCGCCGGGGAAAATATATTTTTCGATGAAGGGGTTGGTCGCCAGCGCCGGATAGGGCTGGCCGATGGAATGCAGCACCATCACGCCCTTATCGTCCAGCACCTCCGCCACCTTGTCGAAATAATCGCGATAATGGGTCGGCCCGACATGTTCGAACATGCCGACGGAGACGATGCGATCGTATTTTTTCGAAGCCGGCAGGTAGCGATAGTCCTGCAATTCGAAACGGACATTTGCCGCAAGGCCCCGTTTGGCGGCACGGTCGCGGGAAACGCGTAGCTGTTCTTCGCTGAGCGTAATGCCGGTCACATCCGCACCGGCGCTTTCGGCAATATACATCGCCATGCCGCCCCAGCCGGAGCCGATTTCCAACACGCTCTGGCCCGGCTCGGTCATCAGCTTGGCGGCTATGTGCCGTTTTTTCGCGACCTGCGCTTCATAGAGACTGATGCCGGGCGGATTGAAATAGGCGCAGGAATATTGCCAGTCCTCATCGAGGAAGAGATCGAACAGCTTGGCGCTCAGATCGTAATGATGAGCGACGTTGCTCTTGTTGTGATTGACCGGCAGGTGCATCTTGATGCGGGCGGCGATGATGCGGGCCATGCCGCGCCAAATCATGCCGAAGGAGAGCGCCTCACTCAGCGTATTGCCCTTCACCAGTGCAAGGAAATCGTAGATGTCGCCTTCCGCGACCTTCGCCCGGCCTTCCATATACATTTCAGCCAGCTTCAGCGCCGGATCGGCGGCGATCTCCTGCATGGCGGCTTCGTCGGTGAAGTTCAGAACCACCTTTTTTCCCGCGCCGTTGCCGAATGTACGGCTGCCGCCCGGGCTGTTGACGGTGAGATCACCGGTCTTGATTATCTTTTCGAGAAGAACATGCAGAGACGACGCCATGGCACCCCCAATTGCTAAGTCTCACTTATCAATTTCGCTGACCGTATTCCTTTCGGCACAAGTTTCAAGATAGTCTTATTTCAAAAAAATTGAACGATTTCATCAAGCAAAAAGCCCCGCCGGGGTGTGCGGCGAGGCTTTTTGGTAAAAAATCATTTCAACCGCAGGTCAGCGTCGCTTCATGGCTTCAGCCAGGGCGGCGGCAAGCGCACCACCGGTTTGCGACCCCTCGTTGCGCTCTTTCGGCTTGGATGTCGCGTGCCGCATGGCGCTGGCATTGCCCTTTTCGCGCATCGGCTGCTGCGCTGCCTCGCCGCCATCCTTGCGCATGGTGAGACCGATGCGCTTGCGCTTCACATCCACTTCCACGACTCGCACCTTGACCACATCGCCCGCCTTGACGACCTCATGCGGGTCCTTCACGAAACGGTCGGCCAGCTGCGAGACATGTACCAGCCCGTCCTGATGCACGCCGATATCCACGAAAGCGCCGAAGGCGGCGACATTGGTGACGGTGCCTTCCAGAAGCATGCCCGGTTTCAGATCGGTGATCTCGTCCACACCCTCGGCGAAGGTCGCGGTCTTGAAGCTCGGGCGCGGGTCGCGGCCGGGCTTTTCCAGTTCGGCGATGATGTCTTTTACCGTCGGCAGGCCGAATTGCTCGTCGATGAACTTCTTCGGATCGAGCGCCTTCAACGCGGCGCTGTCGCCCATCAGCGAGCGCAGATCGCGGCCGCAGGCGGCGACGATCTTTTTCGCCACGCCATAGGCTTCCGGGTGAACAGAGGAAGCATCCAGCGGCTCCTTGCCGTTCGGGATGCGCAGGAAGCCGGCGCATTGCTCGAAGGTGCGCTGGCCGAGACGCGGCACCTTCAGCAGTTCCTTACGGCTGGCGAAGGGGCCGGTCTGGTCCCGATGGGCGACGATGGCATCGGCAATCGAGCTGCCAAGACCAGACACCCGCGCCAGAAGCGGCGACGAGGCCGTGTTGAGATCAACACCAACGGCATTCACGGCGTCTTCCACGACAGCATCGAGCGAGCGGCTGAGGCGGCCCTGATCGACATCGTGCTGGTACTGGCCGACCCCGATGGATTTCGGCTCGATCTTCACCAGTTCCGCCAGCGGATCCTGAAGTCGGCGGGCGATGGAGACGGCGCCGCGCAGCGAAACATCGAGATTGGGAAATTCGGCCGCCGCCCGTTCCGAAGCGGAATAGACCGAAGCGCCCGCCTCCGAGACGATGACCTTGGTGGGCTTCGCGCCCGAAGCGGGCATCTGCGCCAGAAGATCGGCGACCAGCTTTTCCGTCTCGCGGCTGCCGGTACCATTGCCGATGGCGATCAGTTCGACATTGTGCTTGCGGATGAGGACAGCAAGTTCCGCCTGCGTGCCGCGCACGTCGTTCTTCGGCGGGAAGGGATAAACCGTCGTGGTGTCCAGAAGCTTGCCGGTGCCATCCACCACTGCCACCTTGACGCCGGTGCGGATGCCCGGATCGAGCCCCATGGTGGCGCGGGAGCCGGCGGGGGCTGCCAGCAGCAGATCCTTGAGATTGCGGGCGAAAACATGGATCGCCTCTTCTTCCGCGCGCTCGCGCAATTCGCGCATCAGATCGAGCGAGAGCGACATGGAAAGCTTCACCCGCCAGGTCCAGCCAGCCACTTCCATCAGCCATTGATCGGCGGGGCCGGCATTGCGGATATCGAAGGCGGCGGCGATGGTACGCTGTGCGGGTTTGACCGGTGAGGGATCGTCCGCATCGACATCGATTGTCAGCGTCAGCACTTCCTCGTTCCAGCCGCGCAGCATGGCCAGCGCCCGGTGGCCCGGCACCGTCGCCCAGCGCTCGAAATGATCGAAATAGTCGGAGAATTTCTCACCCGCCGCCTGCTTGCCATCCACGACTTTGGCGCGGAAGGTGGCGTTCTGGCGCATGTAATCGCGCAGGCGGCCGAGCAGATCGGCATTTTCCGTCATGGTTTCCGCCACGATGTCGCGCGCGCCCTCCAGTGCCGCCTTCACATCGGCCACCTCACCCCGAACATATGCTTCCGCCAGTTTCGCCGGATCGGCGGCGCGGTTATCCCAGATGGCTTCTGCGAGCGGGCCAAGACCGCGTTCGCGGGCGATTTCGGCACGGGTGCGGCGCTTCGGCTTATAGGGCAGATAGAGGTCTTCCAGCTCCGCCTTGGTGCCTGCCTGCATGATCTTGACCATCAGTTCATCGGTCATCTTGCCCTGACCGGTGATGGAATCGACGATGGAGGCGCGGCGCGCATTAAGTTCGCGCAGATAGACGAGACGTTCCGAAAGCGTGCGAAGCTGGGTGTCGTCCAGCCCTCCCGTCACTTCCTTGCGGTAACGGGCGATAAAGGGAACGGTCGCACCCTCGTCCAGCAGCGCCACCGCCGCCTTGACCTGATCGGGGCGGGCGTTGATTTCGGTGGCGATGAGCGAGGCGAGGCGGGCATTGTCTGCGGTCATAGGGGACTCTTGGGGGTTCTCTGCTTTCACGTCTGGAGCGGCGAACATAATGTCTGATTGTGGCGTGACAACAAGAGGCGGCAACGATTCCACAGGAAAGGCGGCCTTCAAGGGAAAGACGGGCATTTGCGGCGCTTTCTCCTTGACCTTTCGCCCCCCTGCCCTTAACGCCCCTGACACAAGGTTACTGGCGAATTTGCAGGGATATTGACCATGAAAGTTCTGTTGATCGGTTCCGGCGGACGCGAACATGCGCTGGCGTGGAAAATCGCCCAGTCTCCCCTGCTCGATGAGCTTTATGCCGCTCCCGGCAATCCCAGCATTGCCGACCATGCGACACTGGTGGCGCTTGATGTGGAAGACCATGCGGCCGTCATCGCCTTTGCCAAGGAAAAGGCAATCGACTTCGTCGTCGTCGGTCCGGAAGCGCCGCTGGTTGCGGGTCTTGCGGATGACCTGCGCGCCGCCGGCATCGCCACCTTCGGCCCCTCGAAAGCCGCCGCCCAGCTGGAAGGCTCCAAGGGTTTCACCAAGGATCTCTGCGCGCGCTACGATATTCCGACCGGCGCCTACCAGCGTTTCAAATCCGCAGAGCCGGCCAAGGATTATGTTCGGGCACAGGGCGTTCCCATCGTCATCAAGGCGGACGGTCTTGCCGCCGGCAAGGGCGTGACCGTGGCCATGACGGAAGCGGAGGCGCTTGCCGCGATTGACGATTGTTTCGACGGCGCTTTCGGTGCGGCCGGTGCCGAAGTGGTGGTGGAGGCCTTTCTCGATGGCGAAGAAGCAAGCTTCTTCTGCCTTTCGGATGGAAAGACCGCGCTGGCGCTCGCCACCGCGCAGGATCACAAGCGCGTCGGCGATGGCGATACCGGCCCGAATACCGGCGGCATGGGTGCCTATTCCCCTGCCCCCGTCATGACACCGGCCATGGTGGAGCGCACCATGAAGGAGATCATCGAGCCGACGATCTCGGGCATGGCCAAGGATGGCAATCCCTTCTCCGGCGTGTTCTTCGCCGGCCTGATGATTACCGCCAAGGGCCCGGAACTGATCGAATACAATGTCCGCTTCGGCGATCCCGAATGCCAGGTGCTGATGATGCGCCTGAAAAGCGATCTGCTGCCGATCCTCTACGCCACCGCCACCGGCACGCTGGACAAGGTTGAGGCGGAATGGCGCGACGACGCGGCGCTGACCGTCGTTCTTGCCTCCAAGGGTTATCCCGGCGCTTATGACAAGAACACGCCGATCGCCCATATTCCCGAGGCGAGCGAAGAGGCAAAGGTGTTCCATGCCGGAACCGCGCTGAAGGACGGCGGGCTGGTGGCGACGGGCGGACGCGTGCTGAACGTCACCGCCCTTGGAAAGACCGTCACGGAAGCGCAGGCTCGCGCCTATGCGTTGGCCGACAAGGTGGAGTGGGAAAACGGCTTCTGCCGCCGCGATATCGGCTGGCAGGCCGTCGCCCGCGAAAAGGCCTGATCCTTAAGGCAACGGGATTGAGCGCGAATATTTCGTTCAATTTTTACCAAGTTTGCTGACCCGATGGAAACGAAACATCGGTAATACTTGCCGGAACATTGAATGGCGCATTGCGTCTCGATCACGAGGCCGCGCCGTCATTTCGGGGGTTTTTCGATGCGTCGTCTTTTTCTGACAGCGATTGTCGCGCTGACCGGCGGGTCGGCGATGGCGTCTTCCATCGAATATATAAACGGCGTGCATGTGGCCAACGGCAGCTTCATTCGTCGCGATTGCGCGGGCTGCAAGCCCATGAAGGGCAAAGCCGTGGCGCAGGGTTACGCCGTTCCCTCCATTGAGCCGGGCACGCAGCACACGGAAATGCGCGAAGTCGACGGCAAGCGCACCCTGCTGCGCACCGAAGCCTGGCTTGGCGGCGCGCCCGTTACCTTCGTCAGCACCAATCCGGCATGGATGGCGGAAACCCCGAGCACGGCCATCGCGACCTATGACAACGCAGAACCCGTGGCACATCCCGCTGAGACGGTTTCGACATCGGCCGGTATCGACGTGACGACGACCACGGCAGCCGTCAAGGAAATTTCCACCGAAAACGCAGCCGAACCGGCCAGCGCCTCGGTGATCGCCGCCCCCCAGTTCCCGGATTTCCAATTGCGCGGCAATTGACCGGCCGATGACGTCTTTCATGACGAAGGTCAAATAATCGCGTCATCGCTGCATTCCCGAAATGGCGCCGCAACCATGCGGGGAATATTGCTTTTTCTCCCGCATATTCTACCTGTCGGGCCTGATAAAGCTTTCGCTAATTAAATATTTATTCAAATTTTTAGCCGCTAAGTGCGTCTATAGTGCGATGCAGCACAGAATGAGGCCACGGCGCGGACACGCGCTTTTGGGCCCTTTTATCGCGCATCATGCGCCTCTCCCTTCTCCGAAACATCGGTACCGCGCGGCGTTTTCAGGCGCGCGATCCCAAACGCTTGTGAGCGCCCATGAAGAACCTTTCCATTTCCCGTCAGTTGATCGTTCTCGTGGTGGCCCTGATGGCCGCCTTCGCCGTGGCGACGTTTTACCAGCTGAAATCCGCCACTGACGCGATCTATGAGGAACGCTACGGCATGCTGCGGACGCAGGTGCAATCGGCAATCTCTATCCTGCAATCCTTCCACGACAAGGAAAAGGCCGGAACGCTTTCGCGCGACGAGGCCATGAAACAGGCTTACGCCACCGTCAGCGCCATGCGCTTCACGCCGGACGGCTATCTGTTTGGTTACGATTACGACGTGACGATGAAGTTCCATCCCGATGCCAAGCGCGTCGGCGAAAGCTTCAAGGGCAAGCCGGACAGCAAGGGTTTCGCCTATCGTGACGAGCTGGTGCGGCTTGGCCGCAATGGCGGCGGCCAGACGGATTTTTACGGTCCGAAGCCCGGCATGGAAGGCAATGACTACGCCAAGAGCTCCTATGCCCTTGCCTTTGAGCCCTGGCAGGTGGTGGTCGTGACGGGCGTTTACATCGATGATCTGAACGCGCAGGTTCGCGGCGATGTGATGAAGGCGCTGTCGATCGGCGCGCTGATCTTCGTGCTGGCGCTTGCCGCAGCCTTCTACGTCATCCGTGGCATTTCAAAGCCGCTCGGCGACATCCACCGTGCGCTCGGTGAAGTGGCCAATGAAAACGTCTCGCTCGCCATTCCCCATACCGGCCTGACCAACGAGGTGGGCATGATGGCGAAGGCCACCGCCTCGCTTCAGGACAAGGTGCGCGAGCGCCATGCCATGCAGCGCCGTGAGGAAGAACAGCAGCGGCAGCTCAATGCGGAGCGCCAGAGCAATCTCGACATGCAGCGTGACGAGGCGGAATTGCAGGCGCGTGTCGTCACCACCATCGGCGAGGCGCTGGAAAAGCTGGCGGGCGGCGATCTGACCGTACGTTGCGGCGATCTCGGCAACCGCTACGCGGCGCTGCGCGACAATTTCAACGAGGCCCTGATCCATCTCGACGCCGCCATGGCCAAGGTGAATTCCAAGAGCATCGACATCGGCGGCTCCAAGGAAGAAATCCGCAAGGCCTCCAATGAGCTTTCGCAGCGCACCGAACGGCAGGCTGCCAATCTGGAAGAGACCTCCGCAGCGCTCGACGAACTGACGGTTGCGGTGCGCCAGACGGCGGAAGGGGCGGCCGACGCCGCCAAGCGCGTCACCACCGTCAGCTCCGAAGCCATCCGCAGCGACCGGGTGGTGGAAGAGGCGATCACCGCGATGAGCGGTATCGAACAGTCTTCCGACCAGATTTCCAACATCATCGGCGTAATCGACGACATCGCCTTCCAGACCAACCTTCTGGCGCTGAATGCCGGTGTGGAAGCGGCACGTGCCGGTGAGGCCGGCAAGGGCTTTGCCGTGGTGGCGCAGGAAGTGCGCGAACTGGCGCAGAAATCCGCCGCCGCCGCCAAGGAGATCAAGGACCAGATCGCCCGCTCTTCCGCCCAGGTGGAAAACGGCGTGCGCCTCGTCGGCGAGGCCGGTGATGCGCTGAAACGCATCTCGGATCAGATCAAATCGGCAAACGAGATCGTCAGCAAAATCGCCCATTCGGCCGCCGAACAGGATACGACGCTGCGCTCGATCTCCTCGTCGCTCAACCAGCTGGATGTCGCCACCCAGCACAATGCGGCGATGGCGGAAGAAACCACGGCTTCGGCCGAGGCGCTGGCCGTCGACACCGAGGAACTGCTGAACCTCATCCGCGGCTTCCGCGTCTCCTCCGGCCACCAGCTTCATGGCATGGCAGAGCAGATGCGCATGGCGGGGTGATACGCCCCAGGACCATCGATGAACAACGGCGCCGGGGGAAACTCCGGCGTTTTCTTTTCAAGCATTCCAGGAAAAGTTGAACCCGGTTTTGCGTCCGGAAATGCTCCAAAACACTCTAACGGGTCAGCGCATCCAGCCGGTCGATATCGGCAGGTGAAAATACGGCAATACCGGCTTTTTCGAGCAGCGCCGCCGTAACCCCATTGCCCGCATGTTTGACGCCGGAAAACGAACCGTCATAGATTGCTACGGACCCACAGGACGGGCTGCCATCGATCAGAAGCGCATATGTGCAGCCATTGGCCCTGGCGAAGGCCAGCGCCCTTTCAGCACCTGCGATAAATTGCGCCGTGACATCGCCACCGGTCACTTCCAGCACGCGGGCGCGGCCCTCCAGCACATCGACACCGGAGGCACCATTTTCGATTTCCGCCGGCGGGCGCGGCACAGGCATGCCGCCCGCCATCTCCGGACAGATCGTGACCAGCCTGCCCTCGCTTCGCCAGCGGTCTATCGCCGGGTGGGCGAAGGGTTTGCCTCTGCCGTCATAGCGGACCGGTTGGCCGAGGAGGCAGGCGCTGATGAGGATTTTGGGGGTGTGGGTCAATGGGGTCATCCTGCAAGGTCGCGGGCGCAGCTTACCCCCTTCTGCCCTGCCGGGCATCTCCCCCTCAAGGGGGGAGATCGGCAAGGGGCATGCTCACCGCTCTTCCCTAGACGTTCAATGTGGCTGAGAGGTTGCCACGGGTCGATCTCCCCCCTTGAGGGGGAGATGTCCGGCAGGACAGAGGGGGTGAACCAAGAACGCTGACATACCTGGCTACCCCGAAACCCCTCACCCCGTAATCTTCGAGAAATCCGCAACCGTTCCGGTCGCTTCGCGAATAGCCTTCAACAGCGCCAGACGGTTGGCACGGATGGCCGCATCCTCGTCATTAACGAGCACATCCTCAAAGAACTTATCGACCGGCGCGCGAAGTGTGGAGAGCGCCTGCATGGCGGAGCGGAAATCCTCGCCCGCAACGGCCTTCGCAGCGTCGGCAGAAGCCGTCCTGATCGCCGCATAAAGCGCCTTTTCGGCATCGAGCTTCAACAGCTCTTCCGAAACGCCATCGGCCACCACGGTGCCCTTCTTTTCCTCTGCCGCCAGAAGCTGGGTGGCGCGCTTGGCGCCTGCCAGAAGGTTGCGGCCATCCTCGCCGGTGATGAAGGCGGTGAGCGCCTCGACACGGCGGGCGATCATCAGCAGATCGTCGGATTCCGGCGTCAAAACGGCGTCGATCAAATCGTAACGCGCGCCGAGGTCGCGGAGATAGACCTTCAGGCGATCATGGAAGAAGGAGAGAAGGTCCGGGTCCTTCGCAACGCTTAGCAGCGGAAGCCGCACGTTTTTCTCAAGCAGAATACGCACCACGCCCAGCGCCGCACGTCGCAGCGCAAAGGGATCCTTGGAGCCGGTCGGCTTCTCGTCGATGGCCCAGAAACCAACGAGTGTATCGAGCTTGTCGGCGAGAGCGACCGTGATCGCCACCTTGTCGGCCGGCAGGCGGTCCGAGGGGCCCTGCGGCTTGTAGTGGTCCTCGATGGCAGCGGCCACACTTTCGTTTTCACCCTGCAGCGTCGCATATTTGCGGCCCATAAGGCCCTGAAGCTCGGGGAATTCGCCGACGGCTTCGGTGCGCAGGTCGGCTTTCGCCAGAACAACAGCGCGGTCCACCAGATCGGAATCGGCGCCGACGACGGGGGCCAGCGCCTTCGCCAGTTCGCGAATACGCGCCACGCGCTCACCCTGCGTACCGAGCTTGGCATGGAAGGTGACGTTCAGCGCATCGAGCTTGGCCATGCGCTGGTCGAGCGGCTTCTTGAGATCGAGGCCAAATTTCGCAGCCGAATCTTTCAGCGTTTCCAGATCGGGCAGATCGCCCTGGTCGCGGCTCCAGAAGTGGCGGGCATCCGACAGGCGGGCGCGAACCACCTTGCCATTGCCATGGATGATTTCCTTGCCGCCATCGCTTGCCTCGATATTCGAGATCAGGATGAAGCGGTTGGAAAGACCCTCTTCCGCACCCTGATTGCGGGTGACGAAACACTTCTGGTTGGTCTTGATGGTGAGGCGGATGATTTCCGCCGGGATCTGCAGGTAATCTTCCTCGAAGGTGCCCATCAGAACCTGCGGCCATTCGACGAGGCCGGAGACTTCTTCCAGCAGGCCTTCATCTTCCACCAGTTCCAGACCGTTCGCGAAGGCCAGGTCCTTGGCATCGTGCAGGATGATATCCTTGCGGCGTTCGGCATCGAGAATGACCTTCGCCTTTTCAAGACTCGAGACATAATCCTCGAAACGGCGCACGGTGATCGGGCCGGGTGCATGGAAACGATGGCCATAGGTGACGTTGCCGGCGACGATGCCGTCGATGGCGAAAGGAATGACCTGCGTTTCGTCATGTTCGGGGCCGAACAGGCAGACGATGGATTGCAGCGGGCGCACCCAGCGCAGGCTTTCCGAACCCTTGCCTTCGATACCGGCATAGCTCGAACCCTTCGGCATGGAGGCGGGGCCGGAGCGCATGGATTTCGGCCAGGGGAAGGAGCGGATGATGCCAGGCATCACTTCCGCGATGATCTCTTCCGCCGGGCGGCCGGGCTTGTTGATGATGGCGATGTAGAAATCGCCCTTCTTCGGATCGGAAACGACCTGCGCTTCCGAGATGTCGTTGAGGCCGGCGCCGCGCAGAAAGCCCTCGATGGCCTTTTCATTGGCATCGGTGCGCGGGCCCTTCTTTTCCTCGCGCACATCGGCGGAGCGGGCGTTGAGGCCGCGAATATCCAGCGTCAGGCGGCGCGGCGTCCAATATTCGCGCGCACCCTCATAGGTCAGCCCTCTCTCCACCAAGGCATCGGTGACGAGTTTCTTCAGATCGCCCGCCGCCTTGCGCTGCATGCGGGCGGGGATTTCCTCGGAGCGGAGTTCAAGCAGAAGATCGGGCATGGGATCAGGACTTTATCTGTTGTCGGACGTTTGCGGTCGGCTTAGCAAGCAACGCGGCAAAAGTCACCAAGGCATTCGGTTAAATTACCGCCGGCGGGCGTTACCAGCCGCCGCCGCCGCCACCACCGCCGCCGGAGCCTGAAAAACCGCCGCCGCCACCGCCCGAAAAGCTGGAGCCGGAGGAGCTGACGGGCTGGGGAATGGTGGAGGCGATGGTATTGGCCATGGAGGTGGAAAAGCCGCCGATCCTGTCGCCAAAGGTTCCGTAATTGCTGCCCGCATACCAGCCGGGCGCATAACTTGCAGCAGCGGCACCGGCAGCGGCCGTTGCGAGCCAGGCCTCGAAGGTGCGGCTCCACGGTTTTTCGACGCCGAGCGCCACGGCATAGGGCAGCAACGTCTCGAAATGCTGCGGCGACATGGCGGGCGCACCAGCCATGTTCATCCGGTCTTTTTCCGCCAGCGTCAGATAGGTTCGGAGGCCCTCAATGCCATCCATCAGCTTGCGGCCGAGCGGCGTCGGCGCGCCCATCAGGAACAGGAACAGCGCGTTGGTGAGCACGATGCCGCCGATGGCCGCCAGCGCCAGCGACTTGGTGTCATGCGTCACATCCAGCAGGATTTGCGTGGCGATGCCGCCAATGGCCGAAAAGGCCACGAAACCGGCAAAAGCCAGCATGACGATACCGCCGATCCGCTTGCGCAGCGGTGCGCCGCGCGAGAACTGGCGGCCGATACCGATCGACAGGATGCTGAAGAAGAAGGCGAAAAAGCCGAAGACCAGCACGGCGGCAATGGCGCTTTCATCCAGATCGCCGAACACCAGCGTTGCCACGATGAGGGCGATGCTGAGGAAGATGCCGAACACGGTGTAACCGGCATTGCTGCGGTAATATTTGCCGCGATGTTCTTTCTCTATCGCCGCGCGGAACTGTTTTCCGACCTTTTCAACTTCCGTCCCATGGGCCTTGTCGATGGTCAAAGTCTCGCCCGGACTGCCGATGGAGGCAAGCAGCGTCTTCTGGCCGGTCGGCAGGTTGTCGGCCGTCGCCTTTTGCGTGCGGCGGATGACGATGGCGTTCTTCAAATCCTCCAGAACGACATAACCCTTCACCGCCAGATCAAGAGCCGAGGCAGAGAGCGCCGTCCAGCCGGCACCTGAAAACCCGCGATTATCGACATAGTTGACCAGAGCCGGCGAGAGCCCCTCCGGTGCATCCCAGCGCGGCACGACCACGCCCTTCGCCGGATCGCGGCCGACGGCGAACCAGGCGCGCAGGTAATAAAGCAGCACGGCGAAAAGCCCGCCGCCCGAAAGCAGGATGGCGAGATTATCCCGCAGCCACCAGCCCGCCTCCTGTGAGGTGTCTGGTGCGGCAATCGCGCCCTTGGGCAGCTTGACGGCGACCGTCATGCCCTCGCCAACCGTAAACGGGCGGGTGGAGGCGAAGAACACCTCGTTACCTTCGCTCAAGATGCGCGCATCCTTGCCCTTCGCGCCAAGCGGACCGGTAAAGACGGCCGTATCTGTCGCCCTGACGCCCTGCGGCAGCGTGATGGTGGCGGAAATCTCGCCCATGGGGAATTGCCAGCCATTGCCGGTGACGTTCCAGGTCAACTCATCATAATCGCTGAAATAGCGGATTTGCCGGGCGGTGGTATAGGTAATTTGGAAGATGTGCTCGCCGGTCGGCAGAAAACGGTCGGCGCTGCCGGTATAGATGCGGATGCCGCCATCGATATTCTCGGTGCGCCAGTTTTCCGGCGCGCCATCGCGCTCCACCGAAACGACGTTGAAATCCACCTTGGTGCGACGGTTATTCGCATCCAGCGCATAAAGCGGGAAATCGCGAAAGATGCCGCGTTTGATGTTCTGCCCTTCAGCGCGGGCGGTGATGGTTTCCGTCACCGTCAGCTTGCCATCCGCCGCCAGTTCGATGACGGAATGGTAGGAGCGGATGAATTCCTCCGCGAAGGCCGGGAAAGCCGCGCCCAGGAAGACGAACAGCGCGAGAAGTCTTGCGGCGATGGTCTTCACGGGCGGTCCCTCCTCAATGGCTCAGTGCTGCGGCTCGGCAGCGCTTTCCTTTTCGGTATAGTTGACGCCGAGCGAAGCAAGCGCCTTCCAGTAACCGGGATAGGTCTTGCCGACGCAGGCCGGATTCTGGATGGCAATACCGCCGACTTTCAGCGCCGCCAGCGCAAAGCTCATGGCGATGCGGTGGTCGGCAAAAGTATCGATGGAGGCCTTGACCGTCTGGCCTGCAAGGGCCGGATCGGCATGCACGATCAGGTCGTCGCCCTCTTCATGCGCAAGACCGTTACGGATTTCGTTGAGGCCGAGCGAGACGGCGCGGATACGGTCGCATTCCTTGACGCGCAGATTGGCGATGCCGACGAAACGCACCGGCGTCTCGTTGAAGGCGGCCAGAACCGCGATGGTCGGAATGGCGTCCTGCATCTGCGAGCCGTCGATTTCGGCGGGCAGGTGCGGAAACTTGGCCATGACATCATAGGCCTTGGCGTCCGGCTGGGTGAACTTATCGGCCGGCGTGCCGATATCGATCGCGCCGCCGGTCAGCAGTTCCGCACCCCAGAGATAGGTGGCGGCGGAGGCATCCGGCTCGATGTGGAAATCGGTCGCCGTGTAACCCGTCGGGTGCACGCGCCAGATGGCGTTGCTGACGCGCTCAATCTTCGCACCGAAAGCCTCCATGGCCGATGTGGTGAGATCGATATAACCCTTGGCGCCGATTTCCTCGCCCTGGAGGATGATATCGACAGGCTTGTCGCCGCAGGCGGCCGCCATCAGAAGCGCCGACACATATTGGCTGGAGAGGTTGGCATCGATGGTGACGCTGCCCTTCGGGAAACCCGTGCCCTTGCCGCAGACGGTGACGGGCGGGCAGCCGGTCGGCGCTTCCGCCTCGACACCGAGGGAGCGCAGGGCCTCCACCAGCGGCATGATCGGGCGTTTGCGCATATGCTCGTCGCCATCGATGATGACGGCGCCATCCACAAGTGCGGCAGCAGCGGTGAGGAAGCGTGTGGCGGTGCCGGCATTGCCGAGGAAAAGCGGCTTTTCCGGCTGCTGCAACACGCCAGTACCCTCCACGACGAAGGTGGTGGCGTCTGGCTCGGTGACCTTGACGCCCATCTCGCGCAGAGCTTCGGCCATATAAAGCGTGTCGTCGCTTTTCAGTGCGCCGGTCAGGCGGCTTTTGCCCTTGGCTAGACCGGCCAGGAGAAGCGCACGGTTGGTGATGGACTTGGAGCCGGGCGGCTCGACCTTGCCGGAAAGCGGGTGGTCGGGCGGGGTGATGGTCAGTTCGATCATGATTGTCGTCTTGTCAAAGAATGCAGCGAAGAGCCGGATTATCGGAATTTGAACGGGAGGTCTTAAGCCGCCGAGGGAACAGTGCGCTTAGAATTTCACAGTCGGCACGGCGCGGTCGGCCGGGTTGTCGATCTCGAAATACGGCGCCTTGGCAAAACCGAACTGGCCTGCGACCAGATTGGACGGGAAGCTCTCCACCTTGACGTTGAGGTCGCGGGCGGCGCCATTGTAATAACGGCGCGACATCTGGATTTCGCTTTCGATGGTTTCCAGCGAACGCTGCAATTCCAGAAAATTCGTATTGGCCTTGAGATCGGGATAGGCTTCGGCAAGCGCAAAGAGCTTGCCGAGCGCCTGCGACAGCAGCCCTTCCGCCTGCGCACGACCCTCGACATCGCCCGCCGGCACGGCCTGCGCCCGGTTGCGCATGGCAATCACCTCCTCGAAGGTGCTCTTTTCATGCGCCGCGTAACCCTTCACTGTCTCGATGAGATTGGGAATGAGATCAGCGCGGCGCTTCAGCTGCACGTCGATGCCCGACCACGCCTCTTCCTTCATCTGCCGCGCCTTGACCAGCCCGTTATAGATGAAGACGACATAGAGCGCGATTGCCGCGATGACTGCCAGCGTGATGAACATTCCCGACCCCTCCTCAAGAGGCGCGGACACCGTAGTGGCGTCCGCACGTTAGACTGTTGCCCCGCCTTACATAAACGTTCAGGCGGCCCTGTTCCAGTTCAGCCCGCCCGCATCCGTCAGCAGGAAGGCTTCGCCGCAGGCTTTCGCCAGCGTGCGCACGCGCAGGATATAGCTCTGGCGTTCCGTGACCGAAATTACGCCGCGTGCATCCAGAAGGTTGAAGACGTGGCTGGCCTTGATGCACTGGTCATAGGCCGGGAAAACGCATTTGTGCAGGCGCTGGTTGTCGTTGTCACCGGGCGCGCCGGCGGCGAGAAGCGCCTGGCATTCCTTTTCGGCGTCGATGAAATGGCGATGCAGCATGGCGGTGTCGGCAAATTCGAAGTTATGTCGGGAATATTCCTGCTCGGCCTGCAGGAAGACGTCACCATAGGAAATCTTCTCTTCGCCCTCGCGGCCGTTGAAGTTCAGGTCATAGACATTATCGACGCCCTGGACATACATGGCCAGACGCTCCAGACCATAGGTCAGCTCGCCCGCAACCGGCGAGCATTCGATGCCGCAGACCTGCTGGAAGTAAGTGAACTGCGATACTTCCATGCCGTCGCACCAGCACTCCCAGCCAAGGCCCCAGGCGCCGAGCGTCGGGCTTTCCCAGTCGTCTTCGACGAAGCGCACATCGTGCAGCAGAGGGTCGAGGCCGATGGCCTTCAGCGAACCCAGATAGAGTTCCTGCAGGTTCGAGGGGTTTGGTTTCAGGATCACCTGATACTGGTAATAATGCTGCAGACGATTGGGGTTCTCGCCGTAACGCCCATCGGACGGGCGGCGCGAGGGCTGCACGTAAGCGGCCTTCCATGGCTTTGGCCCGAGTGCCCGCAACGTCGTAGCCGGATGAAACGTACCCGCGCCCACTTCCATATCGTAGGGTTGCAGCACCGCGCAGCCCTTGTCGGCCCAGTAATTGTGCAGCGTCAGGATCAGCGCCTGAAAGGAACGCTTCGGGTTCATATGGTCGGGGACATCGGTCATTTCAGTCATCGCGGCGTTAGGAGGACAAGTAAGCATTGACTTACTTCGGATGCGGACTGGTGCCACGGCATGGCGTGAGGGTCAAGGTTTTATGCGTGGAGACGGGCGGTGAACGGGTTGACGATCTTCATTCGCCCTTCGACGGTGAGGCCATCCTGCATGTCTTCGGAGAGGAAAACATTGCTTTCCGCCTTCAGCGCTGCCGCCAGCATCAAGGCGTCGTAAAAAGCAACATTGTATCTCTGCACAAGATCAAGCGCGTCCATGTGCAGACCAACGTCCAGCGGCACAATCTGCGCCGCCGCCGTTCTGAAATCTTCCAAAGCGGAACGTATACCGCTCCATTCCATTCGCAATTTTTTACGCGCGACAACCGAAAACTCGTTAAGTGCCTGGACGCTGATAACGAATGGCTGCGATATTATCGTATTGGCCACCTCGGAGCGCGGGTCGGAGGTCGAAGCATAGACCAGAATATTGGTGTCAACGAAGGGCGCCTTGCTCAACGCTCATTAGCCTCGTCACGATCAAATTTATAGTCCGGCGGCAATGTCCATCGCAGGGAACGAATTTTTTCAAGCGCCTGTCGCCGCTCTTCGTCAGTCGTCGCGTTGACAACCGCATCGGTTGCAGCAACGACATCCACCTCGTCGCCTTCCTTGATATGCAAGGCTTCCGCGACATCCGCCGGGATGCGGACCGCAAGACTATCGCCCCATTTCGTGACACGCATGACAGCCTCCTTACTCGAAAGCGACTATAGCAAATTCTGCGTTACAGGAAAATTACGCCTCATCCTCGCGCTTCACGCGGTATTCGCCGGTTTCCGGGTCCTTGATCAGCGTGCCGATGGCGCCGGTCTCGCGTTGCTTCTCGCGCTGTTTCGATTTTGCCGAGAGCTTTTCCGCATCGCGGACGAAGCGGCGGTAAAGGATGACGGATCCCACCACCAGAAGAATAATTGTAATGAGCTGCGCCATAAGGCTTTATTCCTGAGACATCATAGACCGAAACGCGACCACAATGCCTTTTCTTCGGCAACCTCCGCAAGCCCTGATACCGCACCGGCGGCCAGCCTTTCGGCATTCACGTCCAGAGCAGCATTGACGCCCGGCACCTTTTTGCCGAACAGAGTGCGACCGCCACTGACGAGCTGCAGCTTGACCTTGGTGCCGTAACGGCGGCGAAGAACCTCACGCATGTCGCCCAGCCCGTCGATCAGGCCGAGGTCGAGGCCGCGCATGCCGGTCCAGAACAGGCCCGAGAAGATCGCCTCGTCGCCCTTCAGTTTCGAGCCGCGACGCATCTTGACCATATCAATGAAAACATTGTGGATTTCGACCTGAAGCGACTTCAGGTAATCGATATCGCCTTCCTTTTCCGGCTGGAAGGGATCGAGGATGACCTTGTTCTCGCCGGCCGTATAGACACGGCGCTCCACGCCGATCTTCTTCAGCATTTCCGGGAAACCGAAACCGCCGGAAACGACGCCGATCGAACCGACGATGGAGGTGGGATCGGCGATGATCTCGTCGCCGGCAAGCGCGATCATGTATCCGCCGGAGGCTGCAACGTCCTCCACGAAGATCAGGACCTTCTTTTCCTTTTCCTCGGCGAGCTGGCGGATGCGGTTATAGATCATCCGCGCCTGCACCGGCGAACCGCCGGGCGAGTTGAGCGAAATGGCGACAGCCGGGGCATCCTTGACGGCGAAGGCCTTTTCCAGAAGCGGCGCATAGGAGGCGAGATTGAGGGCGGGGCGGAACTGGTTGCCGCCGGCCATGATCGCACCGTGCATGCGCACCACCGGGATGACGAGCTCTTTTTTACGAAAGCGTTTCGGCACCAGATACTTCAGAAAACCCACTACTCAATCCTCGCAGCATTTATCCGTTCGTCAGGGATGTATGTATCGCCCCGGAAAACACAATGGTTTGCGGCCGGCGGAACGGCGATATTTATGACGCCGGCCGGATTGCCCTTACATTACGCGAATAGGCGGCGCGGCCATTGTTCAGGTCATCGACGAATGGGGTGAAGGCATGGCTGCCGGTCTCATGCATGATGAGCGGCGCACGGAAGGACAGCCGCGCCCGTGAACCTTTGATGGCGGTGACGAGCATGCGCACCGCATCCTCGCCAGGGCGCGGATGAATGAGGGTGATTTCGAGGCCGCCGAAACGGCTGCCGCAGGCGGCGATGATCTCCGCCACCGATTGCGGCCTTGAAATCAGGGAAAGCTGACCACCCGGCACCATGATCGCGCCTGCGGTCCTGATCCAGTCTTCGAACAGGCCATCGGTCATGGCATGCGCTTCGGCCTTCAGGGCATCCGGCGTGCGGCGGTCGCCCGCATCGTTATAGGGCGGGTTCATGATGACGTGATGGAAATGCTCGTCGGGCAACCCCGCTTCGGCGCGTGCTTTCGCCCGCAGCGTCACATCGGCTTCGCGCACGCTGACGCGCGCAGAAAAGGCAGCATTCTCAGGCAGTTCGAGGCTGCGTCGGGCAAATTGCGCCATTTCCGGCGAGCGTTCGTACAGCGTCACCTCGGCCTTTTCGAGCCGCGTCGCAACCGCCATGCCGGCGGCACCTGCGCCCGCGCCGAGATCGGCTATCCGGCAGGCACGCTCATCCGCCACCAATGACGCCAGAAGCATGGCGTCCATGCCGGCCCGGTGTCCCCTGCCCTTCGGCTGGATGACGTGAAACCGGCCCCGGTGAAAGGCGTCGATCGTTTCGGAAATGCCGTCGCCCACCGCCGTTCAAGCCTCTTCGTTGCGCAACTCGTCGCCGAGCCCGGCATCGATGAGAATGCGGCGGGCCTGATCGGCCCGATCTTCCTCCACCAGAAACCTTCGCGGCAAAAGACCGAGCGATCCTTCCAGAATGCTCATCGCCTGGTCGGCGATGAGGCAATGGATGCCGGCATCCTTCATCAGGCTTTCGGCGAAGGAGAGCAGCACGGCATCGTTGGTACGGATCAGTTCACGCATGGATAGACCTTAAATTCCCATCTTTTTGAATGGCTAGCGGCAATTCGCCCCTTGCCGCGCAAGGCGTCAGTTTTTATTGTCGAATTCAAATTCGAACTGGAGTCCTGTCCCTTGGGCGTCGTCATACCGCTTGAAGAAAGCAAAAACAAACTCGCATCCGTCAAGCCGCTTGTCGACCTGACCCGCCCCGATATGGAACGGGTGAACCAGCTTATCCTTTCCAAGGCCGGTTCCGATGTCCAGATGATACCCGAGGTGGCCAACCACCTCATCTCTTCCGGCGGCAAGCGCCTGCGGCCGATGCTGACGCTCGCCTCGGCCTCGATGTTCGGTTACGAGGGCGACAACCACATCAAGCTCGCCACCAGCGTCGAATTCATGCACACGGCAACGCTTCTGCATGACGATGTGGTGGATGAAAGCGATCTGCGCCGCGGCAAATCCACCGCCCGCACCATCTGGGGCAACCAGGCGAGCGTTCTCGTCGGCGACTTCCTGCTCGGCCAGGCCTTCCGCATGATGGTGGATGTCGGCTCGCTCGATGCGCTCGACGTGCTGTCCACCGCCGCCTCGGTGATCGCCGAGGGCGAGGTGCTGCAGCTTTCTGTCGCCAAGAACATGGAAACGACGGAAGACGATTATCTGCAGGTGATTCGCGCCAAGACGGCCGCCCTTTTCGCGGCGGCGGCGGAAGTCGGCCCCATCGTCGCCAAGACCGACAAGGCGACCCGCAGCGCGCTGAAATCCTACGGCATGAATCTCGGCCTCGCCTTCCAGCTCGTTGACGACGTGCTGGACTACGGTGGAAAATCCGCCGATCTCGGCAAGAATACCGGCGACGATTTCCGCGAAGGCAAGATCACCCTGCCGGTCATCCTCTCCTATCGTCGCGGCACGCAGGATGAGCGCGCCTTCTGGCGCAAGGCCATCGAGAAGGGTGAAAGCAGCGACGAGAACCTTGAAAAGGCGCTGGGCCTGATCACCAAATACAACGGTCTTGGCGATACGATCGGCCGCGCCACGCACTACGGCACCATCGCCCGCGATGCGCTCGCACCGCTGCCGCAGAGCCCCTGGAAAGATGCGCTTCTGGAAGTGATCGACTTCTGCATCGAGCGTCTGAACTGACGCTAGAGGCCGGGCGAAAGGCGGATGGAAAAGACCATCCGCCCAATGTTCCGGGCCAGCTTCTCCGCAAGGCGTGATTGTGGCCGGGGCCATAATTTCTTGCGGGGCTGCTTCAAAAAAGCCATTCTATCGTGACCAACAATGGAAACTGATTTTTCCGTGCTTCTGCACAAAGGCAAAGGTTCCCTCATGCGGCGTAAACCAGCACTCCGTCTTCTCTGCAGCGCGGCTCTTGCCGCTGCTCTCGCAATCGGCGCGGGTGCAAGCCCCGGCTTTGCGGAGACGAAGGCGACACCGGAAGACAAGGCCGTCACGTTCGATCCCGGCAAGGTGAACACCTTCTCCGGCGCCTTCCTCGCCGGGCGCAATGCCGATGTCGATCAGGATTATCCCACCGCGATTTCGCTTTACAATAAGGCGCTGGAATTCGATCCGGCCAATACGGAAATCCGTCAGCGGCTGATGATCGCCGAACTTCTGAGCGGCAATTTCGAGGCCGGCGCCAAGATCGCCGATTCGATGAAGGACGACACCTCGGTGGAACGCGTGACGACCATCGTGCGCGGTCTCGACGCCATCAAGGATAAAGAATTCGCCAAGGCCGAGAAGATCCTGAAATATACCGGCCCGAACGATCTCGACCGCATGGTCAACACGCTTTTGACCGCCTGGGCGCGCGCCGGTTCCGGCAAGCCGAAGGAAGCGCTGGCGCTGGTCAACAATATGAAGGGCCCGGGCTGGATTTCGATCTTCCAGAAATACAATGCGGCGGCCATCGCCCTTGTTTCCGGCAACAATGAAGCCGCCCGCAAAAGCTTGAACGAAGCGGTGACGGACCGCGAAGGCGGGGCAACCGCCTCCGATACCTATATGCGCGCTGTGATGGCGCTTGCCCGGCTGGAGGCTTCCGCCGGCAACAAGCAAAAGGCGCTGGATGCGATTGCAGTCGGAGACACGTTCGCACCGAATTACGCGCCGCTAAAGGCGCTTCGCCAGTCCATCGAAAACGGTGAAAAGCCGGAACAGCAGATCACAAATGCGGTTGAAGGTGCCGCCAGCGTCATGTTCTCCATCGCCGGCGCGCTGAACCGCGAAGGCGCCGAAGAGATCGTGACGCTTTATCTGCAGACGTCGCGCGCGCTCGATCCGAAGAGCCCGGATACGCTCATCCTTCTCGGCGGCCTTTCCGAAGCGCTGAAACAGCCTGACCGCGCCATTGCCTTCTACCGCGAGGTGCCGAAGGATTCGCCGATGTATCGCATTTCCGAGCTGCAGCTCGGACTGACGCTTGCGCAGACCGGCAAGGTGGATGAGGCGCGCAAGCACCTCAAATCCCTGCTCGAATCCGATCCGAAGGACATTCGTTCCTATCTCGCCTACGGCAGCGTGCTTTCGGACGCCAAGGACTACAAGGCGATGGCCGAGAACTACGACAAGGCCATCGAGGTCATCGGCTCCGTGCCGCAGAAATCCGACTGGTCCGTTTTCTTCCAGCGCGGCATCGCCTATGAGCGACTGAAGGAATGGGGCAAGGCCGAACCGAATTTCAAGCGGGCGCTGGAGCTGAACCCGGAACAGCCGCAGGTTCTGAACTATCTGGGCTATTCCTGGGTGGACAAGGGCATCAATCTCGATGAAGGCATGAAGATGATCAGCCGCGCCGTCGAGCTTCGGCCGAATGACGGCTACATCGTCGACTCGCTCGGCTGGGCGCATTATCGCCTCGGAGCTTTCGATGAGGCCGTGACCGAGCTGGAGCGGGCAATCGAACTGAAAGCCGGCGATCCGACCATCAACGACCATCTGGGTGACGCCTACTGGCGGGTCGGCCGCAAGATCGAGGCGGTCTATCAGTGGAACCGCGCATTGATCGGCGACAGCGACGACGTGGACAAGGCCAAGGTGAAGGAAAAGATCGCCAACGGCCTGCCGCCGGTGGAAAAGGACGCCGAAAATACCGCCAAGAAGGAAGTCGCGCCGGTGCCGCCGGCTCCTCCGGCGCCGGCACCGGCTGCCACTCCGGACAAGAAATCCTGACGCCGCATGCGCGGGCATGACGTTTCCGGGGCCACCGAGACCATCGAGGCGGCCCCGGCCAAGATCAATCTGGCGCTGCATGTGACCGGCCAGCGAGCGGATGGGTATCACCTGCTCGAAACGCTGGTGACCTTTACCGAAGCCGGCGACACGATCCATATTCGCGACGCCGATGCCGACAGTTTCTCCATCTCAGGCCCTTTCGGCGATCTTTTGCGCGCGGGCGATGGCGGCGATAACCTCGTCACCCGCGCTAAGGACCTGTTGCGCGATGCGCTTGCATCGACAGGTCAGCCAGCCCCCCCGGTTGCCATTCATCTTGAAAAGAACCTGCCGGTGGCTTCCGGTATCGGCGGCGGCTCTGCGGATGCGGCGGCGACGCTTCGGGGCCTTTTGCGGCACTGGCGTGCCGGGATCGTACCGGATGCGCTTGCATCCATGGCGCTGACGCTCGGGGCGGATGTGCCGATGTGCCTTGAGAGCCGATCCCTGATCGCGCGCGGCATCGGCGAGGACATCGAACCGGTCACCGATCTGCCAGAACTGGTGATGGTTCTCGCCAATCCGCTGAAGGCGGTCTCGACGCCGGAGATTTTCCGGCGATTGCAGACCAAGACCAATGCGCCCCTGCCCGCCTCTGCGACAATCGGCTGGATGGATTTTCTCGCCCAAAGCCGTAACGATCTGCAACCGTCGGCGCAGGCGCTTCTGCCGGAAATCGGGGAAATCATTGGGTTGCTGTCGCAGGAAGGTGCTGCGCTTGTGCGCATGTCCGGCTCGGGGGCAACCTGTTTCGGGATTTTTCATTCCCTTGAAGCGGCCAGTAAAGCGGAAACATCGCTTCGGAAGAAACGCCCCGGCTGGTATTTTCAGGCGACGCGGACCATTTGAAGATTAGAGCGGCGGGCCCGCCGCTCCCAGTTTTGTTCGAGCATCGGATTTTCCGAAAACCGCAATACACTTTTCGGTCCGATGCTCCCGGCATTCGAGGATAAGGCCATGGCAGGCGAAAGACCCTTCATTCCCCTTGGCATTGCGGTTTTGACCGTTTCGGACAGCCGCACGCTGGAGAACGACAAATCCGGCGATACGCTTGTCGCAAGGCTGGAGGAAGCGGGCCACAGGCTCGCGGCCCGCGCCATCGTGCCTGATGACAAAGCAGCGATTGCCGGTACCGTGCGCGACTGGACGCTCGCTGAAGGCGTGGATGTGGTCATCACCACCGGCGGCACCGGTTTTACCGGCCGCGATGTGACGCCCGAAGCGCTGGAGCCTCTGTTCGAAAAGCGAATGGATGGGTTTTCCGCCCTCTTCCACCGCATCTCCTATGACAAGATCGGCACCGCCACCATCCAGTCACGCGCGACCGGCGGCGTGGCGAACGCGACCTTCATCTTCGTGCTGCCCGGCTCGCCGGGTGCGTGCAAGGATGCGTGGGACGGTATTCTGAAAGCCCAGCTCGATTATCGCCACCTGCCCTGCAATTTCGTGGAGATTATGCCGAGGCTCGACGAGCATTTGAAGC
>NZ_JAVAYA010000040.1:0-22570 GCF_041954855.1 Agrobacterium sp. LR_9
CTTGTCCCGAGGATCTGCATCCGGTTGTTTGTGTCGATGTGTTTAGATCCTTGGGACAAGCCCAAGGATAACGAAAGCAAAGCTCTGACACTTTGCCAGCGGTCTGATGGCCGGATCAAATCCGGCCATGACTGTCGCCAGCGGCGATTTATTTCTTCTGGTCCAGCGCGTGACGGCCGAAGTCCGGTGCGTCGACATCCTGGCCCGCCTGCACGATGGAGCGGCGGATGGCGCGGGTGCGGGAAAACAGTTCGAACAGCTTTTCGCCCTCCCCCCAGCGGATCGCCCTTTGCAGGGATGCCAAATCTTCGGAGAACCGCGCCAGCATCTCAAGGATCGCATCCTTGTTATGCAGGCAGACATCGCGCCACATGGTGGGATCGGAGGCGGCGAGACGGGTGAAATCGCGGAAACCGGAGGCGGAATATTTGATGACTTCCGATTCGGTCACCGTCTCCAGATCATCCGCCGTGCCGACGATATTGTAAGCGATGATATGCGGCAGATGCGACACGATCGCCAAGACCTTGTCGTGATGTTCGGCATCCATCTCATCGACGCGCGAACCAAGCGCCCGCCAGAAATCCTTCAGCCTTTCCAGAGCCTCGGCATCCGTGCCCGGCAGCGGCGTGAAGATGCACCAGCGGTCGCGGAAGAGACCGGCAAAACCGGCATCCGGGCCGGATTTTTCCGTACCCGCCAGCGGGTGGCCGGGAATGAAATGCACATTGTCAGGCATATGCGGCGCCATCTGTGCGATGACCGAAGCCTTGGTGGAGCCGACATCGGTAACGATGGCGCCCGGCTTCAGATGTGGCGCGATCTGCTGCGCAACGCTCTCGGAAGCACCGACCGGCACCGAGACGATGACGAGATCGGCATCCTTTACCGCCTCCGCCGCCGAAACGGTGTAATCCGTGCCAAGCGCCAGTTCTTCCGCCCGTTTCAGCGTGTCTTCGCTGCGGGTGGAAATCGTCACATGGCGGGCAAGACCCAGCTCTTTGACATCGCGGGCAATCGACGAGCCAATCAGGCCGATGCCGATCAGCGCGATGCGTTCAAACATGATCTCAGCCATCACGCCTGCCCCATGAACTCGGTGAGGGCCGCGATGACGCCGAGATTGGCCTCCTCCGAACCGACGGTCATTCTCAGCGCATTCGGGAAACCGTAACCACGTACCGCACGCAGAATGTAACCGCGGCGGCTCAGGAACTCGTCCGCATCCGCCGCACGCTTGCCGTCCTGATCCGGGAAATGGATGAGGATGAAATTGGTGACCGATGGCGTGACGGTGAGGCCGAGGCCGGTAAAGGTCGTGACCAGCTTTTCCATCCACAGCGCGTTATGCGCCACCGCCTTCTCTACGAAGGCCTGATCGCGGATTGCCGCAGCACCCGCCGCGATGGCCGGCGCGCTCATGTTAAACGGGCCGCGCACGCGGTTCAATGCATCGATGACAGCGGCCGGACCATACATCCAGCCCACGCGCAAGGCAGCGAGGCCATAGACCTTCGAGAAGGTTCGCGTCATCACCACGTTGCGGTTGCCGGAAACCAGCTCCAGCCCGGCCTCATAGTCGTTCTTGCGCACATATTCGGCATAGGCCGCATCCAGCACCAGCACGACATGTTTCGGCAGGCCGGCCTGCAGGCGGCGGATTTCCGCAACGGGAACATAGGTGCCGGTGGGATTGCCCGGATTGGCGACGAAAACCATCTTGGTCCTCGGCGTCACGGCGGCGAGGATCGCATCCACATCCACCGCGCAATCCTTTTCCTTCACCGTCACCGGGGTCGCGCCCGCACCCATGATCTGGATCTTGTAAACGAGGAAACCGTGTTCGGTGATGATCGCCTCATCGCCGGCGCCCAGATAAACGTGGCAAAGCAGGCCGAGAAGCTCGTCCGAACCGTTGCCGCACATGATATTCGCGATGTTGAGACCGTGCACGTCGGCAATCGCCTGGCGCAGCGCGATCGCCTGACCGTCCGGATAGATTTCCAGATGGCTGGCAGCCGTGCCGAAAGCCTCTATCGCCTTCGGGCTCGGCCCAAGCGGTGTCTCATTGGAGGAGAGCTTATAAACCTTCGCGACGCCGTCCACATGTTCCTTGCCCGGAACATAAGCGGCGATATCCAGAATACCCGGACGCGGAACAGGTTGGCTAAGCTCTGCACTCATTTGATCGACCTTTGGAAAAGCGCCGGATAACCCGGCAAAAGCAATGCCGGAGGCATTAGACCGGAATGGTCGCTTTGTCGAGGGTCAGCGCGGCTTTCCTTGGCTTGCGGCAGCGCGGGTGGTGGGCACCCCCTGCGGGGCCAGCACCGGCACAAAAACGCGACGCGAGGCGCGCTGGGTGACGGGTAATCCCTGATAGAGACGCTTCTGGGCTTCCACCACGATGACACCGGAAAAAAGCGGCCACAGCCGGCGGCCGGTATGTTCGAGATAGCGGCGGAATTTCAGTATCGGCCGGCTGGTGGTGGGCGGGAAGAACAGCGCCTCGGCGGTGGCGCCCGGCGTGAAATTGGTTTCGCGCAAAAGCGCCGTCAGCTGTCCGCGCGAATAGGGCCTTCCGGAACCGAAGGGCGTATGCTCCATGCGCGCCCAGACGCCGCGCCGGTTCGGCACCACGATCACCAGACGGCCGCCGGGCGCCAGCACCCGCCACAGTTCCTTCAGGCTTTCACGCGGATTTTCGGCAAATTCCAGCGCATGCACCATCAAGACCCGGTCTATCGACGCATCAGGCAGCGGCAATTCCTCATCGAAAACCAGCGCCGTGGAAGACAGTTCGCCCGCCGGCCAGTTCACCGCCCCCTGCCCCGCCGGCATGAAGGCGAAGGTGCGCTCCGTATCGCGACGAAACCGCTCCAGAAACGGCACGGCATAGCCGAGCCCGACCAGCCGCTCTTCCGGCAAAGGCGGCCATAGCGTCGAAAGCGCCATGGTGATCGCCTGCTCGGCCGAGCGGCCAAGCGGAGAGTGATAGAATTCGCGCAGATCGACGATATCGGTATTCATGGGCGAGAATGTAGCATCAGGCGGTTGGACTTCAAGGCGTCTGCCCTTACATAGAAGGTCAGGCGGGCGATGCGCCGGTTTTGGCCGGCAAATGGAGAGGATAAGATGAAACCTTTGGAAATAGACGTCTTTCTTTGCCGCAGCGACAATTTCGGGGTTCTCCTGCACGATCCCGAAAGCGGCGCGACAGCCACCATAGACGCACCGGAAGAAGGACCTATCCTGCAGGCGCTCGACGGCCACGGCTGGAAGCTCACCCATATCTTCACCACCCACCACCATCAGGACCATGTGGAAGCCAATCTGGCCCTGAAAGACAAGTTCCGCTGCGAAATTCACGGCCCCTACGACGAGGCGGTCGCGATCCCCGGTCTCGACCGTTCGCAGGCCGATGGCGACGAATTCGAATTCGCCGGCCGCCGCGTACAGGTCATCGGCACGCCCGGCCATACGGCGGGACATATCTGTTATTATCTGCCCGATGACGGGCTGCTGTTTGCGGCCGATACGCTGTTTGCCATGGGTTGCGGCCGCCTGTTCGAACGTCCGGCGGCGGATATGTGGCATTCCTTCCAGAAACTCATGGCGCTGCCGGATGAGACCAAGGTTTATTTCGGCCATGAATATACGCTGACGAACGCCCGTTTCGCCCTCACCGTCGACCCGGAGAATGCTGTGCTGAGTGAGCGCGCGGCCCACATCGAGAAGGCGCGGCAGGCGAATGAATTCACCATTCCCACCACCATCGGGCTCGAAAAACAGACCAATCCCTATATGCGGGTGGCGGATGCCGGTATTCGCAAATATCTTGGCCTTGAAAGCGCCACCGATGCCGATGTTTTCGCGGAAATCCGCACACGCAAGGACAATTTCTGATGGGAACGGATATATCGGCGCAGGCGATCATTCGCGAACTGGGGCTGGAGCCGCATCCCGAGGGCGGTTTTTACCACCAGACGTTCCGCGACAAGGCCGGCGGTGAGCGCGGTCATTCGACGGCGATCTATTATCTTCTGGAAAAGGGCGACCGCTCGCACTGGCACCGGGTTACCGATGCGGTGGAGGTCTGGCACTATTATGCCGGCGCGCCCATCGCATTGCATCTTTCGCAGGACGGCCGGGAAGTGCAGACCTTCACGCTCGGCCCAGCCATTCTGGAGGGTGAACGCCCGCAGGTGATCGTTCCCGCCAATTGCTGGCAATCGGCCGAAAGCCTCGGGGACTTCACGCTCGTCGGCTGCACCGTCTCGCCGGGCTTTGCCTTTTCGAGCTTCGTTATGGCAGAGCCCGGCTGGTCGCCGGGCGATGCGCCGTAATTGCCTCAGCCACCGTATTTCGTCGCGGTAATATAGACCTGCCCCACCCGGGTCGGAATGATCGCATAAACAGGCGCATAGACATCCATGTTGTTCGACTTGGCGAACCAGATCTCCATGGAGATGGATTTCAGATATTCGATATCCTTGCGCCCCTGCCTGTAACCCGACTTCGGCACATACCGCGCCTTGCAGACGATGGCGTCGCCATTAAAGCCGTTGGTCTTGAACGGCTTGGTGCCGCTGGAGCTCAAAACCAGATCGAGTCGCGATTCGCCGTCATAGATCGGCAGGCGAGTCGGGCAGATGCGGCCGCCCGCGGGAATGATGAGGCCGGAGATCGGATCGAGAACCGAGCGCAGGTCGCGGTCCTTCACGTCCACCCAGTTGTCCGGCCGGGCTTTCGGCTCAGGCTTCACCGTCGTCGATGTGACGTTGCCGTTGCGATAGACAACGTCATAGGTGCGCACCCGCTTGCCGTCCTTGTAGACCAGCGAATATTCGTTGGCCTGCAGCCGGTGGCCGCGCTTGGCGCCGGAAACGGTCGTCTTGCCGGAAATATCCTTGAGGATGCTGGCAAGGCCGGCGGCGCTGAAGGAACCGGAGATCGAATAATTCGGTCCATCCATGCGAGTCGAGAAACTTGCCCTGGCAATCGGCAAAATACCGAGATTGATGCTGTATTCGCTTGTGTGGCGCGCTTCGGCGGCGAGCGAGGGGGAGACGCCCGCTAACGCTATTGTCGCGGCCACGAAAATGCTTTTTCCTCTGGCAATCATTTCGATATCACCTTAAAAGAGGCGCGGAAGCGGCCTTATCGGGCGATCATATACGCTGACTTGTGGCAATAAAAAAGCGGATGCCGGTTGAAAACGCCGGAATTTCCTTTCATTTGATCGCGAGCGGCTTGACTGTTAAGTCTCGTCTGACTATAGAACCGCAACTTTCCAATCATGGCCAGTTGGATTGCCACCCCGGTTTTGCCGGTGGCGAGCCAGTGGTGAAACAGACGAAACGAAATAGGTGTACCCATGTCCCGTGTATGCGAATTGACCGGCAAGGGCGTCCAGACGGGCAACAACGTCAGCCACGCCAACAACAAGACCAAGCGCCGGTTCCTTCCGAACCTCTGCCAGGTCACGTTGATCTCCGATGCTCTCGGCCAGCGTTTCCGCCTGCGTGTTTCCGCAGCCGCTCTGCGCTCCGTTGAACACCGTGGCGGCCTCGATGCCTTCCTTCTGAAGTCCGGCGAAAACGAACTGAGCATGCGCGCTCGTCTCCTGCGCCGCCAGATCGCCAAGAAGACGGCCGAAGCTGCTTAATAGCGGTTTCGACATCATCTGAATTCAGAAGGCTTGAATGGCTTTGCCGCTCAAGCCTTTTGTTTGTTCCAGATTTTAGTTGCATCGGGTTTTGCGAAAACCGTTTGAGACGTTTTCCTCCGATGCTTGGCTGCAACTGGTGGCATCACCCAGGATAAAAAAATGCCCTATCTGCGCTATACGCTCATCTATGTTCTGCTGATGACGCTCGTCGTCGTCGCTTCCAATATTCTGGTGCAATACCCGCTTTCCGGCTCGTTGTTCGGCGTCAATCTGGGCGACCTTCTGACCTGGGGCGCCTTCACCTATCCAATCGCCTTCCTCGTCACGGACCTGACCAACCGCCAGTTCGGCCCCTCCATCGCGCGCCGCGTCGTGCTTGCCGGCTTCGTCGTCGGGGTCACGCTGTCCTTCTGGACATCCATTCCGCGCATCGCGGTCGCTTCCGGCACCGCCTATCTGATTGGCCAGCTGCTGGATATTTCCGTTTTCAACCGCCTGCGCCGCCAGCGCTGGTGGCACGCGCCGCTTGCCGGCTCCATGCTGGGTTCGGTGCTGGATACGGCCCTATTCTTCTCCATCGCCTTTGCGGCAAGCTTCTCCTTCGTCGGCCCCAACGATGCCTTCGCCATCGAAAACGCTCCCATTCTCGGTGTCTTCGCCGTGGAAGCGCCCCGTTGGATTTCCTGGGCGCTGGGTGATCTCTCGGTGAAGGTTCTCGTCGGCCTCGTCATGCTCCTGCCCTACGGCGCTCTGATGAACACGCTGAAGCCGATGCCGGGCGCCGTCAAAACGGGCCGCGTTTGAGGCCAGGCAAGCGCGGATCAAATCGCGCTTGCAAGCCAGCCGTCAGCATTGCAGTCTGTCGTCCGTGGTACAGCGCGGAGGCAGGTCGACATGCAGATAAAGGACGTTATAGACATCGTGGAGGCCGCCAGCGCCACGCTTTCAGGCTCAACCTTCAACGACGTCAATCTATCCGGCACGGTCTTCGACAATGTCAATCTTTCCGGGGCGAGCTTCAACAATATCAATTTGTCGGGTGCGTCGTTCACGGATAACAACATGTCCGGCTGGTCGATCAATGACGTCAATTTTTCCGGTCTGAAACTGAGCAACTCAAATCTGTCCGGTGCACAGATAACGTCATGCCGGATGACCGGCATGAAGATCGACGGCATTCCCGTCGAGGACCTGATGGCAGCCTACAAGGCGGCACAGCAGCAGCAGGCCTGATTTTATTCCACCAGCTTGAATTCCAGCATCAGGTTGCGCTGGAGGAACGAGTGATTGTCATCGGAAACGATGATGAGGCGCGTCGAGCCGTCCGGCCCCTTTACCACATCCATGCCTTCCATATTGTCGATCTGGTAGGCCATGCCGGCTTCCATGAGAATTTCGCCATCCACCACAGCACCCGGCCGGATATCGGCCCCACGGATGCGACGGATGCGCATGCCCACGCCTTCGGCGAAATTGAAGCGGCGCTCAAGAAGCAGCAGGTCGCCATTGGGCAGGAATGCGCCGTCCGTCACGTCGAATGACGGATGATGCTTGACGGCAAATGTGCCCTTGCGCGGACCTTCCAATATGGCGGCGAGAAGATTGCCGTCCGTGTCGATACTTTTTTCGGCCACCACGACCAGAGCGCCGGCGAGCGGCGAATCGGCGGGCGATACCGCGAGAGCCTCCAGGCCGCCATTGTGGCGCAACTCGTTGCTGGGGATGAGATATGGCAGGCGGTCTAGCGGCTTTGCGGTGGCGAAGCCCGGATCGGGATAGATATCGATCCTGTGGCGCTGCTCGTAACTGACGAAAACCCTGCCGTCGCGCAGCGCCAGCCCTTCCGCATCCATCTCCATCTTGCGCGGCGGTTCGCGCCCGCTCATGTCCAACATGGGGGTGATGCGGACATCGGCAAGCCCCGACAAAGCACCGCGAGCGTCACGCAAGACCCTGCCGGTCAGCCAATGGCCGGTATCGAGCACCGCAACGAAATCCTCCCCATTGGGACGGAAACGGATGGAGGATATCGCCCCGAACAGCTTTTCCGGCGCGCTCATCACCATGCCACCGATAAATTCCAGCTTGCCGAAACGTTTTTCGCTGGTGCCGACTTCGAAAGAGGAGAGCAAACGCACGCTCACCGGCACATCGATGGTGGAAGCGCCGATGGAAACCGGACACAACGATGCGGCCGCCAGAATGGCGGCCATCGCAAGCATTTTGCAGGCGGAAGAAGCCCGGCCCCGCTTATCCCGCACGGCGAACCCTGCGGGACGAACCGGAAGCGCCGCTCGTATCCTCGAAGAGCGCCGCAAGCTGCTCGGTCATCGCGCCGGCCAGCTCGTCCGCATCCACGATGGTCACGGCGCGGCGATAATAGCGCGTCACGTCGTGGCCGATACCGATTGCCAGCAGTTCCACCGGCGAGCGCGTTTCGATCTGCTCGATGACGGCGCGCAGGTGCCGCTCCAGATAATTGCCCGGATTGACCGACAGGGTCGAATCGTCCACCGGCGCACCGTCGGAGATCATCATCATGATCTTGCGCTGCTCGGGGCGGCCGATCAGGCGGTTATGCGCCCACATCAGCGCTTCGCCGTCGATGTTTTCTTTCAGCAGGCCCTCGCGCATCATCAGGCCGAGATTGCGCCGTGCGCGCCGCCACGGAGCGTCCGCCGACTTGTAGATGATATGGCGCAGATCGTTGAGACGGCCGGGCGACGCCGGCTTGCCATTGGCAAGCCACTGTTCGCGCGATTGCCCGCCCTTCCAGGCCTTGGTGGTGAAGCCCAGAATTTCCACCTTCACGCCAGAGCGCTCCAGCGTGCGCGCCAGAATATCGGCGCAGGTGGCAGCCACGGTAATGGGACGGCCGCGCATCGAACCGGAATTGTCGATGACGAGCGAAACCACGGTATCGCGGAACTTGGTGTCGCGCTCCTTCTTGAAGGAAAGCGACTGCATGGGATCGATAATGAGCCTGACGAGCCGGGCCGGATCGAGATAGCCCTCTTCCAAATCGAAGTCCCAGGAACGGTTCTGCTGCGCCATCAGGCGGCGCTGCAGGCGGTTCGCTAAGCGCCCGACGGCGCCCTGGAGGTGAGCGAGCTGCTTGTCGAGGAAAGCGCGCAGACGGTCAAGCTCGGCCTCGTCGCACAGTTCCTCGGCGTGAATTTCCTCGTCGAATTCCTGGGTGAAGATGCGGTAATCGACCTTCTCGTTGAAATCGTCGAAGGGGCTGTTGGGACGGCGGGTCTCGCCGGGCGTTTCGGAATCCTCATCGAGATCGTCGGACATTTCCTCGTCCGACATCTCGGCGCCGTCCATCTCGCCTTCTTCCATTTCCTCCTGCGAGGCCTCGTTTTCATCGGCAGGCGTCGCGTCCGAACCGGCTTCTTCCTCGACCTGCTCTTCTTCGGTCTCGTTGGTGCGCGGCTGGTCCTCGTTGGATTCCGCCTCCTGGCTCTCGGGCTCGTTATCCTCGTCGCCGAAATCTTCCGCCATCTGCATGGAGGTCAGCATCTTGCGCACCAGCCGCGAAAACGCCTTCTGGTCGGTGATGACGCTGGAGAGATCCTTGAGGTCGCCGGCCGCCTTGTCCTCGATGAAATCGCGCCACAGATCGACAACCTTGCCGGCGCTTTCCGGCGGCTTCTCACCCGTCAGCTTCTCGCGCACCAGCAGCGCAACGGCTTCGGCAAGCGGTGCATCGTCCTTGTTGTTGATGCCGGCGAAGTTGGCCTTGGCGTATTTTTCCGTGTTCATGGCATGGATGTTGGAAGCCATGCCCGGCATGCGCAGCGCGCCGATCGACTCCACGCGCGCCTGTTCGACAGCATCGAAGATCAGCCGCGCTTCAGCGCCCTGCGGCGACATCACAGCGTGGGTATCGGCATCATGGCAGGCAAGACGCAGCGCCATGGAATCACCGAGGCCACGCGTGATGGCGATTTCCTGCGCGGTCGGCTTCTTGGAAATTTCCGGCAGGCGCATGCGCTCACCGGCAAGACCCGGCCGCTCATTGGCGAAAACGACCTCGACTTCGGCATCGCCGGCGACGGATCGCACGCATCCGGCAATCGCCTGACGCAACGGCTCCGTATCGACCGCCGTACCCGGTTTTGCTCTGGAATTGTCGCCGCGCCCTGCCATTGTCTTTCCTGTCATTTGTCGGCGCCTGCGGCACGCGATCGGAAAATCGCGCGCACACCGGCGTCTTCAAGTCATCGGTGATCTTCCCCGGACAAGCCGGGGACTATCAGGCGCTGAGAACGATGTTCGCAGCGCTTTCCTTCAGCTCGACGCCGAAAGCCCGCTGATATTGCTCAGCCACCAGCGTGCGCTCCAGCTCGTCACACTTGTTGAGGAAGGTTACGCGGAAGGCAAAGGCGAGATCGCCGAAGATTTCCGCATTTTCCGCCCAGGTGATGACGGTACGCGGGCTCATGACCGTGGAAAGATCGCCATTGATGAAAGCCGAACGGGTGAGATCGGCCACGCGTACCATCTTGGAGACGGTTTCACGGCCCTTCGGATTGTCGAAGCTCTTCACCTTGGCGGCGATGATGTTCACTTCCTGCTCATGCGGCAGGTAGTTGAGCGTGGTGACGATGGACCAGCGGTCCATCTGCGCCTGGTTGATCTGCTGCGTGCCGTGGTAAAGGCCGGTCGTATCGCCAAGGCCGATGGTGTTGGCGGTTGCGAAAATGCGGAAAGCCGGGTGAGGACGGATGACGCGGCTCTGGTCGAGCAGGGTCAGGCGGCCGGAGGATTCCAGCACGCGCTGGATGACGAACATCACGTCCGGGCGGCCGGCATCATATTCGTCGAAAACGAGCGCCACATTGTGCTGGTAGGCCCAGGGCAGAATGCCGTCCTTGAATTCGGTAACCTGTTTGCCGTCTTTCAGAACGATGGCGTCCTTGCCGACGAGGTCGATACGGCTGACATGGCTGTCGAGGTTGACGCGCACGCAGGGCCAGTTCAGGCGGGCGGCCACCTGCTCGATATGGGTGGATTTACCCGTGCCGTGGAAACCGGAGACCATGACACGTCGGTTGTGAGCAAAACCGGCAAGGATCGCAAGCGTCGTGTCGCGATCGAAAAGATAGTCGGGATCGAGGTCAGGCACATAGGCGTCGCCCTGGGAATAGGCGGGAACCCGCAGATCCGTATCAATGCCGAAAACCTCCCGCACGGACACCGTCGTGTCGGGCAGGTTGGAAATATCAAGGTCGATTTTGCTCATCACGTCTCCAAGGCGGGCGGCAGCCACCCGGCCACATCATCAATCAGGCGGTAAACACATAAGTTGGCTTAGCAGAAACCTGACTGCTTTAACAATTGATATGCTTGAACAACAGCCCGAAAACGCTCTTCCGAACCACGATCGCCACCATTAGCATCAGGATGGTGCTTTTTGACAAGCTCCTTGTAGCGCCTTTTTATGTCTTCCTGCTTTGCGGTGGAAGAAAGACCGAGCGTATCGAAGGCTTTTGCCTCCAGCGTCTTCAATTTGCGGTCCTGCTGCATGCGGGTGCCGCCTGCCCTTGCGCCGCCCGCAAAACCGCCGGCAAAGCCGAAAGGATCGCGGATACGGGCGTTCCCGCTTGCCGTGCCGGAACGCAGCGTGGAATGCAGCGGGCTGTCGCGCGCCGTCTTGTTGACGCCCACCGTCCAGGTGGGGCGATGGCCGGTGATCGCTTCCTTCTGGTAACGGGCGATCTCGCTGTCGGACAGGCCGGAAAAATAATTATAGCCCTTGTTGTATTCCTTCACATGCTCAAAACAGAACAGGAAGAATTGCCCCTCGGCATTGCGGCCGACGGGTGCCCGGTGAATACCCGGCTTGTCGCATCCGTCCCACTGGCAGGTCGGGGCCTGAACCTCAGGTTCCCTCTCCCTTTTCCGGCGCGTGCGGATGCGATCGAAATATTTCGAATCCAGTTTCATGATGCCCTGATTATGGGGTGCGAAAAGCCGCACAACAAGAATTGACAAAGCGGAATGTTACAGGCTTTTAGGGAGCCCCCTTCAAAGACCGCAAACAGAATTGGAGCCCTTCGAATGTCTCTGCGAGAGCGCATAGAAACCAAGCTTCGGGAAAGCTTTTCTCCGGAGCGCCTGAGGGTCGTCGATGAAAGCCTGATGCATGCCGGTCACCAGCCGGATATGACCGGCACGGGCGAGACGCATATGCGTGTTCAGATAGTGTCGGAAAGCTTTTCCGGCAAGTCTCGCGTCGAGCGCCACCGGGCGATCAACGCGCTTTTGAAGCCGGAACTCGATGCCGGCCTGCATGCACTGGCGATTGAGGCGGCGGCGCCGGGGGAAGCGGTGCGGTTTTAAACCTCGAGCAAGCCCCCTCATCCGGCCCTGCGGGCCACCTTCTCCCCGGCGGGGAGAAGAAACCGGGCGGCAGCACCGTGCTCAAAGCTCTGACCTCAATCTAAGCTGAACCAACGCTGTCTCGTATGGCATTGCCATCATGGCTTGTTCTTCTCCCCGCCGGGGAGAAGTGCCGGAGCGAAGCGAGGCGATGAGGGGGCGCCCTCACCGTATCGCTCAACACCTCACCCCGGATGTTTTTCCGACAGGAAGGACTGCACCTCGGACGCCGCAACATCATCGGCCACGAAGGACTGGCCGATGCCGTGGGTGAGGATGAAGGTGAGCTTGCCGCCCTTGACCTTCTTGTCCTGCGCGATTGCCGCCATCAGCGTTTCCACCGGCGGCAACTCGCCGGGGATATCCTTCATCGTCGTTGGCAGGCCGACGGCCTTCAGATGCGCTTCGACGCGGGCGGCATCGTCCGGGCTTGCGAGGTTGAGGCGGGCGGAGAACTGGTGCGCCAGCACCATGCCGATGGCGACGCCTTCGCCATGCACCAGCCGCTTGCTGTCGTAATTGGTCGCCGCCTCCAGCGCATGGCCGAATGTATGGCCGAGGTTCAGAAGGGCGCGCACGCCGTTTTCTTTCTCGTCGGCCACCACCACATCGGCTTTCGCCTGGCAGCTCGTCGCAATCGCCTGAATGCGGGCGGGGCCGCCGGTGCGGATTTCATCCCAGTTCTTTTCCAGCCAGAAGAAGAAATCCGGCTTGTCGATCAGCCCGTACTTCAACACTTCGGCATAACCGGCGCGGAATTCCCGCGGGCTCAGCGTATCGAGCACGGCCGTATCCGCCAGCACCAGATCGGGCTGGTGGAACACGCCGACGAGGTTCTTGCCATGGCGGCTGTTGATGCCCGTCTTGCCGCCGACGGAGGAATCGACCTGCGCCAGAAGCGAGGTCGGTATCTGCACGAAGCGCACGCCACGGCGCACGATGCCGGCTGCGAAACCGGCGAGATCGCCGATCACGCCCCCACCAAGCGCGATCACCGCATCGTTACGCTCCACCCTTGCTGCCAGAACCGCATCGCAGACGGTGACCAGATGCTCGAAGCTCTTGGTCTTTTCGCCGGCCGGCAGGGTCAGCGAGACGGCCTCGATGCCATCCGTCTGCAGCCCGTCCATCAGGCCTTCGAGATAGAGCGGCGCGACATGTTCATCGGTGATGATAGCCGCGCGCCGGCCCTTCAGCCGCGCCGAAATCTCGCCGCCCGCCCGGCCGATCAGGCCCGGCCCGATCAGAATGTCATAGGCGCGCTCGCCGAGCGGCACATGCACGAGACGTTCATCGGCGTGGATTTCGGAAGGCGTCATGGGATCAGTCTTTCTGTTCGATGCCGGCTATGGCGGCCAGCACTTCTGTCACGATGATTTCCTTGCGGACATCGCGGGATTCGATGGTCAGATCCGCTTCCGCATAGATCGGATAGCGCTTCTCCATCAGGGCCGCCAGCGTGGCTTTGGGGTTTTCGGTCTTGAGAAGCGGGCGGTGGTCGCGCTTGTTGACCCTCTCCCACAACACCTCGAGATCGGCCTTCAGCCACAATGAAATGCCGCCGCGCGTGATGTGCCGGCGGGTATTGTCGTTGATGAAGGCGCCGCCGCCGGTGGAGATGACCTTGGGGCCGCCTCGAAGCAGCCGCTTGATGACCCGCGTTTCCAGCGCCCGGAATTCTTCCTCGCCATAGGTGGCGAAAAGTTCCGATATCGTCATGCGCGAAACGCGCTCGATTTCGACATCCGTATCGATGAACGGAACCCTGAGCTGCTGGGCTACCATGCGGCCCACCGCCGACTTTCCAGCCCCCATCAGCCCGACGAAGACGATGTTGCGCCGTCCGAGCTTTGCCCGCGCTTGCTCCCCGAGTGTGGCCGGGACGGATAAATTCGTTTCATTCATAGATTTGAAAGCCCGTTTGGCATGGATATCTGCAAATGTTTACGAAGCGTCAAGCCAAATTGCTGACTGAATTGCGGTGAATCACAATCATCGCCGCATGCGGCATGGAGCGGAGCGGGCATTTTGATCTTGTCGCCGCTTTCGCCGCACCGCATATACGTTTCGACCGCCACCTGCACGGAGCCGCCATGCCCACCCTCTTCCGCTTCACGATGATACTGGCGACCATCGCGGGGCTGATCTATGGCGGCATGGTGCTGCTCGTCATGGTCGTCAAACCGCGCGACCGCGAAGTGACGGTACGCATCCCTTCCGAGCGGCTGAACCCGCCGTCTACCGAACCGGCAAGGCGCACCCCATGAGCGGACCGGCAGGAGGGCGCGACGGCGCGCGGCTGGAAAGTTTTCTGGAAATGATGAGCGCCGAACGCGGGGCTGCCCCCAACACGCTCTCTTCCTATGAGCGCGACCTTGCTGACCTGCGCGAATTTCTCGGCCGTCGCGGCCAGACCCTGACGGAAGCGCAGACGCCCGACCTTTCCGCCTATCTGACCCATCTTTCCGCACAGGGTTTTGCCGCAACCTCACAGGCGCGACGTCTTTCCACCATGCGGCAATTCTATCGTTTTCTCTATTCGGAAGGACTGCGCGGCGACGACCCGACCGGCATCATCGATGCGCCGAGAAAAGGTCTCGCCTTACCGAAAACGATGAGCGTCGCCGATGTGAACCGGCTTCTTAGCCTTGCCGCGCAGGAAGCCGCCACATCCGGTCCCGGCCAGATGGCGCGCATCCGCATGCATCTGCTGCTCGAACTGCTTTATGCCACCGGCATGCGTGTCAGTGAGCTTGTCTCGCTGCCGGTCAAGGTGCTGCGTCAGGAAGGCCGCTTCCTGATGATACGCGGCAAGGGCAACAAGGACCGCATGGTTCTTCTTTCCCGCGCCGCCATCGAGGCGATGGAAAAATACGAGGCTGCCAGAAAGGCGCTCGTATCGGAGAAGAGCAAGGTGGCCGCTTCGCAGAAAAAACCGGAGACACCGGAAAGCCCGTGGCTGTTTCCTTCCAACGGCAAGGAAGGCCACCTGCCCCGCCAGGTCTTTGCCCGCGACCTGAAGGACATCGCCATGCGCGCGGGCCTCACACCCTCGGCAGTGTCGCCGCATGTGTTGCGTCATGCCTTTGCCAGCCACCTTCTGCAGAACGGCGCGGATTTACGCGCGGTGCAGGAACTGCTCGGCCATTCCGACATTTCCACGACACAAATCTATACACATGTGCTGGAAGAACGCTTGCAAGAGCTGGTACAAACACATCACCCCCTTGCCAAACAGGGCAAAAACCTTGATTAGAGCGACCGGAACCGCCGGATAATCCGGTCAAACCTTGCGCAAAACGATCGGAAACGGATCTCATGCACAATTATCTCGACTTCGAAAAACCTATCTCGGACCTTGAGGGCAAGATCATCGAGCTGAAGAAGCTTGCCGATGAAGACGAGAGCATAGACACCTCGGAGGAGATCAACCGTCTGGAATCGCGCGTCAACGACGCGATGCAGGACATCTATTCCAAGCTCAACGCCTGGCAGAAAACGCAGGTCGCGCGCCATCCGCAGCGTCCGCATTTCGTCGATTACGCCAAGGCGCTGTTCACCGAGTTCACGCCGCTGGCCGGCGACCGCAAATTTGCCGAAGACGCCGCCATTCAGGCCGGCCTCGGCCGCTTCAACGGTCAGCCCGTCGCCATCATCGGCCAGGAAAAGGGCAACGACACCAAAAGCCGCCTGAAGCATAATTTCGGCAGCCCGCGCCCGGAAGGTTACCGCAAGGCAATCCGCGTGCTGGAACTGGCCGACCGTTTCTCGCTGCCGGTGATCACCCTCATCGATACCGCAGGCGCCTATCCCGGCGTCGGCGCGGAAGAACGCGGCCAAGCCGAAGCCATCGCCCGCTCGACGGAAATGTGCCTCAACGTGAAGGTGCCGATCGTCTCCGTCGTCATCGGCGAAGGCGGCTCGGGCGGCGCAATCGCCATCGCCACCGGCAACCGCGTCTACATGCTCGAACACGCCATCTACTCGGTGATCTCGCCGGAAGGCGCCGCTTCCATCCTCTGGCGCGATTCGACCCGCGCCAAGGAAGCCGCGACCAACATGAAGATCACCTCGGAAGATCTGAAATCGCTCGGCGTCATCGACGGAATCATTCCGGAGCCGATCGGCGGCGCACACCGTGCTCCGGAAACCGTGATCGGTGCGACCGGCGATGTCATCGCCAAGGCGCTGGCCGATCTCTCCCAGCGTTCCGGCACACAGCTGCGCGCTGAACGCCGCCAGAAGTTCCTGGATATTGGCCGGAATCTCTAACGCCGGCCTTATTTTCCTTGAATATCGCCCCAACTCGGCCATAGTCCGGTCACATCAAAAGATGTATCGGCGGCCGCGGGGCGGATCCGATTTGAGTTAAGAAGATGTAAACGGTTAATACCGTATTTAAAATACACACGGGACGGTGTAGAACTGCCGCCGCTTCGTGCCATCGTCTTTCGGATCAGATCATGCGTTTGACACATTTTGCACTTCTTGCCTGCACCGCGCTCGTTCTTGCCGGCTGCAACGATACGCTCGAAACCGTTGAACGCGACGTCTCCCACGTCAAGAACAAGGTCGATTACCCGCTGTCTCCGGCCATTCTGGCCGAGATCGACAAAAGGGGCATGGACCGCACCTCGCCGATCATGATCCGCATCTTCAAGGAAGAAGGTGCCTTGGAAATCTGGAAAGCCAGGCGCGACAACCGTTTCGAGAAGATTGCCAGCTACGAGATTTGCGCATGGTCCGGCAAACTCGGCCCGAAGGTGAAGGAAGGCGACCGGCAGGCGCCGGAAGGTTTCTACAACCTGACGCCCGCGCATCTCAATCCGAACTCGAAATATTATCTCGCCATCAATACCGGTTTCCCGAACCGCTACGATGCCGCCAATGGCCGCAACGGCACCAATCTGATGATCCATGGCGCCTGCTCGTCCTCCGGCTGTTATTCGATGACGGATGCGCAGATTCTTGAAATTTACGGTTTTGCCCGTGACGCCTTCAAGGGCGGCCAGAAGACCGTGCAGCTGCAGGCCTTCCCGTTCCGAATGACGGCGGAAAACATGGCCCGCCATCGCCAGAGCGAACATCTCGAATTCTGGAAGATGCTGAAGGTCGGTTACGACAATTTCGAAGTGACAAAGCGCCCGCCGGAAGTGAATGTCTGCGAGAAGAAATATGTCTTCAACCAGCAGACGGAAGGCGGCAGCTTCAACGCGTCTGCCCAATGCCCGGCCATGAGCAGACCGCCGGCGCTCGTCAGCGCGCTTTCGAGCTACGAGAAGACCTACGATCTCGCCTATGAAAAGGCGATGAAGAAATATGACGGTATGGCCTGGTACGACCCGAGCGAAGCCGAGCGCAAGGCGCTGGTCGCCGAAAAGCGCAAGGGCCGCGAGCCTGCCTATGCCCCGACAGGCTCGGCGCTGAAGGCCGGCAAGCTGATGAAGGAAACGGAATATGCCGCGCTGATGGAGAAAAAGGCGCAGCAGGTGACCACCTCCTCTCCGGCCACGACCGCAACCGCTTCTTCCCTGCGCGGCCCACGGCCTTCGGCTGTCCAGCCCGCCACGGCACCGCAATCGAACCCGGCCCCTGCTGCACCGACGATGGTTGCCTCGGCTACCCCCGCAGCAACCGGCCAGACCGGAGCTGCCACCCAGAACATCCCGGTTCCGGCCATGAACCCGCTTGCCTATTCAGCAGCACCCGCACCCGAAGCGCCGGAAAAGAAGCCATTCTGGAAGTTCTGGGCCAAGGAATGAGCGACACGGCCGAGATCGTTTATGATTTGAGGGGGCTTAAATGCCCCCTTCCGGTTTTGAGAAGCCGCAAGAAACTCGCAACCCTGAAGGCGGGAGATGTTCTGACCGTTGAGACGACCGATCCGCTGGCGGTGATCGATATTACGCATATGTGCAATGAGGATGGGCATAGGCTGGTGGAAACCACTGCGCTGGATAAGGGGCATCGGTTTCGCATTGTGAAGGGGTCGTAGTATACGACGTTTCAACGTCCTCAGCCGTGGTTACCCCCCTCTGTCCTGCCGGACATCTCCCCCTCAAGGGGTGAGATCGACAAGCGGCTTGCTCCGAACATCTTTATCGATGCAGCAGCCCGAAGTGCAGAGCTTGTGAGAAAACGAGCGGTCGCCGCAACTGATCTCCCCCCTTGAGGGGGAGATGTCCGGCAGGACAGAGGGGGGTGAACCACACCCACCGACCTGGACCATCACGACACGCCCTAAAACCGCAACCCCGAAACCGCCAGCGGATTATCTGTCATCGCCTGCCTGTCTGGCCGGTCGATGCCCGGTGCGCTTGTGAAGGCCGCGAACAGGTCCTGCACGAAAGCCTCCGGCAAATCCTTCGTAATCAGCACCATGCGGGTTCGCTGATCAGCCGGGTCCGGCCACGCCGCGAGGCGCTCCGGCGTGTGGAAAATAGTCTGCACCCCATGTAACACCAGCGGCCGGGCCGGATTATCCGACAGCTTGACGATGGCCTTCATGCGCAGGAGCTTTTCACCATGTGCCGAGCGCAGCAGATCCACGAACATGTCGATCGCCATCGGGCTGACCGGCTGATCGTGAATGATCGAGAAGGAACGGATAGACGCATCGTGCCGATTCACATCGTGATGATGATGGTGGTCGTCGTGATCGCCATGATGGTGGTGATGGTCGTGACCGTGATCATGATCATGGTGATCGTGTACCGCCTCTTCGCCCAGCCAGCGGCCGACATCGGCATTCTTGCTGCCGGCATCGTAAAGGCCGTTGTCGAGAAGCCCCGCAGCGCTCCACTCGTTTTTGTCGCCATCCTCGATGGTCGCGCGCGGATTGAGCGCTTGTAGACGGGCTGTGAGCGCGGAAATCGTGGCGGCATCGGCAAGCGCGCGCTTGGTCATCACCAGACGGTCAGCCACGGCGGCCTGTTTCACCGCCTCCTGATGATTGTCGAGCGTGGAAAGGCCGTTGACGGCATCCACCACCGTAATCATGCCGTTCAGCACGAAATTCTGCGCGATGACCGGGTTGCCCATGACCGACTGCATGACGGGGGCGGGATCGGCAAGGCCCGTGGTCTCGATCACCACCCGTTTTACCGGCTTCAGCTTGCCTGTCTGGATGCCGTCCATCAGTTCCGCCAGCGTATCCACCAACTCGCCGCGCACCGTGCAGCACAGGCAGCCCTCCGCCAGCTCAATGATGCCCTCACCAGCACTTTCGACCAGCATGTGATCGATGCTGACATCCCCGAATTCATTGATGATGATCGCCGCATCGCTCATCGCCGGATCCTTGAGAAGCCGGTTGAGCAATGTCGATTTTCCGGCGCCGAGAAATCCGGTGATGATGGAAACCGGGATGCGATCGCGAGACATGATTTGCCTGTGTGTTGATGGCCGCTCCGGCAGGTCACTGGACGACACGAAACCCGGAGCCGCTTGCAGCTAAAAGAAATCGCCCGCGCCTGGAAGCTGCGAGCGACACTGTAATATCATAACATCATCGACCTGCGAATACACAAACCGCATTGCGACCGCGAGGCTCGGCCTCGGCATTCATCGATCATCAAAATGTCGGGCGTGGGATCGGGATCGGCACGTTGGCGAGTTCGCCCTTGCCAGCTCCCTTGGTGGCATTCACCGCCACCGTCTCGCTGCCCGGAATGAGACCGGCGAAGGAATATTCCGGCGGGCGGGTCATTTCCTGCACATAGGGCGAATGGATGACCATGCGGCCAGCCTCATCGCGGCTTTCGCTGCGCACCTTGGCAGCCTTCGGGTTGCAGATTTCGGCGCTGATATCGTTCACATCGCCAGTATCGCCATAGGGCGCCAGCGCGGCGAGCGAAACGCCTTGGCCCGAAGGCGCCGTCAGCCCCATCTGCAACAGATCGGCCGATTGATCGGTGCGTCCGGCAAGGCTGTCCGCGCCCAGCACAACCGTGATGACCGAGCGGCCATTACGCACGGCCGACGACACCTGGTTGAAGCCGGAGGCACAGATGAAGCCGGTCTTCATGCCATCCGCGCCATCGAAACGGCCGACCAGCATGTTGAAATTGGCGTAGTTCTTCTTGCCGGTGCTGACGCCTTCCAGCGAGAAATAATGGGCATATTCCGGAAACTCGCGCTTGATGATCAGCGCCAGCAGCGCCAGATCCCGGGCGGTCGTATATTGTCCCTTGCCGGGCAGGCCATTGGCGTTGATGTAACGGGTGGAACTCATGCCCAGCCGCTGCGCCTGCGCATTCATCTGCGCCACGAAATTATCGCTGGTGCCGCCGATGGTCTCGGCAATCGCCACGGCGATGTCATTGGCGGATTTGATGAGCAGCAGCTTCAAGGCGCTGTCCATCGTCAGCTTCTGGCCGGGCTTGAAATACATTTTCGAGGCCGGCTGATCGGCGGCCTTCTTGCTCATCACCACTTCCGTCTGCGGGCTGATCTTGCCGGCCTTCATCTGCGAAAAGGCGATATAGGCGGTCATCAGCTTGGTGAGCGAAGCGGGATACCACTTGCGGAAGGCTTCCTGATGGGAAATCACCTTGCCGGTTTTGACATCGACCACCATTTTCGGATTGGCATTTGCCACGGGTGCTGCGGCAACGAGGCCTGCGGTCATGATGGCAACGGCTGCGGAAAGCCGTCTGGCGGCGTTTGGCGATTTAAAAGTCTGTGGCAAGGCTTGTCCTCGAATTCCCGTCTTCGGTCGGGGAATGGCAATATTCACCATATATGTCCTAGCAATGGCAAAGTACATTGATTACGTCAATTATGCGGCGCACTATCCACCACGGAGGATAGGATTTTACGACACGCCGCACCGATGAACCCAGGAATGAACGAATGCCGATTTTGAACAGAGCCGCCGAACTCCAGCAGGAAGTCAGCGAATGGCGGCGTCACCTGCATGAAAATCCCGAGATTTTATATGATGTCGACAACACCGCGGCCTTCGTTGCGGAGAAGCTGAAATCTTTCGGCGTTGACGAAATCGTGACCGGTCTCGGCCGCACGGGTGTGGTCGGCATCATCAGGGGCAATCTTCCGGGCAATCGCACCATCGGCTTTCGTGCGGATATGGACGCTCTCCCAATTTTTGAGGAAACCGGCAAGCCCTGGGCCTCGAAAACCGCGGGCGCCATGCATGCCTGCGGCCATGACGGACACACGGCCATGCTGCTTGGCGCGGCCAAATATCTCACCGAGACCCGCAATTTTGCGGGCTCCATCGCCGTCATCTTCCAGCCGGCGGAAGAAGGCGGCGCCGGCGCTCTCGCCATGGTCGAGGACGGCCTGATGGAGCGTTTCGGCATTAACGAGGTCTACGGCATGCACAACATGCCGGGCATTCCGCTCGGCGCCTTCGCCATCCGCAAGGGCGGCATCATGGCGGCACCGGACAAGTTCTCCATCACCGTCAAGGGCCGTGGCGGCCACGCGGCACAGCCGCACCGCACCGTCGATCCGATCACCATCGGCGCGCAGATCGTCGGCAACCTGCAGATGATCGCCTCACGCAATGCCGACCCCATCCGCTCGGTAGTCGTCTCCGTCACCCGCTTTCAGGCCGGTTCCAGCCACAACATCATCCCCAACGAGGCATTGATCGCCGGCACGGTGCGCAGCCTCGATGAAACTGTGCGCGATCTGGCGCAGGATCGCATCAAGCAAATGGCGGAAGGTATTGCCCTTGCCAACGGCGCGGAAGCGGAAGTCGTCTATGAGCGTTATTGCCCGGTGACCTTCAACCACGCCGCCGAGACCGACCACGCCATCCGTGTGGCCCGCGATGTGGCGGGCGAACCGAATGTCGACCCCGATGTCGATCCTTCCATGGCGGGAGAGGATTTCTCCTTCATGCTGAAGGAAAGACCAGGCTGCTTCATCTTCATCGGCAACGGCGATTCGGCCGGGCTTCACAATCCGGGCTATGATTTCAACGACGAGGCCATCGCTTACGGCATTTCCTACTGGGTGAAACTGGCCGAACAGCGCCTGACGAGCTGATTGCGGGCCAACGCGAAGAAAGCCGAGGAAGAGATCGACCGCGATGAAGAACGCGGTTGATCCGCAGGCATCGTCAGGTTAAAGAGCAATTCAGTGTCCACGTAGCTCAGCAGGATAGAGCACAGGATTCCTAAGACAAATTGGGGGTTGCGCCCGGAAACGACGCAATCGATCTGCTCAAAGTCGGGGAAAGCTTCGCTGGTCTTCCAGCATGCCAATCCCGAGCCAAGCTCCGGAGAAATCCGGTGAAGGTGTAGAGACTGGATGGGCAGCACCTAAAGGCCGCAAGGCCCATGGTGAAGGGACAGTCCAGACCACGAACGTCTTGCCGGCAAATGGCGGGACGGCGGCGAAAGCCGAAGCGGTATGAATCCTGGGGTCGGAGGTTCGAATCCTCTCGTGGACGCCAATTTCCTGCAAAACCCAGCAAAAACAATGTTATAGTTTGAGTGATTGCGCTCCGTAGGTTTGTCGCTATTTCACTTGGTCGGG
>NZ_JAVAYA010000041.1:0-22399 GCF_041954855.1 Agrobacterium sp. LR_9
CGATCAGATTCCCTCCGGTTCTACCTGTAAATAATCCGCTAAACAATAAAAACCTATATAAAATCACCTGCTTATAACAGTGCCAAATTGGCTGCGCACAAACAGGCGGACTTCTCCAGGAAATCTCTCATCTCTCCCGCAGCAATTGTGCGTTTAATTATTTATATGTTTTGTGTTCACCCTTCACATAAATTATATGTTTTATCGGCCATCTTCCTCCCCTGTTTAATTTACAGCCGCCCAATCATCATTGGGTATTCTATTCCGTCAAATAAGTATAAATATGGAAATATATGTATTAATGCCATCAATATGGGTAAAATATTCCAGAGGCGTATATCGGGCGCGATTTGGCCCATCCAGCATAGGTGGACTTGCCAGATCCGCCGAACGTGACACGTCAAGCGTGTATATCAAGGATCTGTCCGCTTTGTCGAACTGAGTTACCGAACATCACACGGTTCTTTATCGGGCGCGGTAAACCTCGCTGGACGACCGACGACGCGCAATAAACTCCCGAAGGACGGGGAGAAAAAAAGCCTTACTGAACCGTCCCACAGGTGGCTCCGGCTCCAGGTAGAAAGAATGTCCGATAATGTCGCTGTTATACTCATCCAGAATGATCCAAAGCCGCATATCTGCATCAAGACCGGCCCGGCGCTTTTCAATCGCAGGGATCTCAATAGCAAAACGATCAGATTCCGGATGCTTCGTCGTGATAGGAAAGAAAAGAACCATGTCGCCGTCCGCACGGGCGAGCCTCACGCCAACAACAACAGGTCGTCCCTTCCGACCTTCGGTTTCACCGCGGGAAGCCTCCCGGCTCCACAGATAAGGGTAGCGGATTACGACTGCAGTCTCGATCTCATCGAAACCGCTCACCGAACCATCTCTTCAGTTTCCGCATAAGCGTCGACTGCTGCCTCAAACTCATCCAGCAAGGCGTCAGGCATATTATCAATAGTACCAACCGCACGCAGATCAGACTGCCGCGTCAAACGTTCATAATCCTCAATATTAAGAAGGACCAGACGGGGCTTGTTGCGCTGCGTGATCGTCACCGGATGACGAAGTGCCTCGGCAATAATATCACCCGACTTTCTGGAAAGATCACTCGTCGTATAGGAATTACCTGAACCTGCCATCAATCGCACTCCCATCTTGCATCGCGACAATAGCACAGCCTCAAAAGGAAATCCATAAAATACAGCAATGCTGTAAATGCTGCATTAATTAAGCGCCGTGATAAATTTCGCCCCATTCACTGGATCTCAGCCTACGAGTTTTTTTCTCAATGGTCTGACAGGTGAAGCTGCACCCTCCAACGCCCGGAGAAAGGCATTCGCAGCCTTGTGCCTGTACACCGGCTTCAATGCAGCAAAATCCTTGCATCGCAATCCGAAAAGGGCATCTTCCTCGATCCTCATACCAATCGTCAGCCATTCAAGCCCGCTCCACTCCACCTTGCGAAGCGCTACCAGATCCATAAGCGCCCGAAGAGGCCGGGCAACGAACGCAATCGAGCCGTTGAGCGGGACACGGTCAACACTCGTCATGAACCGATAATCGTTGATCGCCAGAGGATGATAGCTGAAGGTCCCGAACCCGGGCGTCGAAAAATCCTGGCTTTTCCGTCCAGGTGAAACACTGGCCGTAACAAACACCGCCTCCGGAATCCATCCATGGAACGACAGTGCTGTTTCGAAAGAGATATAGCTGCCCGGCACGAGGTTTTGGGCGACGGCAAACGGATGAACCGGGTCACGTCGATAGCGTCGCGCCAGCACATAACAACCACGCTTCAGGCGGATGAGGGACCCGTCTTTCAAAGCGCGGTTGACAAGGCCATAACGGCGCGCGTCACTGCCGCCCAGCAACTCGGCGAGTTGCCGGTCATCCAGAAAACGATCAGCCAATCCGGCTGCAGAAATCTGGTCCACCAATGAAGACATAATTCCTGATACTTCCAATTTATGAAAGTTTCAAGAATTTCTAAGTTTGCTGGAACTGACGCTTCAGTTTCCGCATAGGCGTGTACCGGCTTCAATGCCGTGAAAATCCAGCCGCAAAATGTGATCTGCAAAACGGCCAAACGACTTGCAAAAAATTCGCTATATGCTATTGGTTTTTGATGAAAAGGATAGCTTACAGCAAATCTTCTCTAAAGGTCCTCCGCCGGCTCCCAACGAACGAGGCCACGCGGATCACAGCCAAAATAGAGCAATATGCAAGCGATCCAAAATCTCTTGCCAACAATGTAAAAACACTGACTGGCTCACAATTCATTCGTTTACGCGTTGCCGACTGGCGCATCATTATGGACGACCAGGGAAATGTGCTGGAAGTCATAAAAATCGGGGCACGCGGCAGTATCTACGAATAGGAGGCAAATGATGCAAACCATAACCACTCCAAACGGGGAAACGCTCATCGTCCTTCCCCTGTCTGAATATGAAAGCCTTGTGGACAGGGCTGACGTCGCATCTGCTGAGAAGATCAAGACTGATATCGCCGCCGGGCATGACGAACTCGTTCCTGCCGTTGTCGTCAATCGTCTTCTTTCCGGCGACAACGCCGTAAAAGTCTGGCGCGAGCATCGAAGAATGACCGCCAAAGACCTCGCAACTAAAGTCTCGATAAGTGCGCCCTATCTGTCAGAGATTGAAAGCGGCAAAAAAGCCGGAAGCCTCACTGTCCTGCGAAAAATCGCTCAGACACTCAACGTCGATATAGACGACCTGGCGTGAGCATTGCATCGCTATCAGGCCGAGCAATTCTCACGCCAATGACACTTGACTCCGCTCGGCAACTGCCGGTCATGATGCGCATGCCTGTTGTCTGAACAATCATCCTTGCCACGGATCGACAACGATCACGCCCGTACCATCGAAATCCCCAACATTCCGCGTCACAACGGCAAGGTTATGAACAGGCGCGGTCGAGGCGATCAACCATCACCACTCCATACGGGGCCATCTCATCGGCCACCTGATCGCTCCTGAATTTGTCTACACCGCTTTCGAACGTTGTGAGTAATTCTCTCAAGGGTCCTCGTCGGATCGCTGGAGATGCCAGCGATATGCGGTGCTACCTCATCGCATGCGGCGCTGACCAGTTGTGCGAGTTCCTCCACACGTTTCAGTGTCGATGCGCCGCTGTTCCGGCGATCATGCCTACCCCTAACAAGAGTCAAAAATGCCGGACATATATTTCCAAGCAGCTCCAGTCTGACGTGTTAAAGGCGCGCGCTGAGTAGACCGGATGTTCTTAGGTAAACTGAGAGGTTCCCACGGCTTTATCGAAGCGGCGAGCCTCGAGTTCTTCTTCGTCTACGAACATGAACATTGCGCCATCGCCCCACGTCGGCATCAATCGCCAGAGATAGGTCTCTGCGTTGATCGTCAGCACATGCCGCCAACGCTCGCCAGCGGAAAGGACGCTCTCTGCGTAAGCCTGTTCGCTGCCTGCTTTACCCGTGGAGATCAATTCCAATTCGCCATGCATTCTTTGTTGAATCGGTTCCTCCCATCCCCCAAGCTGATCACCGCCGCCCTCCTTCATCTCGAAGCGCTCATCTCTAAGGTCGAGATAGGCGTGCCGGCTAAGACGCGGAGTGATTGACCAGCCAGAGACGGGAGTAAGCGGCTCGGCCTTGACATCGGCCTCCCAAGACTCGGACATCCGGGAGCCATAATCGCTCACCCCCTTTTGCCAGGCCTCGCGAACTAACTGCGGTGTCGTACGTCGTTCCAATTCACCGGCGTCACTCCACACGAGGGAAATCCCCCCGCTGGGCGATTGCGTACCATACCAGTCTGCAAAGGGATCATTGAACGCCCACAAAATACCGCGATCCGGTAGGGAAGGGTCGAAGCCGGGTTCACGCGCCATGACCGAAAGGTTTACCTGCGCAAGAAAGGCCATGGGCGTCTCGTACGCCAGATGGTCGATGACGAATTCTACGCACTGCGCCACATCGTCGCCGCCCGGGCGGTTCGTGAGCATCGTGCGGAGCCTCTTCGCCGTGCCATTGGGGTCGGCCATTGCAGGGCGGGTCGGCCAAATTATCCCCGGCGGAAGATCAGGCTCGCCTCCTACTTTACTAACCCCCACGGTGAGCGCGGCGTCGTCCACTGGATCGCCGTGGCGGAGCCAGATTGTCGGACGGGCCGTGTTGACAAGTGCACGCGACAACGCGGTGTCGAGGTTCAAAGCGTTGCAGGCGCGCTGGATGGAGAGCAAATCAGCGAATGCGGTCATGTCCCATTCTCTTTCGACGTTCCACGAGGATCGCAGAGTAAGGAGTTTTACCGCAACCGCAATGTCCGCAATTTGGCGCTTCTGCGCCATGACCGCAACCTGCTCAACGGTTCACACCACTAGGCCCTTGACCTCAACTTCGGTTGAGGTCGTACGAATTTGAGGCGGTCGCAGCCTATCGAAGGCGACCACTTCAGAGGAGGATGTCTTGGTCACATATTTTCGCTATTCGAAACCCAAATATTCCTGCGGAATACGTCTCATCGGGGCCGTCGTTTTGCAGTTACTCGGCACCGGATTGCTGGCGCTTATCTTTTGCCTGTTGGATACGCTTACGGCGAAGCCAACGATAACTCTTGGACAGTTCGTGCCATGCTTGGTGGGGGGTGTCACTGGCTTTCATTTTGTGGCTTGTCGTCGGCCAGCCACTAACGGCTGGCTTAGCCTTGTCGCAACGTCGTTCTTGGCATTTGGGACCTTTTATTGGCTGGTGTCCTATTCATTGCCTGATCTTTTGCTAGCAAGATTGATATCCGGATTTGGACTGGGTGTGGTTATTGCAGGAACTTTCCGGCGTCGCTTTCTTGAAAATCCAGTAGTTCCCCGCGTCCGATAGATGAGCATTGACCTCAACTGTTCGGAACGTACGCTTTACCGGTTCAATGCACGACCGGAATTGGTACTTTCCCATCAAGGCAGTTTTCGGCCCTTTGCGGACTTACAACAGATGGTCGATGCCAACATTGCTCAGGCGTTCGTATGCTTGTGCTGCTTCAAGCCTTACCTCCGGGTTTTCCTCCACCGCTCGTCCGTACCAGTATCTTGCGGCGTGAAGGTCGCCTAGCCGCTCGTAACAAATGCCCAGCCGCTCTCCGAGATAGCCCGCATCGAGCGAGGGGTCTCCATCCGACATGAATAGGTAGATTTTGATCGCATCACCAGCTTTGCCATCATCGATATACTTCTTAGCCATGCGCTCCAGGTGATTGAAGTCGTAGCGAGGCATTTCATCTCCCCTCGGGTATCGGAAAACTTTGCCTCTTCAGTAGCCTGAGGATGGGACCGCTTCAATGACCGCTGTTGGAGCGAGAGAGACCACCGGCCGTCGCCGATGGTCCTGATCGATGATGAGCAGCGCTTGTCACGCTGAACACGCCTGGAAACCGGTGTTGCAGTCTCAGCAGCCAGCAAGAATGCGTCTGAAGCGCCCATTATAATGGGTCAATTAATTGGAAACCCGCCGTAAATGACCCGTTACAATGGGTCAATATATCCGACCTGACGCCCGCACTGCGAGACGGCGAACACCAGGTCCGGCTTGCCACGGTATTCGATGGCAGGAGCGAAAATGGCAACGCGGAGACGAGCCTGGCGCCACCTGGCGCATTTCCGGAAGCGACCGATCTTCCGCTTTCGGCCCAAAGCGGACGATTGTTCTCGTAAAGTAGCACTGCTAAAGAGGACATACGCCATTCGCGAAAAGTGCATTACATGTTCGTCGGGAACCCGCAGAAGTTTGCTATCGAGAGCGAGATTAGCGAAGCATATGCGTCCGAAAGCCAATTTGGCCTCGGCTATTTCAATATTCACATTCTCGGCAAACGCTACGGTGTCTGTAAGCATGATGCTTCATTGCTCGGCTGCTCCTACAGCGAAGTCGTTCAGCGCGTGGAACGAAGGGGAGAACACACCATCAGGTTCGATGGGCGTTCCGACGGATATGGGATAGTGAAGGGATTCCTCGACGCCTACTATGGAGAACGAGTAGACCCGGAAGCTGTGGATGAGATACTTCTTCAGCGGATACTTTGGGCTCCAGACGGAGACGCGGCATTCGATGATGGAGGCCATGTCTTCCATTTCGACGTGTGCGACAAGGTCCGCCTCCTTGGGTGTGTCAATAATCAGGGCGAGCCAGAGCAGTTCGCCGAACTCTGGCTTCAAGCCGACGATTTCTACGGCGTACTTATCGCTTGGCGGGATGCCTTCTTCGAGAGTTGGCGAAGGGCGCTAGTGGAGCGACTACGCACGCATTAAGTGGCGTCACCCGGCCCAAACCGGCCATAGAAACGCCCGAACAATCGGCCAATGTGCTACCCGCGTGCGAGCGACGGGCGGGGACTTCTTGTATGTGTAGATCAACATTGGCAGTAAGACCTGCAACAATGGCCGACGCGCCAGCGCTTGGAGTTATCGGCCCAGCCACCTACGCGGCGAGCTACGGTTATCTTTGGGACGATCCACTCGCGTTCTCAGAGCAGCTGCATACATTTAGCGCCGATGCATTTCGTGATTTCATTTCCCGAGAGAGCACACGGCTATGGATCGCGGAAATGGTTGGCAGGCCCGTTGGGTTCCTCGCCATGGTTACAGGCTCGCCCGAGCCAATAACCTTCGAGGGTAATGGAGGTGAAATAGCAAGGATTTATCTCCTGCCTGGTGCGCAGGGGTGTGGGCTGGGCAGGATGCTTCTCGAGGCTGCTGAGTCTGAGGCAAGAAAAGAGCATCTGAAGTATGCTTGGCTCGATGTCATGGCGTCTGCATCAACTGCCATCGAGACCTACCGACGGTGGGGCTTTGTTGAGATCGGCACTAAGCTCTTCGCTCGATCAGTCCGGAAGGGCTTCCACGACATGGTCGTGTTCTGGAAAGCCATTTCCACCAGCTAAAATCATGGGGCATACGCTACGGCAGCTATTGGCGCAAACCGGACCAACGGCTACCGTTTATAGGAGAAGCGATAGGCGGATTCTCCATGAAGATCGATCCTTTCGATCTTCGATACGGCAGCCTTTGCCAAGGCCTTTTCCCAAAACGCCTTTCCTGCCTCGTTCTTCGACATCACGCTAACCTCCCACGTGCCCGGACGGTTGGAAAGGACAGTGGAGAACGCCCGTGTTCCGATTCCCGAACCCCGGAACTCGGGGCGGACATAGAACTCGGCAACAGCGAAGTCAGTGCCTTTTCCCGAAGGCGACCACGTGTTTATTAGAGCGATCCCGGCAGTCTCTTTGCCAACAGAAATGATGTACGGCCAGCGGTCTTGGTCTACCCAGTAGCTGTCAAGGAAGTTGTACTCATAATCGACATCGCCATACTGGCTTAGCTCACGAAGATAAACAGAGAGAATCTCCCGAACCTTCGGTTTTTCAGCTATTCCTGCGATGCGAACTTCAATTTCCAAGGCATCCTCATGGAGAAAGTGGACAGGCAACGGTCACCTTCTATAAAAAATCGGATGACTGCAACTGGCGCATCGCTGACCCAACATCCCAAGTAAGGGACCGGTTGGACTGATTTAATCACTTCAGCTTGATAAGCCCTGCCCCGGTCGGCCGGAATCCGCAACTCCGATAGAACGAAGTCAGATGCGGTTCGAAGTCGACATGCAACCATTTTGCTCCGCGCTCTCGAGCGACATTTGTGGCCTCTACGACCATGCGAGCAGCGATACCTTTTCTTCGCATGCGGGGGGTGACACAAGTATCGAGGATAAAGGCGTGGATACCTCCGTCCCATGCCACATTCACGAAGCCGACTAGCCGTTCATCTTCATAAGCCGCGACATGGGCAAGACTGCGCAACAGGATGCCAGAGAAGTCTTTCGGCTCAGGGCTGCCCCAAGCTTCTAACCAAAGCGTATTCAGGTCGTCTTGGGACGGAAACGGATCAATCCGAATAGTCACCATGTCGCCGCTTTCCATTTACTGTTCCAGCATTTGTCGTCAAAGACAAATGCATCGTAGCAAAGCCCGGTTTGCGTCCAGCCAAGCGCTTAGCGTCTTTCCCGGATAGCAGCGCCGAAATCGCGCGCAGACCTGAACATCGTCAACCTCCATCGGATTACTTACCGTACAGGAAGATTTCCAGAAGATCAGTATGCCGCTTCCTGATCGGTAAGTTTGACTCCCTGCGGTATTAAATCATCCTGATCGGGAAATCTCGCGCCCAGGGAAGCATCCTTTGAAATCCCCGACATGTATGGCCCGGCAACCCGTATTCCGGTTTGGATGTTCGTCAGAAGACTCAACCCAATTGAGTAAACCGGGATATCTCAAAACCGCCTCGCCAACCAATGGGAGCGACGGACCCGCCTTTGTGTGACCGGGTTTGACAAATGAATTGAACCGGAAGCGGCCACCAACCTTTGATTTTGCGGTCTCGATCAGCGACAGAATGGCGGCCGCCTTCGGTGTCATGAGGCCGCACGCCCGGAAGCCGGCGTTGCAACCTCCGCAGCTGGCAAAAGGCGCCTTGGAATGGCCCCACTACAATGGGTCAACCAATTGGGGAACCATCGATATCGCCCCATTAAAATGGATCAATATATGCGAATTGCCGCCCAGAAACAGGCGGGCTATCATTTCGAGTTGAGGGGCGGAACATCGCTTTCCAAGTGTTTGAGGATAACTGACCGCTTCTCCGACGATATCGATCTCAGGATAAATCCTCCTGATGATATGACCGTTGCCACCGGTCGAAATCAGGACAAGCCCAGGTAGATCGAAAGCCGGCGCAACTTCCATGGCGGCTTGCCGCCGATATCCCGCCCGATGGAAGCCATCAAGCGGGATCATGTCTTCGATGATGAGAAGTTTCGAAGCGGAGGAGGTCGAGGTGCAGTTCATCGATCCCCGAGCGAATGTTATCCGGGCTGTGCAGTTTTCCCGAGCCAGCTCTTTCAGTCGAACGTAATCCAAGGCACTCCTTGCACCAGCCTTCCGCCATGCGCGCAGGAGTCGCCAATACGGGCAATCCTCTTGCCCTCTATCTTGGCGATCGAAGACCCACCTGTGATCTTGTCTGATGTCGTAGGCACTCCAGTGCAAAGCAGACTGTCACCGATCGTGGCCACGGGTACGCCTTCCACCGTTACAAAATTCTGCTGTGTAGAGACGACCGGTCCGCCAATATGCGGCCGAGGCCCAGGGTCTATCATCGGGCAGACGTGCCAGTGTGCTTTCAACGTTACGGGCATTCCAGGCAAAGTAAACCTCCTGAGCTTGTCACGAAAGAGCTGAACGGTCTGGCGGAGTAGAAATTATCGGGATATCGGGATTAATCTCGATGAGTCTCGCGGGCGATGTCGTATCGCTGCAATCCACACTGATGTCCAAAAGCAAGCTTGGCAGTGGACTCGATGCGCAGAGCTCTGCCGCCGTACTGATTATGCGCTCCTTGATCGCGACATCTGGACGCACACCTTGCGGAACGGACTGCCACCTTGCGTCGACCATCTTGCCGTCGCGAACCCTGACCCGCAACTCTGCGTGCGAGGCTAGATCAACTGCCGGGAAGAAGTGCAGGAACGTCGGCACCTGCCCAATCACGAAGGCTTCCAGAATGATAGCCATACGGCTTGTCAATGACGCGAGCATTGCTGGTATCATCGCTGCCGCTTCAGACGACTCCATAATGCTAAAGGTCGGTACTTCCTTCCAACTGACCGGGCCAATCTTTGGGAACACCCGACCCCCGCGCAACTCGATGGTATGCAGGGCGATCTCCGGTATGGCAATCGCCTGCTGTTTCCAGCGTGCTCGATCGGAATTCCCGCGTAAAACCACCTCGATTTCGTCTGAACTCAGGGGAAGAGATGCTACAGGATGTGCCAGTGCAAATTCCTTATACAACGGAGGCCAGTTTTCGAACGCGGTCGTGATGATGTCGTCGGTATGTCTTTCCGCGGCCGAACTCAAATGCGTATAAGCGTCCTGAAGCATCGCCCCCTCTCCAAAGTCAGAGATAATCCGGCGTCAGACCAGCCAGGAACTCATCGAAGTCCTTCGCGACTGTTCCGACCTGATCCCAGCCGTAACCGGCATCGCCGAAGGTTTTCGCCTTGATCACTATATAAAGAATACGTCCGTGGGTATCTGCATTCAGATCGAGTAAGCAGTGACCATAACCGCTATCGAATGTCAGGGGGTAAAGGCCTGCGGGCAGTCGCTCACCGGAGTTTCCATATAGCGGGTCAATGTAACGTTGGCGCGCCTCGATCATTTTGCCGGGACCGGCGATCGCATTGACGTCGGCTTTCTTCTTTTTTCCATCAGGGAAAACGACTTTCGTCTTGAAAGCAAAAATCTTCTTGCTGTTAAGGTCGCGGCTTCCGTAACTTAACCAAAAACTTTTAAGCGAATCCGGCAGGGTGACGCCTTCCGAGCGTTCAAATTCGTCGATCTCGGTATTGGCCACCGGCTTTTCCGCACGACCCATTTCATCAGGCTTGTCCAGCATATCCTTCAGGGCTGCATCCATTATTCTAAGAACCTCCAATTTACTAAACAAAGACCACCGGCCGACGCAGTGCCTCCGGTGGCAGAACTAGAAGAGTGGCGAGTCGATCATCGATGCGCCACCGACGTGTGCCACCCCGCCGCCTGCAGTATCGTGAACGACCCGTGGAACGTACCCGACGGTGCCATCTTCGAAGTGGTTGAGGACGTAGTCAGAGTGGCCTGGATTGGCAACTCCGAGCTCCCTCTGAAGTGTTCTGGCATCGGTCGCCGCATCACCCGTGACGACCGATATGTCTTGCTTTCCGCCCACGACATACTTGTCGAAGTCCGGAAACCCGTCTTTGTAAGCAATTCCGTCTACCTTGGTTCCGTCGGGAAGGGTTTTCGTCTCGCTGAACTTGAAAAAACCATTGCCATCGGCAGGTTGAGCAATCTTGTTGCCGGCGGCATCGGTCCAGTTGCCATTTTTTCCATTTGCAGGCATGCGACCGTTCGGCACTTTCTTGCATTCGGCGCAATTTTTCTTGGCGCGCTTTTTCTTCATCGCCTCGCGCACTTTCTCCAAAGCACGCTTCCTGGCCGCGATCGCCGCCTTTGCTCCCTTCATGCCTACCAGGCTCTCCTGCAGCGCTTTGGCGCTTTTGCCGAAGTAGGAGGCGATCGCTCCACCGAGCTTGGCCCCTTTAGGCCCATAACGGGCAAGGAGTTTGCTTTTGCCAATGAGATCGCCAAACGGCACAGCGGACACCGCAGAGAACAGGGCTCCCCACCAGTCGCCCTTCACAGCGCGGATGCCGGCGCTAGTCAGGTCGGCTGCGCCTGTTGGGTCGAAAATGCCAGCGACGTCAGTGATGATGGCCGGATCATCTTTTGCCATCTGCTTGACGTTCGACCAGATTCCGTCCTTCAGTTCCGTCTTATAAGCTTCGCTCATTGGAGAAGTTCTCCCTTGGCGTTCAGTTGTCGGGCAATCTCCTCAGGCAGCCATTCGCGGGGGTCGTCGATCGTTTCCGCGTCGTCCCAGGCGCGCGTCATGCGATCTTCGGTCATGCGGTCGAATTTCTCATTGGTGGTGAGGTCCGTTCGCCTGAGAATCTGGTTGAGGGCGGGCTCCTTGTGCCAACCAGGTGCGATCCGAAACATAAAGTCTATAAAGAGTTCGATGTGCTCCACGTCGTGAATGGCATAAGAGAACATCGCCAGCGAAATGCCATGGCTGATCATCTGATCGAGCACCTGCCGATCGACCTGTGCAATTGCCGGATAGAACTCTTCGTCGAGATTCTCGACGACATGCGCGACGAGCGCTGGACGATTGTAGAGCAGCGGTGCATCGATCTGCGACTGGGTCAGGTGCATCATCGGTCGAACGCGAGCTCCCTCCACTGAAATCTGGACCAGATCCGAGGGGATGTCCTTCACGTCGGATATCTCGTTATCGGATACATCGACCTTCTCTCCATCCGCTTCAAGCACATGCGTGGAAAGCCGTCCGTCACCATTGCTGCGGAACCAGGCAAAGGCATGCTCGCCCATTTCCGTACCGAGCCGCTCGATCCCACCGAGGAAATGCTCTCTCTGCTCGGCCGTGAGAAACGGCAACTGGCCGGCGATAATCATCGGATCGTAGAAGCGCCAGAATATGTGGTCTCCTTCGCCATCAACGACCTTCACGAACTTGCGAAAATGGGTAAAAATTTCGGCAAATTCCAGATTGCTTTCGGCGAAGACGCTCCAGCGTCGACCAAGACCTTCGCAGACAAGGTAACGGACGAGTTCTCCGCTTTCGTCGCACCTGAATAGCCATGGCGCATCGTCTTCGAATTCCTGCCGCGCATCGCCGATAAATAGGCATGCTCCCTCGTCAGTCATGCCTTGGGCGATTGTCAACAGGCCAGGATTGCGAGAGGGATCGACCAGGACGAACAGCTTCGAACCTGCATCTCGATTCTGCATGAACTCATTCTGGATTTGCGTTTTCAATGTTTCGACCATAGATCAGCTCTTCTTCGAACAATCTTCAGCAAACCCCTTGTCGGTCTTCTTGCCGGGGCCGCCGCGAGAGAAGTTTATCTGATTGCCTTTGATATCGACGCGCAGGCCCTTGATAAGTATCCCGCTTTCGTTGATCTCAATTCTGCCGCCCGGCGCCGTGAGTACGATCTTCTTGTTGGCGTTTACGTACCAGGTCTCGGAACGGCCTAGAAACTTGTCGTGCGTCCACAAATCGAAGAGTTCACCGACCTCCATTCGGATTGTTTTACCTACGGTGGTGCGCTGCTCTTTCCCGACGCTGGTAATATAGGTCTGGCCGACATTGGTGACCTTGCTCACCCCGATCTGTTCAGCCCGCGCTACACCGACGCTATCGGATTTGAACGTGCTGACGATCGTGTTCATGATACCCGGCAGCGGGAATAACCCGGAAGCATCGGAACCGACGCCCGAGCCGGAGCCGGCTAGCGCCGTACCCGCATCCGCGCGCGGGCTCGGGCCGGAAACGACACCCTCACGCGAGGAAAGACCGCCTGCGCCGAGGAAGCCGAGTGCGGATGAGGCGAGCGTGGTGGCGAAGGCCGCGACACCGGGGCCACCGCCGCCGGCGATCTGTGCGGCCTGCGAAAGTAACCCCGCCGTCTGACCGGAGAGCGCCTGCACACCCGCCATGGCCATCATCGCCATCGGCCCCGTGCCGCCGACGACGGTGTTTACCGAGCCGCCGATCTCGTGTTTCTGGTTGCCGGAAACTTCCACCGCGCGGTTGCCGCCGACCGAGGCAACCTCATGCCGGTCGATGCGCTTGGTCCGGTCATTCAGAACCCGCGTCGTCTGGTCCTTCTGGGCGTGGAAGAACTGGTTCTCCTTGCCGGCCTCATCCTCGAAAGTGATTTCGTTGAAACCGTCGCCCTTGTGGCTGTTGGAACGCAGCACCATACGCGTCTTGTTGGCCGGCAGGTCGTAAGGCACGGAATTGGCCGGATTGTTGACCACGCCGATGACCAGCGGCTTATCCGGGTCGCCATCGACGAAGGCGACCATCACCTCCATGCCGATGCGCGGAATGACCTGTGCACCCCATGTGCCGCCGCCCCATGCCTGACTGACCCGCACCCAGCACGTGTCCGTGCCGTCCTTCTTCGCCTTGCGGTCCCACGGGAACCACAGCTTGATGCGGCCATATTGGTCAGGATGAATTTCCTCGCCTTCAGGTCCGGCGACGATCGCCACCTGCGTCCCTTCGATGCGCGGGCGCTTTGTTGACCGGTGCGGCGTCAGCGGCACACGGGCGGGGATCGCCTCGAAGTGATTGCGATATTCCGGCTCGTTGCCATTGGTCTCATAAGAGAGATCGACGATATTGTGGCTTGCCCTGATGATCACATGTTCTTCATAGGCGTGTTCGGGGTGGGCGACCTCGTAAGGCGTGAAGCGGCGGCCGGCCTCCAGAATGCGCGAGGTCGACGAACCGAAAACCCGGTCGTGATCGGCTTCGATGGACTGGGTGCGCAGTTTCTGCGCGCGCTCGGCCTCTTCCACCGTCTTGATGCGGGCTGGATATTCGTAAAGCTCGCGCTTCGTCGCATCCGGCATCTGCACCAGCGACGGGGTCATCGTGCTCGGTACCATGCCCGGCGTCTCGAAATTCCAGTCCGCGCCAGCGCGCTGGCCCGAGACATAGGAGAAACGCCGCGCCCAGTCGTTGATGTGGTTACGATCCGAAGACCCCTGCGCCAGGCGCACCGTCCCCTCCCCCTGGGCGGCCGGCGACGGCCCAAGCCAGCCACTGGCGCTATCGGCCACATGCAGCTTGTGGGAATCATCCTCATGGCTGAACCAGTAGAACAGGCCGTCCTCTTCAAAGCGGCGCAAAAGATAATCGAGGTCCGTCTCGTTAAACTGGACGCTGTAGTGCTGTGCAGGCGGAGGCGAGATGATGCCCGACGTATCTGGTGCGGGAATGCCATGTTCGGAAAACAGCGTCTCGACGACCTCGACCGCCGTCTTGTCCATCCAGATGCGGCAATCCGACCGGCGCGACAGAAGCCACATTTGCGGGCGGATGGTCAGCGCATAGGAGCGCATGCCGCGTGTGATCGGCGGGCCCTCATGCAACTCGGTCACCAGGCCGTTGAACGGGCGACGGATGCCGCTGCCCTCTTCGCCATCGCCCTGTTGCACCTCGACCGACACATCCACCAGCCGTCCGATCAGCTCTTCGGGCTTGATCGCTTCTTTCTTGGCCCGCACGGTCAGGCGAATGTCGAAGAGCTGCGACACGCCCTCCTCGACCGTCAGACGCTCCGGAAGAAGCTGATCCTCGCCCAAAGGCGACTTGACCTTGAGCACACGACTCGCCTGAATGAAGTCAGAGGATGAGGGCTGGTCATTCATTGCGAACCTCGATAGCAGAGCTCAAAAAAATCAATCAGCTGTCAAAATCTCGACAGAATGCAATCAAACATTGTGGCGAAACCAAGGATTCAACATGAATTCCACAACCTGGATACGCCAAATATCCATCGATGACATCTGACAGGCCGGGGCACGGAGTGACCATCGAAAGAAATCCGAGACACACAAAACACGATGCCGATACCTACGGCCTTAGCCGCGAAGAAGCCGCCGGGGCTCGCCACGGCGCCGGCTGGTGGGTCAGTATCAGGCGACGTGGCCACCGGATTGTCAGGCTGTTCAAGGACAGCATCTACGGTTCCGGCAGCGAAGCCTACTGTCAGGCACGCGCCTACCGCGATGCCATTATCCTTGCCATTCCGCCCGCCACCAACATCGAGCAGGCCGTGCTTCTGCGCAAGAACAACCGAAGCGGCATCTCCGGCGTCAGGCGTGTTGAGACGGCCGAAGGCGATGTGTGGCAGGCAACCTTAATGACCAGTGAGGGGCAGAAACGCGAGAACTTCTCCGTCGCCAAACTGGGCGAAGAGGCGGCAAAGTCGATGGCGATCACGCAACGCCGCAAATGGCTGAAGGCACTGCCGGTGACACATCTCGCCTATGCACATCACGCCGCGGAAGTGGCGCGTGCGCAGTTCGCCGACGGGCTTGCGCCGGCGGATGATGTTTTGACCGGGGAGCGCCGGGCCGATGCTGACATCAAGGCGCGTATCAAGGAAATTAACGACCAATTTGATGCAGCTCGCCCGAGGCGACTGCGGGTTCGGGTAAAAAGCTATTCAACGGACAGGGTATCCATCGCGGTTTCCGATGCAGAAAGTCCCGCGCGGAAGAAGCTTATGCATCTCAACAGGCGGGGCAAGACAGGGACCGAAATCACAGACGCGATCAACAGAACCGTCCGGGAAACCGTCACGGAAATTCATGATGATAAGACCGCGTGCTGGTTCAGTTCCACCTATGGCAACAAACTGCTCAATCCGCAGACATTCAATATTGACGAGGGTTTCAACGTGCTTGTTATTGTGCCCCGGGAATAGTGCATCTCATCGACTTGAGCTGATATTAATGACGGCGGACGTGCCGACCTGAACAAAGGAATAATCGACCGCGCCCCGCTTCCACCCCGCGGTTACACTTTCTATAACTTCATTCTTGTCGAGATTGTCTGGCGCCCCAAGCCGGTCCGATAACGCATCCAGAAAGCCGGAGGGTCTTGGCGTGGTGTAGGCGCACGCCTTGTGTCCATTCGGACCAGCGGCAATCCAGAACGACAACAATTCCGCGCCGCCTTCCCTCTCACGGCGCCATCCGACCACATCAACAGAACCGTCATTATAACCGACGAAGCTGCGACGCCACTCATCCATGTCCGCATCGGTTAAACGCTTCCAGTCGAGTTTGTCGCCGCTTACCATCGCTTCTTGCACGGTGGGCGCTTCACAGATGGTGAGAAGGCGCTCCACCGTCATATCCGCCGGCGTGGCCGCGGCTTCCCCGAAACTCAAAAATGCGGCAAGGCAGCTGATTGTCGATACCTTGAGGTACCGACGCCGGAACGTCCATGCTCCGTTTTTCATATCGTCACTCCGTTTTGGTCTCACCGCCATTTGTCGTTGCAGACAACCCCTCGCCAATCGATTCCCCGGGAGGTCGCAGACTGATCGACGTTTGCTTTCCGGCAATCTCCGCACCGATAATCCCATTGTGCACAAACGGAACGCAACCCCCAAGATTTCCGCACCCGGGCACCGACCGTCCAAACAAGGCCAGCATGACGTGATCCTTATTTTTTACTTCCATAAAACTCCTCAACACTATGATAAAAAAGAAATAATTTGGAAGATATTCAGTGAAAAAAGCTCGCATCCGTGCCCACGCGCCGTGACGCATCGGCGTCACATCCTGGTGCCAACTTCGGGATCAGAAGCTCACCTCAAAGGTCTTCCATTGACGTCCGTCAGCCGACCCGGCAACCTCATACCATGACCCTGACGAACAGCTTCATTGCCGAGCTCATCCGCGACGCCAACAGGCTTGATCACCTCGACGGCTGGCAGAAGCGGCGTATGCTCGAACGGGCCGTTACAACAATCCGCGACATGCGAGAAACAATCGGCATTCCATCCGGTCCCGGCCGTGACTGTCTCCTCGACATCCACACCATCGCCCTCTCCATCGAACGCGGATGGCGCAGCGATGAGGAGGTGCGAAACGCCCTGCTGCAGGCAGCCGCCATGATCCGGGATTTGCATATCGTCCTCGACAGCAAAACCGAAATCAGCCTCGTCAAACCTGCCGGTTGAGGGCCGGCGCCATCGTCAGACGGCCAAATGCCAGATCATACCGGCAACTTTCCCACTGCACATATTAAGATTTCATTAACCATACCAGACCACCCTTCCCTCACAGCAACGATGGAGGTTGGTTATGGCTTACGACTGGAATCGCAATGAACGCGACGGCAGGTTCGATGAACTGGCGGCAGCTCTCATCTTCTTCACCGTGGTCACCCTGCTTCTGGCGTCCGTTTATCTTGTGACGGGCCTTGCCGCATAGGCAGGGCGTGTTTCGCTGGCTGACCATAGCAGGGCGCGGAAGGCCCGCTGCCGCGCCTGCCTGGCCTGCGTCACGCCGCTCACACGGCAATCCTGTCCCTTTCCTCCTGAAACCGCCTCTCGCGCGTCTTCGGCCGCAGCAGGCGGATACGCGACTGCGGCTCGATCACAGACCAGTGCGGCTGGATCAGCTCACGCAGCATCTTGCGCAGTTCCGGCCAGGGGGTCTCTTCGTTACGAAGCTCCGGATCATACATCACCAGCATGCAGTGAAGCTTGGCGGCAATGTCGTGGATGTAATAGGGCTGCAGCGAAATCAGCACACGCCCGGCAATGCCCTCGAACCGGGCAAGGTCCTGCGCCTTCGCAAGGCTTGCGCTGTAACCGATGCGACGGTCAGCCGCATTCCATGCCCGTCTCAGTCTCAGCAACTCCAGACGCGCGCGCTCTGCGGCATCAGCGCCGATGCGCGGCGCAAGCTCCCTGATCTCCCCGAAAGAGGACACCGTCCCTGCCGATGGACCACCATCGTCAACGGAAATCACCACGGCAGGACGACCGCCGGTCTCTTCCAGCAGTCGCGCCTCGAGTTCCCGGCATTCCCGCTCGGCGGCAAGGCGTTGCTGATACATGTCATACCAGTCCGGCCACAGCTCCTTGGCATGCACCGGTCCGGCAATGGTGCGCGAGGGAAGATCGTTGAGCAGCATCGGCAGGATCCGTGCGGCCAGCGGCAGAAGATTGCGCCGGTTGATCACGCTTGGCAGGTTGTCGACAAACGTCTCGTTGGGGAATGCATTTGCGTACGAAATTTTAGGTAAAGTTCTGCTATTCTCAGAATCAGCCATGATCCAAGCTCCAGCTAGCTAGATTGTGGTCAGGTCAAGGACGGTGTGCCTAGCACCTCCTTGGCCGTTGCAATTTACAATCGCGAGTCTGACTTCGCGCCAAGATTATGTCAAGGTGTTAATGTTAACAGCAGATCAAGTCCGTATGGCTAGGGCGGCACTAAAGTGGGGCGTACGGGATCTTGCGAACCGCGCCAACGTAACGCCCGCAACTGTGACGCGGATAGAGGCTGGAAAACCGAGCTACTCTTCGACTCTTCTCGCGATTCGAAATGCATTCGAAGAGGCCGGCCTCACCTTCATTGACGAGAACGGCGGTGGTGTCGGCGTCCGTTTCGCAAAACCGGCGTCAGAGACAGGCGTTTGAACCGCTCCTTTTGACGCTTCGATGATATAACCGCAGAGACCTCGCTCGCGCGACCACAAGCACCGCGATACACATCCAGGTCAGCCCGCCAAACAACGGATATCGACAGCAAGCGATCGACGATTGATCTGGCAGCATCCGAGACTGGAACATGACCATGACAGACAATCTCCGCGGCCACATTCTCCTTCTCTCCGGGCATCCCGGCTCCGGCAAGTCCACAATAGCCGACGCACTCGCGCACTTGCCCGGCGTGCCAAAGGTGCATTTCCACAGCGATGATCTTTGGGGTTACATCAAGCATGGCCGCATCGATCCCTGGCTTCCGCAATCCCGTCAGCAGAACCGGATGATCATGCAGATCGCCGCCGACGTTGCCGGTCGCTACGCCGAGGCAGGTTATTTCGTCACCCTCGATGGCGTCGTGCGACCGGACTGGTTACCGGCCTTCATGGCGCTTTCGCGCCCGCTGCATTACATCGTGCTGCGCACGACAGTGACAGAGGCGATCGAACGCTGTCAGGCACGCGGTGGCGACAGCCTGGGCGATCCGCTTGTCGTCGCCGATCTTCATGCGCAGTTTGCCGATCTCGGCGTCTTTGAACATCACGTCCTGTCTGTATCGAACGAGGACAAACAGGCTGCCCTGCACTCGGTCATCAATGCGCTGCAATCGATGCGTTTCCGTCTGGATGCATCGATCGATGGCGACCGATAACGCAGAAATGGGTGAAACACGCGTGTCTGCACCGACAATCTGCCTCCTCCGTCACGGCGAAACTGTCCGGAACTGCCTTGGCCGGTTTCAGGGGCAGTGCCCTGACGACCGGTTGCCATGGCAAATGGAAGCGGTTATAAGGATTTTTGAATTTCCTTATAACGACTGTGCCGATTTATCGCGATCCCGGTTATAAGGAAAAAAACAAAACCTTATAACGACACACGTCGCCGCAAGGATCGCATGTCTTGAAACAGATTGACCTCGCATACAGGACAATGTTCGCGGAACTGGCGCAGCGATCGTTCGATGCGCAGTTCTCTACCGACTTCCCTCATAATGGACGGTTCGTGAATGTCCCCGTTAAAGGCAAGGGTTACTGGTACTTCGAGTATCCGACCCCCGATGGTGACAGGCGGCGCTATGTGGGACCGGAAGCAGACGCGGAAATAACCGCGAGGGTACACGCCCACAGGGAAGTCAAAGACGACCTCAGGGAGCGGCGTCGGCTCGTTAACGCCCTTACACGAACCGGTGGCATGGCGGCGCCTGAACGTTTTGCCGGCGAAGTAACGAAAGCTCTTGCAGATGCCGGATTGTTTCGCCTTCGAGCGCTTATCATAGGCTCGGTTGCGTTCAGCTGCTATTCAGGGCTGCTCGGGGTTCGCCTTCCAAATGCCGCGCTCCAGACGGGCGACGCCGACTACGCCCAGGATTTTGCAATTAGCTCAGAGGTCGGGGACAGCCTGCCACCAATCCTCGACGTCTTGCATACCGTGGATCCGTCCTTCCGGGCGGTGCCACATCAGGTGGACAAGGCGCGTGTCGTCGCCTTCGTGAACTCGGACAACTATCGCGTGGAGTTCCTGACAGGGAACCGCGGATCAAACGACCATACGGGCAAGCCGTCACCCATGCCTGCTCTCGGCGGCGCGTCGGCGGAAAACCTTCGCTTTCTGGACTATCTGATCTACGAACCCGTCAGAACGGTGCTGCTGTACAGGGAAGGCGTCAGCGTCAACGTCCCCGCTCCCGAGCGCTATGCCGTTCACAAGTTGATTGTCGCGTCTCGCAGACGCAACGATGCCCTGGGCAGGGCAAAGCGTGACAAGGATCTTCAACAGGCATACCTGTTGTCAGAGGCACTGGTGGAAACACGGCAAGGATATTCGCTCGCCGACGCCTGGAACGAGGCGTGGGAACGCGGTCCTGCATGGCAGGAAGCGATCACTTCAGGACTCGCCATAATGCCTGAGAAAGCCAGGTTGCCCTTGGCAGTCGCGCTCGGCGTTTCCGCCGCTGATCTGGGCAAAAGATGATGGTAACCCCAGTTCAGATGCCCGAACTTCCCGTTCCGCAGGACGGGTTCTATCGACTTCATAGCGGCAGTTGCAAACTCGTCACCGGTTGACCATCCAAAACTGCACCTGTTCAGTAGCGGACCGTTATTCCGCCGGCAAAACGGACTGCGAACCTCGCACAAAACGGCTGCCGCGGCGCTGACGCCGAAACCGGTTTGACCTTTGATCGACACGGAGAAACCCATGCCGAAACTTCAGGACATCTATCTCGCTTACCTCGACTGCCTCAACCGTCAGGCCTTCGATGAACTCGGCGCCTTCGTCGACGATACAGTCGAACACAACGGACGACCATTCGGCCTGTCAGGCTATCGCGACATGCTGGTCCAGGATTTTGCGGACATTCCCGACCTGCGGTTTGAGGCAGAGATCCTTGTCAGCGACGCGAACAGGATTGCTGCCCGGCTTTCGTTCGATTGCACGCCCAAGGCCACGTTCATGGGCCTCCCGGTCAATGGCAGGAAGGTTCAGTTCTGCGAGCACGTTTTCTACGAGTTCGGGCACAACAAAATCCTCAGGGTCTGGTCGGTGATAGACAAGGCCGCGATTGAACGCCAGCTCGGCTGACCGCCAGCAAACGTCAACCGTTCCCGTCCGCGTTTTCCCCATTGAGCAAATCCTCAAGCAGTTGACGATCGGCATCCCGCAGCGCCATCTGCGGCAGCTGGCGCCGCAGCAGGTCGCGCAACATCTGCACGTCCGGCCCCTCTGCCGATTGTCGAAGTTCGCTGACCACCCACGTGCCCAGCAGCATTTTCCGCCGTACCTCAAGCCGCCGTTCGCGTGCGGCAAGCCGTGCCATCAGCGAGCGCTTGCGTGCCTCCAGTTCCTCGATGCGACGGGCAACCGGTTTACGCGCCATCACGGGTTTCCACGCAAGCTGTAGTGTTCTTCTTCTCCACCAGCCTCACCCGCACCAGATGACCGCCCTCGCCACAGCGCCGGACGTTTATGGCAGGACAGGCCTCAACGAAACCGCCCAGCCCGGCAAAGCCGAAGTGACGCGGATTGAAGGACGGCTCATGCAGGGCAAGCCACAGACCGACCTTCGCCAGAGGTGACCAGCCATCCTCTTCCCTGCTGGCAGACACGGCCTCTTCGATCATCGCCAGCATCTGCTGCGCAACATGGGCGGAGAGATCTGTTTGCCTGCCGGCGGTTCGCTCTGCGTCTGCTGTTGTGGCGGAGAGCCACCGCGTCTCTTTGGACGGCCGCAGCCTGTCGAAACGGGTAAAGCTGTTACAGGCGGCCATGAAAGAAGACGGTGTCTGCCGGTCACCAAATCCGTGCACAAAAACACCCTCCTCACGGATACGCAGCGCCAGCCGGGTAAAGTCGCCATCGCTTGAGACGATACAGAAACCGTCAAGGCGGTTCCGGTGCAAAAGATCCATCGCATCGATGATCATGGCGCCATCGGTGGCGTTCTTTCCCGGACAGCTGGCAAACTGCTGAACGGGCCGGATGGCATGATCCGCAAGCCGGCTTTTCCAGCCCCTCGTGGTTGCCTGCGTCCAGTCACCATAGATGCGCCGGACCGTTGCATCTCCCAGCATCGCGATCACGCCGAACAGCCCGCCCACGATTTCCGGCGAGACATTGTCACCATCGATCAGCACCGCCAGCCTTGGG
>NZ_JAVAYA010000042.1:0-18996 GCF_041954855.1 Agrobacterium sp. LR_9
TAGTGGCTCTCCATTCTTGTCCCTTGACGGGAATAATCTTCAAAATTCGGTGGGGCGTACCCCGATCACTTCTGACCGGAGTACTTAGCCTGGATTTCCTGCGCCACGTTCGACGGAACCGGCGAATAGTGGTCGAACGTCATCGAGTACTGTGCACGGCCCTGCGACATGGAGCGCAGGTTGTCGACGTACTTGAACATGTTCGCGAGCGGAACATGCGCGTTGATGACGACCGCGATACCACGGCTTTCCTGGCCCTGGATCTGACCACGACGGGAGTTCAGGTCGCCGATAACGTCACCGACATAGTCTTCCGGCGTTACGACTTCGACCTTCATCATCGGCTCGAGAAGCTGTGCGCCAGCCTTCTTGGCTGCTTCACGGAAGCAGGCACGCGATGCGATTTCGAAGGCGAGAACCGACGAGTCAACATCGTGGAATGCACCATCGACCAGCGTCGCCTTGACGCCGAGCATCGGGAAGCCAGCCAGCGGACCGGAAGACAGAACGCTTTCGATACCCTTCTGAACGCCCGGGATGTATTCCTTCGGAACTGCACCGCCGACGATCTTCGACTCGAACTTGAAGTCTTCGCCTTCGGGGTTCGGTTCGAAGATGATCTTCACGCGAGCGAACTGACCGGTACCACCGGACTGCTTCTTGTGCGTGTAGTCTTCTTCGTGCTGACGCGTGATGGTTTCGCGGTAGGCAACCTGCGGAGCGCCAACGGTTGCTTCAACCTTGAATTCGCGACGCATACGGTCAACGAGAATGTCGAGGTGAAGTTCGCCCATGCCCGCGATGATCGTCTGACCGGATTCTTCATCCGTCTTGACGCGGAACGAAGGATCTTCAGCAGCCAGACGGTTGAGCGCGAGGCCCATCTTTTCCTGGTCGCCCTTGGTCTTCGGCTCGATCGCGATCTGGATGACCGGCTCGGGGAATTCCATGCGCTCGAGGATAACCGGCTTCAGCGGATCGCAGAGCGTATCGCCAGTGGTGGTTTCCTTGAGGCCGGCCAGAGCAACGATGTCGCCGGCAAAGGCTTCTTCGATGTCTTCACGGCTGTTGGAGTGCATCTGCAGCATACGGCCGACGCGCTCGCGCTTGTCCTTGACCGTGTTGATGACGGACGTACCCTTTTCGAGCTTGCCCGAGTAGATGCGTGCGAAGGTCAGCGAACCGACGAAGGGGTCGTTCATGATCTTGAACGCGAGCATGGAAAGCGGCTCGCTGTCGTCGGCATGACGCTCGATTTCGGCTTCGGTCTTGAAGTCGATACCCTTGATCGCCGGAATGTCCAGCGGAGAAGGCAGGTAGTCGACAACGGCGTCGAGAAGCGGCTGAACGCCCTTGTTCTTGAACGCGGTACCGCAGAACATCGGGTGGAACTTCACGTCGATGGTGCCGCGGCGAACGAGCGCACGGATCTTGTCGTTGTCGGGCATGATGCCGTTCAGGTAGTCTTCCATCGCTTCTTCGTCAATCTCGACAACGGTCTCGATCAGCTTTTCGCGATATTCGTCAGCCTTGGCCTTCATGTCTTCCGGGATTTCGACGACGTCCCACTGAGCGCCGAGCGATTCGTCGCGCCAGATGAGTGCGTTCATCTCGATCAGGTCGATAACGCCCTTGAACTCGGCCTCAGCGCCGATCGGCAGCTGCATGACAACGGCGATGGCGCCGAGACGGGTCTTGATCATTTCTACCGAGCGGTAGAAGTCAGCACCGGTCTTGTCCATCTTGTTGCAGAAGATCATGCGCGGAACATGATACTTCTCGGCCTGGCGCCAGACGGTTTCCGTCTGCGGCTCAACACCGGCGTTGGCGTCGAGCAGCGCGATGGCGCCGTCGAGAACGCGCAGCGAACGCTCGACTTCAATGGTGAAGTCAACGTGGCCGGGGGTGTCGATGATGTTGAAGCGGCGCATCTTGCCGTCGCGACCCTTCCAGAAGGTCGTGGTGGCAGCGGAGGTGATAGTGATACCACGCTCCTGCTCCTGCTCCATCCAGTCCATCGTGGCAGCGCCATCGTGAACTTCGCCGATCTTGTGCGACTTACCGGTGTAATAAAGGATACGCTCGGTGGTCGTCGTCTTGCCGGCGTCGATATGCGCCATGATACCGAAATTGCGGTAGTCTTCGATTTTATATTCGCGAGCCATAATGGACTGCCTTTCGATATGCGACCGGTTAAGATTACCAGCGGTAATGCGAGAATGCGCGGTTGGCGTCGGCCATCTTGTGCGTGTCTTCGCGCTTCTTGACAGCGGAACCGCGGTTGTTCGCAGCGTCCATGAGTTCGCCGGAAAGGCGATCGACCATGGTCGTTTCGTTGCGCTTGCGGGCAGCCGTGATCAGCCAGCGGATAGCGAGGGCCTGACGGCGCTCGGGGCGAACGTCGACGGGAACCTGATACGTGGCACCACCAACGCGGCGCGAACGCACTTCAACGTGCGGAGCAACGTTGTCGAGGGCGGAGTGGAACACGCCGAGCGGCTCCTGCTTCGTCTTACCCTGAACGACGTCGAACGCGCCGTAAACGATGCTTTCTGCGACCGACTTCTTGCCGTGAAGCATGATGGCGTTCATGAACTTGGTGACGACCAGATCGCCGAACTTCGGGTCCGGGTTGATCTCACGCTTTTCTGCACTATGGCGACGGGACATATTCTTTGTCTCTCAATGTTATTGACGCTAAACCACGCGGAGAACCTCGCGCAGCGCCGGAATTTGTTTAAACCCGAATTACTTCGGACGCTTCGCACCGTACTTGGAGCGGCGCTGCTTGCGGTTCTTGACGCCCTGGGTATCGAGAACACCGCGGATGATGTGGTAACGCACGCCCGGCAAGTCCTTTACGCGGCCGCCGCGGATCATGACCACGGAGTGTTCCTGAAGGTTGTGACCTTCGCCCGGAATGTAGCCGATGACTTCGAAGCCGTTGGTGAGGCGGATCTTGGCAACCTTACGCAGAGCCGAGTTCGGCTTCTTCGGGGTCGTCGTGTAAACGCGGGTGCAAACACCACGCTTCTGCGGGTTTTCCTGAAGAGCAGGAACCTTGTTGCGCTTTACCTGTGCCTGGCGAGGCTTGCGGATCAGCTGGTTTACGGTAGGCATATAACCATCCCTTGCAAAAACTACTTTAGCCACCCTCACGGGTGGCGGCTATGCCGTTGCCGGCGACGATGCACGCATATATCCTCATGCGCAAAACGTGGCCCGATCCGTTTTCACGGATGGACCACCAAGAGCAGAGGACACCGGATGAGGCGTCTTGCGTGCAACATTCGTGTCTTCTACGTGCAATGGAGACCCGTTTGAGATGATGTTCGGGAAAAAGGTTACCGAACGGCCAGCACCCACAGAGGCTCCGATGGCGGGCGTACTACTGTTTTAGCCAGCTTTCGTCAAGGGTGAATCCACATTTTGCGCCGCCACCCATGGCCACAAAGCCCACGTCCGGGCCATTTCCAACCCGCTTTAACATAAGTCGGCGCAGAAGGCAGCGATTTTGACCTCCACGCTTTGGCTTTTCATAAAATCCGTCTATTGATTCCCCATGGCGGGCCGGAGCGGCTCCGCCATGGGCGGGACCGATTCCCTCGGCCCGCGTCACAGCAACGACAGATCAAGGAACCGCGTCATGAGCACCCTCCCCGACAACGACAACGGACGCGACGAGCCGATGGTCTTCATCGTCATCGGCAAGGCCTATGAGACCGACAATTCCGAGGGCATCGACATCCACGTCATCCTGCGGGCGCCGGACGACGATACCGCCGTACGCGAAACGCTGAACGCGCTTTCCGAGGAAGGCTTCATCGAAGCCGATCTCGACCAGATCGGCATGCTGACCGACATCCCGGACGAAGAGCCGCACGCCTCCGCCTATCAGGGCGCACTCGAAGGCGAAGTCGCCATCATCCGCTTCGCCTGAGGTTCAAGCCATGGCGGTCAGACGTGTCGTCGCCAATATAGCAACGCCGGAACCCGCGCGGGCTCAGGCGTTCTACGGTGACATTCTCGGCATGCCCGCCGCCATGGATCATGGCTGGATCGTCACCCATGCCAGCCCGCTCGAAGCGCGGGCTCAGGTGAGTTTTGCGCGCGAAGGTGGCTCCGGCACGGATGTGCCCGACCTCTCCATCGAGGTCGATGATTTCGACGAGGTCCACGCCCGAATCCTGACCGCCAAGCTACCGATCGAATACGGCCCCGTAGTCGAGGCGTGGGGTGTACGACGCCTGTTCGTGCGCGACCCCTTCGGCAAACTCATCAATATATTAAGTCACTCATAGATTATATACTTTAAATACAGTAGTATTAATTCTTTATACATTGAATATCCAGCCGACATCAGCGTAAAATAGTTCCGACGCAAATTTTCGGTGGCGGGTTGGATACTATATCGTCGGCAGACATTATCGATGACATTTATGAAGCGGCGCTCTTTCCCGACCGCTGGATGCAGGTTCTGGTAGCTATCTGCCGTCATCTCAATTTCTGGGGCGGCGCGATTACCTGGGGCAAGGGAGAAGACCAGGTGTGGCTTCACACGCCGAGCTTTCAGGAGCTGATGAAGGACTTCGCGGCGGGCGGCTGGAACCACCGCAATGATCGCCTCAGCCGCATCGCCCGGGAAGGCCAATTCTCCTTCGCGCAGGATTTGGACGTCTTCAATCATGAGGAATGGGCCGAGCTGCCGATCGTTCGTGACTTTCTTATGCCCCGCGGTTTGGGATACGGCGCGGCGACACAGGTCGCTCCACCCGGCCATCCGGAGATGACAGTGCTGTTTGAACGCAGGCTCGACGCCGGCACTATCACGCCTGAGACCATGGCAGCACTCGGCGGACTGAGGCCGCATATCGCCCGCAGCCTCACCCTCGCAACACAGCTGCAGCGTCAGAAGGCCGATGCGATGACACTTGGTCTCAACGCCATTGGCGCGCCGGCCGCAGTGCTTCAGACGAGCGGCCACATCCTTTCGGCCAACGATCTGTTCCTGTCATTACAGAAATGCTTCTCCGCCCGCACGCGCGACAGAATCACCATTGCCGATGAGAGAGTGAACCGGCTGCTTTACAAGGCACTCTCTGGGCAAGACGCCGGTTCCTTCCCTCTTCCCGCCAGCGAAGACGGCGCCTGCATTCTCCACCTCATACCGCTGCGCAAGAGCGCACTGGATTTCTCACCCAACGGCAACGCCATCGCGCTCGTATCGCAGCCGACGGGCATAATTGCCGATGCAAACACATTGCTCAAGGGTCTTTACGATCTGACCAGGGGCGAAGCGCGGGTAGCGCTGGAAATCATGAAGGGGCTTTCGCTTCCGGCGGTGGCGAAGCAGCTGAAAGTATCGCACGAAACCGTGCGCAGCAACGCCAAGTCTATCTACGCGAAGACCGGCAGCACCGGCAAGGCCGACCTCGTTCGCCGGCTTTCCGTTCTCACTCGCTATAACATCCGCGGACAGGCCTAACCCATTTGCGCGGATGGATTTCCAGGTTGACTGGCAAAGGGCTAGAAGCTTCCAAATTCCGCTCAAACAAAAAACGCCCGGATTGCTCCGGGCGTTTTGTTCTGAACTTTGGCGGGGCTTCGCAAAGCCCCTGCCCTTCCCGCCTTATTCGGCGGCCGGAGCCTGGTCTGTCATGTCCTGCAGCATCTGGTTCGCAGAACCTGCACCGGTGCCCTTGCGGCGTTCCTCAAGAATGAGGTCGTCGCGCGAAGTGGCGATGCGGCGGATCTGCGTCATGGTGCCGCCGGTACCGGCCGGGATGAGACGGCCGACGATGACGTTTTCCTTGAGGCCCTGCAGCGTGTCCGTCTTGCCGGCGATTGCAGCTTCCGTGAGAACCTTGGTGGTTTCCTGGAAGGATGCGGCCGAGATGAAGGACGGCGTCTGCAGCGAAGCCTTGGTGATGCCGAGCAGAACCGGCTCGCCATAGGCAGGCTTCTTGCCTTCTTCGATCAGGCGGTCGTTGTTGTCGTCAAGTTCGATGCGATCGACGTTGTCACCAACGATGTACTGGCTGTCGCCGGCATCGGTGATTTCAACCTTCTGCAGCATCTGGCGAACGATCACCTCGATGTGCTTGTCGTTGATCACAACGCCCTGCAGACGGTAGACTTCCTGGATTTCGTTCACGAGGTAGGAAGCCAGAGCCTCCACGCCCTTGATTGCCAGAATGTCGTGCGGTGCCGGGTTACCGTCGAGGATGTATTCACCCTTTTCGATATAGTCGCCTTCCTGAAGGTGGAAGGGCTTGCCCTTCGGGATCAGGTATTCGACCGGCTCGACGCCGTCTTCCGCAGGCTCGATCATCACTCGACGCTTGTTCTTGTAGTCGCGGCCGAGACGGATCGTACCATCGATCTCTGCGATGATGGCGTGGTCCTTCGGACGACGGGCTTCGAACAGTTCGGCAACACGCGGCAGACCGCCGGTGATGTCCTTCGTCTTGGCGCTTTCCAGCGGCGAACGTGCAAGCACGTCACCCTGGGAGACCTTAGCACCCGGCTCGACCGACAGGATGGCGTCGACCGAGAGCTGGAAGCGGGCTTCGCCACCACGGGCAAGCTTCGCAACCGCACCGGAAGCGTCCTTGATGACGATCGCAGGCTTGAGGTCCGAACCGCGCGGCGTCGAACGCCAGTCGATAACCTGACGCTTGGTGATGCCGGTGGATTCGTCGGTGGCTTCCAGAACGGAAAGACCGTCGACGAGGTCCTCGAAGTGAACGGTACCTTCCACTTCCGTCATCATCGGACGGGTGTAGGGGTCCCACTCTGCAAGACGCTGACCGCGCTTAACCTTGTCGCCGTCGTCAACGAAGATCTTCGAACCATAGGCAACGCGCTGCGAAGACCGCTCCTGGCCACGCTCATCGAGAATGGTGACGGCCATGTTACGGCCCATCGCGATGAGTGCGCCTTCGGAGTTGCGCAGGATGTTGCGGTTCTTGATCGCAATCGTGCCCTCGTAAGAGGCTTCGAGGAACGACTGGTCGACCACGTTCGCCGTACCGCCAAGGTGGAAGGTACGCATGGTAAGCTGCGTGCCCGGTTCACCGATGGACTGTGCGGCGATGACGCCGACGGCTTCGCCCATGTTGACAGGCGTACCGCGTGCAAGGTCACGACCGTAGCACACGCCGCAGACGCCGATCTGCACTTCGCAGGTCAGAGCCGAACGGATGCGGACGGACTGGATACCGGCCTTCTCGATTGCAGCCACGTCGGCTTCGTCGATCAGCGTGCCGGCCTTGACGATGTTCTCGCCGGAAACCGGATGATCGATGTCGTCCAGAGCCGTACGGCCGAGGATACGTGCGCCGAGCGAGGCAACGACCTGACCGGCATCGACAATGGCGGTCATGGTGAGGCCCTTGTCGGTGCCGCAATCCTTGGAGTTGACGATGCAATCCTGCGCGACGTCGACGAGACGACGGGTCAGGTAACCCGAGTTCGCCGTCTTCAGGGCGGTGTCTGCGAGACCCTTACGGGCACCGTGGGTCGAGTTGAAGTACTCGTTAACGGTCAGGCCTTCCTTGAAGTTCGAGATGATCGGCGTCTCGATGATTTCACCCGACGGCTTCGCCATCAGGCCGCGCATGCCGCCCAGCTGACGCATCTGGTTCGGAGAACCACGAGCACCCGAATGCGACATCATGTAGATGGAGTTCATCGGCTTCTGGCGGCCCGTTTCCGGATCGAACTCGACAGCCTTGATGCGTGCCATCATCTCTTCGGCGACCTTTTCGGTAGCCTTGCCCCAAGCGTCGACAACCTTGTTGTACTTTTCGCCCTGGGTGATGAGACCATCATTATACTGCTGTTCGTATTCCTTCACGAGAGCTTCGGTGTCGCCGACGATCTTCACCTTGCTGTCCGGAATGACCATGTCGTCCTTGCCGAACGAAATGCCGGCGCGGCAGGCATGGGCAAAGCCGAGCTGCATGATGCGGTCGCAGAAGATGACCGTGTCTTTCTGGCCGCAATGACGGTAGACCGTGTCGATCATCTTGGAGATGTTCTTCTTGGTCATTTCCTGGTTGCAGACGTCGAAAGGCACGTTGACGTTCTTCGGCAGAAGTTCGCCAATCAGCATACGACCGGGGGTCGTCTCATGAATCTTCGAAACCGGCTTGCCATCGGCATCCACGGTCTTGAAGCGGCCGCGGATCTTGGCATGCAGCGTCACGACCTTGTTTTCAAGCGCGTGATGCAGCTCACCGATATCCGAGAAGGCCATGCCTTCGCCCGGCTCGTTCTGGTTCATGATCGACAGGTAATACAGGCCGAGAACCATGTCCTGCGAAGGAACGATGATCGGGTGGCCGTTTGCCGGATGCAGGATGTTGTTGGTCGACATCATCAGCACGCGCGCTTCCAGCTGGGCTTCCAGCGAGAGCGGAACGTGAACAGCCATCTGGTCACCGTCGAAGTCGGCGTTGAAGGCCGTGCAGACGAGCGGGTGCAGCTGGATGGCCTTGCCTTCGACCAGCATGGGTTCGAAAGCCTGGATACCCAGACGGTGCAGCGTCGGTGCGCGGTTCAGGAGAACCGGATGCTCGCGGATGACCTCGTCGAGGATATCCCAGACTTCCGGCTTTTCCTTTTCAACCAGCTTCTTGGCCTGCTTGACGGTCGAGGAGTAACCCTTGGCGTCGAGGCGGGCATAGATGAACGGCTTGAACAGTTCGAGCGCCATCTTCTTCGGCAGGCCGCACTGGTGCAGCTTGAGCTCCGGACCGGTCACAATAACCGAACGACCGGAATAGTCGACGCGCTTGCCGAGAAGGTTCTGGCGGAAGCGGCCCTGCTTGCCCTTGAGCATGTCGGAGAGCGACTTCAGCGGGCGCTTGTTGGCACCCGTGATGACACGGCCGCGACGGCCGTTGTCGAACAGCGCATCGACGGATTCCTGCAACATGCGCTTTTCGTTGCGGATGATGATACCCGGCGCACGAAGCTCGATCAGGCGCTTCAGACGGTTGTTACGGTTGATGACGCGGCGATAGAGATCGTTGAGGTCGGACGTCGCGAAACGGCCGCCATCCAGCGGAACCAGCGGGCGCAGGTCCGGCGGAATGACCGGAACGACCTTCATGATCATCCATTCCGGACGGTTGCCGCTTTCCATGAAGTTCTCGACGATCTTCAGGCGCTTCATCAGCTTCTTCTGCTTCAGATCAGAAGTCGTTTCAGCAAGCTCGACGCGCAGGTCGCCGGCGATCTTTTCGAGGTTCATCGAAGCCAGCATCTCATAGATGGCTTCAGCGCCGATCATGGCGGTGAACTGGTCTTCGCCGAACTCGTCGACGGCGATCATGTACTCTTCTTCGGACAGAAGCTGGTTCTGCTTCAGCGAAGTGAGGCCCGGTTCGGTGACGATGTAGTTCTCGAAATAGAGAACGCGTTCGACATCCTTCAGCGTCATGTCGAGCAGGGTCGAGATACGCGAGGGAAGCGACTTCAGGAACCAGATGTGGGCAACCGGCGCTGCGAGCTCGATATGACCCATGCGCTCACGGCGAACGCGCGACAGCGTGACTTCGACGCCGCACTTTTCGCAGATGATGCCCTTGTACTTCATGCGCTTGTACTTGCCGCACAGGCACTCATAGTCCTTGATCGGTCCGAAGATGCGCGCGCAGAAGAGACCGTCGCGTTCAGGCTTGAACGTACGGTAGTTGATGGTTTCCGGCTTCTTGATCTCGCCGTAGGACCACGACAGGATTTTTTCCGGCGAAGCGATCGAAATCCGGATGGAATCGAAATGCTGCGCAGGCACCTGAGGATTGAAAAGATTCATGACCTCTTGGTTCATGCCTTGTCTCCTTGAGAGGCTAGCTGCTGCCCCTGTTTGCATCTGGACCGGCTTCTTCCCGGGTCACCGTCCAGAGCTTTAAATACGGATTAACCGCATAATGCGGCGAAAGTGTCCCGAACCGGCCAATGCCGCCCGGGAAACCGGCAGGCGCCCTTGAAGGCGCCCGCCTCTATCGTCTTATTCCGCCGCGTCGGGCAGCTGGTCTTCGGGCTGGTTCTCGATCTTCGAGTTTTCCAGTTCGACCGAAAGACCGAGCGACCGCATTTCCTTGACGAGAACGTTGAAGCTCTCCGGAATGCCGGCCTCGAACGTGTCGTCGCCACGGACGATCGCCTCGTAGACCTTGGTACGGCCCGCCACGTCATCCGACTTGACGGTGAGCATTTCCTGCAGCGTGTAAGCCGCGCCGTATGCTTCCAGAGCCCAGACTTCCATTTCCCCGAAGCGCTGTCCGCCGAACTGCGCCTTGCCGCCCAGCGGCTGCTGGGTAACGAGCGAGTAAGGACCGATCGAGCGAGCGTGGATCTTGTCGTCGACAAGGTGGTTCAGCTTGATCATGTACATGTAGCCGACGGTGACCTTGCGGTCGAACGGCTCACCGGTACGACCGTCGTAAAGGACGGACTGACCGGATTCATGCAGACCTGCCTTCTTCAGCATCGTGGCAACGTCAGGCTCATGCGCACCGTCGAAAACCGGGGTCGCGATGGAAACACCGCGCTTGGCTTCTTCGGCAAGCTTGACCAGCGAGTCGTCATCGAAACGCTGAACCTCGTCATTGGCTTCAGACGCGTAGATTTCCGTCAGCTCGCTGCGAAGCTCGCTGATGTCCATCGTCTTGCGATACTCTTCCAGCATCTCGCCGATCTTCTTGCCCATGCCTGCGCATGCCCATGCGAGGTGGGTTTCGAGGATCTGGCCGACGTTCATGCGCGAAGGCACGCCGAGCGGGTTCAAGCAGATGTCGACATGCGTGCCGTCTTCGAGGAACGGCATGTCCTCGACCGGAACGATACGCGAGACGACGCCCTTGTTACCGTGACGGCCGGCCATCTTGTCGCCCGGCTGGATCTTGCGCTTAACGGCAACGAAGACCTTGACCATCTTCATGACGCCCGGAGGCATTTCGTCGCCGCGCTGGACCTTTTCAACCTTGTCCATGAAGCGCTGTTCAAGGCGCGACTTGGATTCGTCGTACTGGCCACGAAGCGCTTCCAGCTCGGACTGAGCCTTTTCGTCTTCGACCGCGAACATCCACCACTGCGAGCGGGGATATTCGGAGACGACGGCGTTGGAAAGCTCGACGCCCTTCTTGAAGCCCTTCGGACCGGCAATGGAAACGTGGCCACGCAGCATGTCGATCAGACGGCCGTAGACGTTACGGTCGAGGATCGCCTGCTCGTCGTCGCGGTCCTTCGCCAGACGCTCGATCTCTTCGCGCTCGATAGCCATCGCGCGCTCGTCCTTCTCCACACCGTGACGGTTGAAGACGCGAACTTCCACGACCGTACCGAACGTGCCCGGAGGCATGCGCATGGAGGTGTCGCGAACGTCGGAAGCCTTTTCACCGAAGATGGCGCGCAGAAGCTTTTCTTCCGGCGTCATCGGGCTTTCGCCCTTCGGCGTGATCTTGCCGACGAGGATGTCGCCCGGCTGAACTTCCGCACCGATGTAAACGATACCGGCTTCGTCGAGGTTCTTCAGCGCTTCTTCCGAAACGTTCGGAATGTCGCGCGTGATTTCTTCCGGACCAAGCTTCGTGTCGCGCGCCATCACTTCGAATTCTTCGATGTGGATGGAGGTGAACACGTCGTCGGAAACGATACGCTCCGACATCAGGATCGAGTCTTCGTAGTTGTAGCCGTTCCAGGGCATGAACGCGACGAGCGCGTTGCGGCCGAGAGCCAGATCGCCGAGGTCGGTCGACGGACCGTCCGCGATGATATCGCCCTTGGAGATGTTGTCGCCGACGGAAACCAGCGGGCGCTGATTGACGCAGGTGTTCTGGTTCGAACGCTGGAACTTCTGCAGACGGTAGATGTCAACACCGGACTTGCCGGCATCGAGGTCTTCCGTGGCGCGGATAACGATACGGGTCGCATCCACCTGATCGACCACACCGCCACGACGGGCTGCGATGGCAGCGCCGGAGTCACGGGCAACGATCGGCTCCATGCCGGTACCGACGAACGGTGCCTCGGCGCGCAGAAGCGGAACGGCCTGACGCTGCATGTTCGAGCCCATGAGAGCGCGGTTGGCGTCGTCGTTTTCCAGGAACGGAATGAGAGCCGCTGCGACCGAAACGAGCTGCTTCGGCGAAACGTCCATCAGGTTGATGTTGTCGCGCGGTGCGAGCATAACTTCGCCCGAGTGACGGCAGACGACGAACTCTTCCGAGAACGAACCGTCTTCATTGAGCGGCGCGTTGGCCTGCGCGACGTAATACTTGGCCTCTTCCATGGCGGAGAGGTAGATCACGTCGTTGGTCACCTTGCCGTCGACGATCTTGCGGTACGGGCTTTCGATGAAGCCGTACTTGTTGACGCGGGCGAAGGTTGCAAGCGAGTTGATCAGACCGATGTTCGGGCCTTCCGGCGTCTCGATCGGGCAAATACGGCCGTAATGGGTCGGGTGAACGTCGCGGACTTCGAAGCCGGCGCGCTCGCGGGTCAGACCACCCGGCCCAAGAGCCGAAAGACGGCGCTTGTGGGTGATTTCCGAAAGCGGGTTCACCTGGTCCATGAACTGCGACAGCTGCGAGGAACCGAAGAATTCGCGAACGGCGGCGGCTGCCGGCTTCGCGTTGATCAGGTCCTGCGGCATCACGGTGTCGATTTCGATCGAGGACATACGTTCCTTGATCGCACGTTCCATGCGCAGAAGGCCCAGACGATACTGGTTTTCCATCAGCTCGCCGACAGAACGGACACGGCGGTTGCCGAGGTTGTCGATGTCGTCGATTTCGCCCTTGCCGTCGCGCAGTTCGACCAGCATCTTGACGACGGCGAGGATGTCTTCCTTGCGCAGCGTGCGCACGGTGTCTTCCGCATCGAGGTCGAGGCGCATGTTCATCTTGACGCGGCCAACGGCCGACAGATCGTAACGCTCTGCGTCGAAGAACAGCGAGTTGAACATCGCTTCCGCCGATTCCATGGTCGGCGGCTCACCCGGACGCATGACGCGGTAGATGTCGAACAGGGCTTCCTGACGGTTCTCGTTCTTGTCGGCAGACAGCGTGTTGCGGATATAGGCGCCAACATTGACGTGGTCGATGTTGAGGACCGGAATCTCGTCGAAGCCGGACTGCAGGATGAGGCCGAGGGTCTTCTCGTCGATTTCATCGCCGGCTTCGAGATAGATTTCACCCGTCTCGTAGTTGACGATGTCTTCGGCCAGATAGTTGCCGTAGAGGTCTTCGTCGGTCGCCTTCAGCGCCTTCAGGCCCTTCTCCGTCAGCTGACGGATCAGGCGCGGGGTCAGCTTCTTGCCACCTTCGACCACGACTTCACCGGTATCGGCGTCGATCATGTCGGTGATGACCTTGGCGTTCTTCAGCGTCTCGGGCTGGAACGGAATGCGCCAGCCGTCGCCGTCGCGCTCATAGGAAGCCTTGGTATAGAAGGTCGACAGAATGTCTTCGCCATCCATGCCAAGCGCCATCAGCAGCGAGGTCACGGGGATCTTGCGGCGACGGTCGATACGCGCATAGACGATGTCCTTGGCGTCGAACTCGATGTCGAGCCAGGAACCGCGATACGGGATGACGCGGGCAGCGAAGAGCAGCTTGCCGGAAGAATGGCTCTTGCCCTTGTCGTGATCGAAGAACACGCCCGGCGAGCGGTGCATCTGCGAAACGATGACGCGCTCGGTGCCGTTGACGATGAACGTACCGTTATTGGTCATGAGCGGCATGTCGCCCATGTAGACGGACTGTTCCTTGATGTCCTTGATGGACTTCGCGCCGGTATCTTCATCGATATCGAACACGATGAGGCGCAGCGTCACTTTCAGCGGCGCAGCATAGGTCAGATCGCGCTGACGGCATTCCTCGACGTCGAACTTCGGCGCTTCGAATTCGTAGGACACGAATTCAAGCATGGAGGCGCCGGAAAAATCGGTGATCGGGAATACGGACTTGAATACCGCATTCAATCCCTCGTCGGGACGGCCACCCTTGGGCTCGTCAACCATGAGAAACTGGTCGTACGAAGCCTTCTGAACCTCGATGAGGTTCGGCATTTCCGCTACTTCTGGAATTTTGCCGAAAAACTTGCGTACGCGCCTGCGACCGTTAAACGAAAGGGTCTGAGCCATCGTCGCTCCTTTAAAATTGCATCCGGGCCTGCAACGGACGGGAACCGATGGCCAGTCGATCCCGTCAAGCAATGGGTGTCATCAATCTCGTTCCACATCCCGGATCGATCAGGCCGGATTGCCTAGATGAGCCGGTTCGGAACCATTCTCTTGAAGAACCCATTACCCAAAAGCCATTTTCACGCGGCTTTTGGGTAATGAGTTTTAAAAACGATGACGACGGAAAGGGGCATGAAGCCCCTTCCCGCCAGCAATCGCAAGATTACTTAACGTCAACCTTGGCGCCTGCGTCCTCAAGCTTCTTCTTGAGATCAGCAGCTTCAGCCTTGGAAACGGCTTCCTTGACCGGCTTCGGAGCGCCTTCAACGAGGTCCTTGGCTTCCTTGAGGCCGAGGCCGGTGATGCCGCGAACTTCCTTGATGACGTTGATCTTGTTGGCGCCAGCGTCAACCAGGATAACGTCGAACTCGGTCTTTTCTTCTTCCGGAGCAGCAGCAGCAGCAGCGCCGCCAGCAGCAGCAACGGCTACCGGAGCAGCAGCGGAAACGCCCCACTTTTCTTCGAGAAGCTTGGACAGTTCTGCAGCTTCCAGAACGGTCAGCGAGGAGAGGTCTTCTACGATCTTTGCGAGATCAGCCATTTTGATAGTTCCTTTTGTTCAGTTCGAACCAGTTTGAATATTTACAGCGAAAAACCGCCTTAAGCGGCTTCGTCCTTCTTGGCGTAAGCCGAGAACACCCGTGCCAGCTGGCTTGCAGGTGCGGCGACAACCGTAGCGACGCGAGTTGCCGGGGCATTGAGAAGGCCCAGCAGCTTTGCGCGCAGCTCGTCCAGCGAAGGCAGGGTCGCAAGCGACTTGACTGCTTCGGCGTTGAGCGTGGTTGCACCCATGGCGCCACCGAGAACAACGACCTTGTCGTTGGTCTTGGCGAAATCCATGACGACTTTCGGAGCGATCATCGGGTCGACGCTGTATGCAATCAGCGTCTGGCCCTTGAAGAGATCTGTCATCCCTTCCGACTCCGTGCCCTGAAGAGCGATCTTGGCCAGGCGGTTCTTCGCGACCTTGACGGTGCCTCCGGCAGCGCGCATCTTCGAACGGAAGTCGTTCATCTGCGCAACGGTGACACCAGCATAGTGGGCCACGACAACCGAACCGGAAGCCTTGAAGACTTCGTTCAGCTCCGTGACGAATTCGCGTTTTTCCGCTCTTTCCACTGTCTGTCTCCAGTAGACGGGAACACAACATGTGAACCCGTCGGGTTTGCCTTTGCCCCAAGGGACCTTTTTACAAAGATCCCGAGCGACGCTCGAGGATCCTGTCCCCCGCTCTGTCGCCGCAAACGGCTTCAGGCACAGGCACACCAGGTTCGAACCGGACAGTCAGGCATCCACGATGCCTCAAATCCAGCCTCACCCGTCTCATGCAGGTTGAATGATTAAGGCCAGGTCCCGAAAGACATGGCCACCCGCAATCTCGGACAGGAGTTCCGGGTTTCCCCGGAAATCTCCGGCTCCTGGGAGCCGGAAATTCTTTTATTCACACTTCCCTCGGGAAGCGCGAGAATTGATTAAGCCGTAACCGACGAAGGGTCGATCTTGACGCCCGGACCCATGGTCGAGGAAATCGCGACGCGCTTGACGTAGTTGCCCTTGGCACCGGTCGGCTTTGCCTTGATGACGGCATCCGCGAAAGCCTTGATGTTTTCTTCAAGAGCCTTGGCGTCGAACGAAGCCTTGCCAACGCCAGCGTGTACGATACCGGCCTTTTCGACGCGGAACTCGACAGCGCCGCCCTTGGACGCCTTGACGGCGCCGGCAACATCCATCGTCACCGTACCGACCTTCGGGTTCGGCATCATGCCACGCGGGCCGAGTACCTTGCCGAGACGGCCGACGAGCGGCATCATGTCCGGGGTCGCGATGCAACGATCGAAGTCGATCTTGCCGCCCTGAACGATTTCAACCAGTTCTTCTGCACCAACAACGTCAGCACCGGCAGCCGTGGCCTCATCAGCCTTGGCGCCACGGGCGAAGACGGCGACGCGAACGTCACGGCCGGTGCCGTTCGGCAGGTTGACAACGCCACGAACCATCTGGTCCGCATGGCGCGGGTCAACGCCGAGGTTCATCGAAACTTCAACGGTTTCGTCAAACTTGGCAACTGCACGTTCCTTGACCATCGAAATGGCGTCGGTGAGGACGTAGAGCTTGTTCGGATCCACGCCTTCGCGGATCTTCTGAATGCGCTTTGCTACCTTGGCCATGATCAACCTACCACTTCCAGGCCCATGGCGCGGGCAGAGCCCTCAACCATTGCCATTGCGCCTTCGATGTCGGCTGCGTTCAGATCCTTCATCTTGGCTTCAGCGATCGTCTTGACCTGAGCCTTGGTAATGGAACCGACCTTGGCGCCCTTGCCAGGCGTCTTGGAACCGGAGGTGATCTTCGCTTCCTTCTTCAGCCAGTAGGTCATCGGCGGCTGCTTCATGACGAAGGTGAAGGACTTGTCCTGGTAATAGGTGATGACGACCGGAATCGGCATACCCTTTTCCATTTCCTGCGTGGCGGCATTGAACGCCTTGCAGAATTCCATGATGTTAATGCCACGCTGACCAAGTGCCGGACCGATCGGCGGGGACGGATTGGCCGCCCCGGCCTTTACCTGCAACTTGAGCTGGCCTGCAACTTTCTTAGCCATATCTCTCTGCCTTTCAATTCAAACCGGTTACCCGGCTTCTCTTAAGCCGGATTGCTCCGGCGGCTGCGGTTGCGTGGTGCGGCGCCCTGCCCCGGCTTAAAGAGCCAGTTAGCCTTCCACGCGCTTGGGGCATCGCCCCGCCAATCAGACCTTCTCGACCTGATTGTATTCCAGCTCGACCGGCGTAGCGCGGCCGAAAATCGACACTTCCACCTTCAGGCGCGAACGCTCTTCGTCGACATCCTGAACCACGCCGTTGAACGACGCGAACGGACCGTCGGAAACGCGAACCTGCTCGCCGATCTCGAACGAAACCGAAGACTTCGGACGCTCGACACCTTCCTGAACCTGACCGAGGATACGCTCGGCTTCATAATCGGGAATCGGAACAGGCTTGCTGTCCGAACCGAGGAAACCGGTAACCTTCGGCGTGTTCTTGATGAGGTGATAGGCCTCATCCGTCAGGTTGGCGCGCACCAGCACGTAACCTGGAAAAAACTTGCGCTCGCTGTCGACCTTGCGGCCACGACGCACCTCGACCACCTTTTCGGTCGGCACGAGGATTTTCTCGAAAAGATGATCCAGACCCTTCTGACGGGCCTTTTCCTCGATCGACTCGGCGACCTTCTTTTCGAAATTCGAATATGCGTGAACGATATACCAGCGCGCTGCCATTTTTATTCTCCGTTCGATCCTTCCACCGGGCCTTTGACCGCGCCGTTACCGGCCTACGTTCAGCACCAGGCTGAGCAGCCAGCCGATGAGCTGATCCGCAGCAAAGAAGAACAGAGCCGCAAAAATGACCATCACCAGCACCATAGCCGTCGAAATCATGGTCTCGCGGCGCGACGGCCAAGTGATTTTTGACGCTTCGGCGCGAACCTGCTGCAGAAACGTAAACGGATTGGTTTTGGATGCCATTGACTGCCCACGCAATTACGGCGCGTAAAGCCGATACTGATCAGCCCCACGCACCGCGTGTCTGTTTTGACCCTACATAAACACCGATTCCCTTTTTAACAAGAGGAAATCGACATTCCGCGAAATTCGCCGGAAATCCGGCACCCATCTGCCATGCAGCGAGAACCCGCGCTTGCGAATGGAAAGTGGCAGGGGCAGAGGGGCTCGAACCCCCGACCTGCGGTTTTGGAGACCGCCGCTCTACCAACTGAGCTATACCCCTTAATCACCTGAACCGGCCGCGAAATCGCTTGGCCAATTCGGTATGCGCTCCTTTAAGGTGCAGGGAAAAGAATGGCAAGTGTGTTTTTTGTTTTTTCACATTGTCTGGCAAAATACCCCAGCATGCCCCTGCCAAGGGTACATCGTTCAATTCGCTGATCTTCCCCGCATTTCACAGGAACGCCCATGAGCATCTATCTCGTCCGTCACGGCCAGACCGAATTCAACGCCGTTCGCCGCTGGCAGGGTCAGGTCGATTCGCCTTTGACGGAACTGGGGCGGCAACAGGCGATGCGCATGGGCCGCAGGCTCGCCGCGCTGATCGAAACCGATGAAGTCCATATTTTCTCCAGCCCGCTCGGCAGGGCGAGGCAGACCTGCGAAATCGTCGCAGGCGAAATCGGCATGATCGACGGCATCACCCTCGATCCCGGCCTGATGGAGATCGGCTTGGGGGTATGGGACGGCATGACGGATTACGAGATCGATTATGAATATCCCGGCATGCGCGACGGGCTGGATCGATACGAGTGGTTCTTCCACGCGCCGGGCGGTGAGACATTCGAAAGAATGACAAGCCGGGTGGCCCGCAGCCTGGAGACCATTCAGCAGAGACAGGCGCGCGATGCGATCATCATCTGTCACGGCATCACCAGCCGCCTGTTGCGCGGCGTCTATGCGAACCTTCCAAAGGAGGAAGCATTGCGCCTTGATGTGCCCCAGGACGCATTCTTCCATCTCAAGGATGGCGATATCGTCCGCATCGACTGCTGAGTCTTTTAGGGCAATAAAAAACCCCGCCGTTTCCAGCGGGGTTTTCTTCAATCCCTTGCGGGTTTGAAATTACTCGACGATCGAAGCGACGATGCCAGCGCCGACGGTACGGCCGCCTTCGCGGATAGCGAAGCGCAGCTTTTCTTCCATCGCGATCGGAACGATCAGCTCGACGTCAACGGTG
>NZ_JAVAYA010000043.1:0-15821 GCF_041954855.1 Agrobacterium sp. LR_9
GAAGCCGGAAAACTCTAGCCTCAGATGGTCCAGAAACCTGGGGCGGTTCACGCCTGATGAGGGTTTAATGATGGTTGGTGGATACGAGTAGTAGCATCCCTAGGGTATGGATTTAACTATTCCCTCCCAAACCCTTCGCCGCGACGGCAAAACCTTAGTCATTGTGTCGGCTAAGATCTGAACACAAAAAGCCGGGCGATCTCTCGCCCGGCTTTTAAACTCATGACGCCTGAACGGCGTCAAACCTTATGCAGCTTCGGCAGCAGCAGCTTCAGCGGCAACGCGCGCCTTGTCGGCTGCGCCCTTGGCGTCAACGTCGCGCTCGACGAATTCGATGACGGCGAGAGCGGCATTGTCGCCCTGGCGGAAGCCGGCCTTCATGATACGCAGGTAGCCGCCGTTGCGGTTTGCGTAACGGGCTGCGATCGCGTCGAACAGCTTGCGGACGGCGTCCTGATCCTTGATCTGCGAGATCGCCTGACGACGAGCGTGCAGGTCGCCGCGCTTGCCGAGGGTGACGAGCTTCTCAACGATCGGGCGAATTTCCTTCGCCTTCGGAAGCGTGGTGACGATCTGCTCATGGGTGATGAGCGAAGCAGCCATGTTGGCAAACATTGCCTTGCGGTGGCTGGCGGTTCTATTGAGCTTGCGGCCTGAATTACCGTGGCGCATTGCTATTCTCCTTCTTCGCAGGTTCCTTCTCTAAGGCCTGCCGTTTCCTGGCACATGCAGATGACTTATCTGCTGTTTGACGGGGAAAGGCAGTCTTTAAAGGGTCTGCCTTTTTGATTGTTAGTACTGGTCTTCGTAACGCTTTGCGAGATCTTCGATGTTCTCAGGCGGCCATGCCGGCACTTCCATGCCGAGGTGCAGACCCATGGAAGCGAGAACTTCCTTGATTTCGTTCAGCGACTTGCGACCGAAGTTCGGCGTGCGAAGCATTTCGGCTTCGGTCTTCTGGATCAGGTCGCCGATATAAACGATGTTGTCGTTCTTCAGGCAGTTTGCCGAACGAACGGACAGTTCGAGCTCGTCGACCTTCTTGAGAAGCGCCGGGTTGAACGCGAGTTCGGTAACCGATTCTTCTTCTGCTTCCTTCTGCGGCTCGTCGAAGTTGACGAAGACGCCCAGCTGGTCCTGAAGAATGCGAGCGGCGAAGGCAACGGCGTCTTCGCCGGAAACCGAACCGTTGGTCTCGATCGTCATGATCAGCTTGTCATAGTCGAGAACCTGGCCTTCACGGGTGTTTTCCACCTTGTAGGACACTTTCTTGACCGGAGAATAGAGGCTGTCCACCGGAATGAGGCCAATCGGGGCATCTTCCGCGCGGTTGCGCTCAGCCGGTACGTAACCCTTGCCGTTGTTGACGGTGAATTCCATGCGGATTTCAGCGCCATCGTCCAGCGTGCAGATCACGTGGTCGGGGTTCAGGATCTCGATGTCGCCAACCGTCTGGATGTCACCAGCGGTTACGGCGCCCGGGCCCTGCTTGCGCACGACCATGCGCTTGGAATCATCGCCGTCCATCTTGATGGCGATTTCCTTGATGTTGAGCACGATATCCGTCACATCTTCCCGAACGCCGGGGATGGAGGAGAATTCGTGCAGGACACCGTCGATCTGCACGGCCGTCACAGCGGCGCCACGCAGAGAAGACAACAGAACGCGACGCAGCGCGTTGCCGAGGGTAAGACCAAAACCACGCTCCAGCGGCTCGGCAACCAGGGTTGCCTTGGTGCGGCTGGACGAGGTGAACTCGACCTTGTTCGGCTTGATAAGTTCCTGCCAGTTCTTCTGAATCATCTTTAAACCTTCCGTTCGCCGCCACCATCCAATCGTGACGGACCGAGCATGAAAACACCGAGAGGAACCTAATTCAGCGGTTCATCGGTGGGTTCTTGAGCGCAAGTCCGCCGATCGAAATCGACGCGCACACGCCAGATACACGAAAATTCCGCCAGACCTGAGGTAAGGCGGAATTTCCGAACCACGGTCGCGTCAGACGCGGCGCTTCTTGCGCGGACGGCAACCGTTGTGCGGGATCGGCGTCACGTCGCGAATGGAAGTGATCATGAAACCGGCAGCCTGCAGGGCGCGAAGTGCCGATTCACGGCCGGAACCCGGACCGCAAACTTCAACTTCAAGCGACTTCATGCCGTGTTCCTGAGCCTTCTTCGCGCAATCTTCAGCAGCAATCTGGGCAGCGAACGGGGTCGACTTGCGCGAACCCTTGAAGCCCTTGGCACCAGCAGACGACCAGGCAATGGCGTTGCCCTGTGCGTCGGTGATGGTGATCATCGTGTTGTTGAAGGTCGAGTTGACGTGCGCGACGCCAGACGTGATGTTCTTACGTTCGCGACGGCGAATACGTGCGGCTTCCTTGGCCATTTTATACCTTTCATTGATCTCTTCACCGCCGTAACACCAGCGGCTACACCGGCGATCAACCCCATCGGAGCTTCACGCCAAACTCAGAAAGGCTGGCGCGGACTGCACCAGCCTCCCCTTTCCGGAGAACCGGAAAATTACTTCTTCTTACCAGCGATAGCCTTCGCCGGACCCTTGCGGGTGCGGGCGTTGGTGTGCGTGCGCTGACCGCGGACCGGAAGGCCACGACGGTGACGCAGGCCGCGGTAGCAACCGAGGTCCATCAGACGCTTGATGTTCATCGAGGTCTCACGACGCAGGTCGCCTTCGACCTGGTAGTCGCGGTCGATGGCTTCGCGGATCTGAAGAACTTCAGCATCCGTCAGCTGATGAACGCGCTTCTCAGCCGGAAGACCGACCTTGTCCATGATTTCCTGCGCGAATTTCGGACCGATCCCGTGAATGTAGGTCAGCGCAATAACAACGCGCTTCGCGGTCGGGATGTTGACGCCAGCGATACGTGCCACGTCTCTTCTCCTTGGTTCCAGTTGCCATCCGGCAAGTGGTGATTCCATTCGAGCGGCCGACAAGACCGCCAGTTCAAATTGGTGTCCGTGACAAGTCAAAACGACCGAACCCGGATCTCCCTTCCCTTAGGGAAATCCGCGCCAGTCGCTTGGGATGTCGCGAGTTGGCGCGGTGTTTAACGGAATCAGCGCAAAAAAGCAACCGGCTCCGCCAAGATTCTTTTACGATCCAAAGGATCTGCCGCCATGCGCAAGCGAGATATGGGCAAGAGCGCAACAGCCTCGCCCATCCGCTCGGTCGATCAGGCGGAGGCTTTCTCGAGAACGCGCTCGATAGCCTCGGTGACGGCATCGACATCAGCCATGCCATCCAGCGTCACGAGCTCGCCCTGTTCGCTGTAATAGGCAGACAGCGGCGCGGTCTTCTCGCGATATTCCGTCAGGCGCTTGCGGAACGCTTCCGGATTGTCATCCGAGCGAACCGTACCGCCGGCGGCAATGGTTTCAGCCACGCGGTTTTCGATTCGGCGAATCAACGCCTCTTCGTCCACCTTGAGTTCGATGACGGCATCGAGGACCAGATTCTTCTTGCGCATGTTCTCGGCAAGCGCCTTGGCCTGCGGAACGGTGCGCGGATAGCCGTCGAGAATAAAGCCCTTGGCACAGTCCGGTGCTTCGATGCGTTCGGAAACGATCTGATTGACGATATCGTCGGAAACAAGCCCGCCGGCATCCATGACGGCCTTGGCGCGTTTGCCGATTTCGGTGCCCGCGCTGACCGCAGCGCGAAGCATGTCACCGGTGGAAAGCTGCGGGATCCCGTACTTGTCCGTCAGCCGCTTGGCCTGGGTTCCCTTGCCCGCACCCGGCGGACCCAAAAATATCAGTCTCATCGTCCCCTCTTTCCTCCACGCAACTTCGACTTCTTGATCAGCCCTTCATACTGCTGCGCGATCAGGTGACCCTGAATTTGCGCAACCGTGTCCAGAGTTACACTGACAACGATCAAAAGCGAAGTACCACCAAGGGCTAATGGAATGCCCGTGCGTGCGATAAGTGTCTCAGGAAGGATACAGACGAAGACAAGATAAATCGCGCCGACCACGGTGATGCGGGTCAGGACGTAATCGATGTACTCCGCGGTGCGCTCGCCCGGACGGATGCCCGGAATGAAGCCACCATGCTTCTTGAGGTTATCTGCGGTGTCCTTCGGATTGAAGACGATCGCCGTATAGAAAAATGCGAAGAACGCGATCAGCAGGCCATAGAGCGCCATGAACAGCGGCTGCCCGTGCTGCAGCGACGCGATGATCGAGGTTGCCCAGCCCGGCAGGTTGGTGTTGCCGGCAAAACCCGCAGCCGTTGCCGGCAGCAGCAGCAGCGAAGATGCGAAGATCGCGGGAATGACGCCAGCCGTGTTGAGCTTCAGCGGCAGATGCGAAGTATCGCCCTGGAACATGCGATTGCCGACCTGTCGCTTCGGATATTGGATCAACAGGCGGCGCTGGGCGCGTTCCACGAAGACGATGAGCGCGATGACGCCGATGGCGACCACAACGACCGTCAGGATGAGCGGGGTGGAAAGCGCACCGGTACGGCCGAGTTCCAGCGTGCCGGCCAGCGCCTTGGGCAGGCCTGCGGCAATGCCCGCGAAGATGATCAGCGAAATACCGTTGCCGATACCACGCGAGGTGATCTGCTCACCCAGCCACATCAGGAACATCGTGCCGCCGAGCAGCGTGATTACGGTGGAAATGCGGAAGAACCAGCCCGGATCGACCACGAGGCCGTTGCCGCTTTCGAGGCCTACCGCAATGCCATAGGCCTGCAGCGTGCCGAGCAGCACCGTGCCGTAGCGCGTATACTGGTTGATGATCTTGCGGCCGGCTTCGCCTTCCTTCTTCAACGCTTCGAGCGAGGGCACGACCGACGTCATGAGCTGCACGATGATCGAAGCGGAGATGTAAGGCATGATGCCGAGGGCGAAAATCGCCATGCGCTCGACGGCGCCACCCGCAAACATGTTGAAAAGACCGAGAATACCGTTGGCCTGGCCACGGAAGGCCTGCGCATAGGCTTCGGGGTTCAGGCCCGGAAGCGGAATGTGAGTGCCGAGACGGTAGACGAGAAGTGCGGCAAGAGTAAACCAGAGACGCTTTTTCAGATCCTCCGCCTTAGCGAAGGTCGAAAAATTCAGGTTCGAAGCCAGTTGTTCCGCTGCTGAAGCCATAAATTTCTCCGAATGACCCTTGCCAGCCAGCGCAACCGGCCGATGCGGAAAGGTCTAAAAGATACTGGTCAAAACCGGGCTTCGGACAAATGCGGCTCTGAGCCGCCATCATGCCTCACCCTGTTTTTTATGTCCTATCCCCTCCCCTACGGAAGTTCAAGAACTGTGAGGCTCTCCCTGCAGCACTTTCTGCCGCAAGCGGGGCCGTGGAAGCACACCGCGAAGAGATTGCCCTGATGCTCTATAAATCGATTTAGATCGAAAGCACCATAGGCCAGGGAGCGCAAACGCCCGGAGCGACGAGCCCCGGGCGTCTGAAGTCTATATATTACTCGGCGGCTTCTGCTGCAACTGCGAGAAGCTTGATCGAACCGCCAGCCTTTTCGATCTTTTCAATTGCGGGCTTGGAAGCGCCGGCAACTTCGAAAGCGACCTTGGCCTTCAGCTCGCCGTCGGCGAGAATGCGTACGCCGTCCTTGGCGCGGCGGATAACGCCGGCAGCCTTGAGAGCAGCGGCATCGATCGTTGCGGAAGCGTCAAGCTTCTTGGCGTCGATGGCGGTCTGAATGCGGCCGAGCGATACGACAACATATTCGGAAGCGAAGATGTTATTGAAACCGCGCTTCGGCAGACGACGGTAGATTGGCATCTGACCGCCTTCGAAGCCGTTGATGGCGACGCCCGAACGAGCCTTCTGACCCTTCACACCGCGACCACCGGTCTTGCCCTTGCCGGAACCGATACCGCGACCTACGCGGATACGATCCTTGGAGGCGCCTTCGTTGTCTCTGATTTCATTGAGTTTCATGATAGGTTACTCCGTCTCACTTCTCGTCAACGACGCGAACGAGATGCTGGACCGCACGGATCATGCCGCGGACCGCCGGAGTGTCTTCCAGGGTGCGCTGACGATGCATCTTGTTGAGACCCAGGCCGATCAGCGTCTGGCGCTGGATTGCCGGGCGGCGAATGGGGCTGCCGATCTGTTCGACCGTAACAGTCTTCTTGGCTTCAGTAGTCTTCTTGGCCATGATCCAGCTCCTTATTCTTCAGAAGCGTTGCCGGAAGCGGCACGACGAGCCTGAAGGGTCGCATACTTCAGACCGCGCTGTGCAGCGATGTCCTTCGGATGAACCTGATGCTTCAGAGCGTCGAACGTAGCGCGAACCATGTTGTACGGGTTCGAAGAACCGGTCGACTTGGCAACAACGTCATGAACGCCGAGCGTTTCGAAAACGGCGCGCATCGGACCACCGGCGATGATACCGGTACCGGCCTTGGCCGAACGCAGCAGAACCTTGCCTGCGCCATGACGGCCATTGACGTCGTGGTGCAGCGTGCGGCCATCGCGCAGCGGAACGAAGATCAGATCGCGCTTTGCGCTTTCGGTTGCCTTGCGGATCGCTTCCGGAACTTCACGAGCCTTGCCGTGACCGAAGCCAACGCGGCCCTTCTGGTCGCCAACGACAACGAGAGCGGCGAAGCCGAAGCGACGGCCACCCTTAACAACCTTTGCAACGCGGTTGATCGCGACCAGCTTGTCGACGAATTCGCTATCGCGCTCTTCGCGGTTCTGACGCTCTTCGCGGGAACCTCTTTTATCCTGTGCCATTGTCCTTGTCCTTTTTCTTTTGCGGGTGGAACGGCAAACGAAAAGACCAGCGGTCCCGATGAAGAGATCCGCATGGTCCGGTGAAATTCCGCCCGGATCGTTGTCCGGGCGGAAACTGCAGCGCGAAAAGCGCTACAGCATCTTTGTTGGTGCATGATCCTTTCTTTCGATCTCAAAAAATCGAAAGGGTCATGCACTCAGAAGTTCAGGCCGCCTTCGCGGGCAGCGTCTGCCAGGGCCTTGATGCGGCCGTGGTAGATGAACGCGCCACGGTCGAATACGACATCCTTGACGCCAGCCTTGACGCCACGCTCGGCAACCAGCTTGCCGACAACAGTTGCTGCTGCAACGTCGGCGCCGGTCTTGAGCGAGCCGCGCAGATCGGCTTCGAGCGTGGAGGCAGACGCAAGCGTCTTGCCAGCAACGTCATCGATGATCTGGGCGTAGATGTTCTTCGACGAGCGATGAACCGACAGGCGCGGGCGGCCGTTGGCAACCGCCTTGATCTGGCGGCGCACACGGCTCGCGCGACGTGCAAGTGCTTCTTTCCTGCTAGCCATTTCGCGTGATCCTTACTTCTTCTTGCCTTCTTTGCGGACAATACGCTCTTCAGCGTACTTCACGCCCTTGCCCTTGTAGGGCTCGGGACCGCGGTATTCGCGGATTTCCGCGGCTACCTGGCCAACCTGCTGCTTGTTGATGCCGGAAACGATGATTTCCGTGGGCTTCGGGACGGCAATGGTGATGCCGACCGGCGGCTCGTAAACAACATCGTGGGAAAAGCCGAGAGCCAGCTGCAGGTTCTTGCCCTGCATGGCGGCACGGTAACCGACGCCGTTGATTTCGAGCTTGCGCTCATAGCCGTCCTTAACACCCTTAAAGATGTTCTCGATCATCGTGCGGGACATGCCCCACTTCGAACGAGCTTCCTTGGTGCCGTTAGCCGGCGTTACGGAAACGCCGTTATCTTCGAGCTTCAGCTGAATGTCGTCGTTAGCGACGAAAAACAGTTCACCCTTCGGGCCCTTAGCAGTAACCTTCTGGCCGTCGACATTGGCCGTCACACCTGCTGGAACCGGAACGGGCTTTTTACCGATACGAGACATTATTCAATCCTGTCTGTTCGTTATGGAGATCCTTGCTCGGGTCTTAGAAGACCGAGCAAAGAACCTCGCCACCAACGTTCTGTTCGCGAGCCTGGTGATCGGCCATCACGCCCTTCGGGGTCGAAAGGATGGTGATGCCGAGGCCGTTCGCGACCTGCGGAATGGACTTTACCGAGACATAAACCCGGCGGCCCGGCTTGGAAACGCGGCCGATCTCACGGATCACGGACGCGCCTTCGTAGTACTTCAGCTCGATCGTGAATTCGGACTTGCCGTTTTCGAAATCGACCTTGGAATAACCGCGAATGTAGCCTTCAGCCTGCAGCACGTCGAGAACGCGTGCGCGGAGGCTGGAAGCCGGCGTGCTTACCGAAGACTTGCGGCGAGCAGCACCATTGCGGATGCGGGTGAGCATATCACCCAAAGGATCAGTCATGGTCATGTGCCCGTCTCCTTACCAGCTCGACTTGACAATGCCCGGCACCTTGCCGGAATTGCCCAGCTCACGAAGCGCGATACGCGACATCTTGAGCTTGCGATAGAACGCGCGCGGACGGCCCGTTACTTCGCAGCGGTTGCGGATACGCGTCTTCGAGCCGTCACGCGGCAGCGAAGCGAGCTTCAGAGTGGCCTTGAACCGGTCTTCGATCGGAAGGGACTGGTTCATCACGATCGCCTTCAGTGCGGCGCGCTTGGCGGCCTGCTGGGCGACCGACTTGCGGCGGCGCTTGTTCTTTTCAACTGCGCTTGTTTTCGCCATATCGGAGTTCCTTTTCTACGCTCGTCGTTACGGTTAGTGACGGAACGGGAAGTTGAACTCTGTCAGCAGAGCCCGAGCTTCGTCGTCCGACGTCGCCGTCGTGCAAACGATGATGTCCATGCCCCACATCTGATCAACCTTATCGTAGTTGATCTCAGGGAACACAATGTGTTCCTTGATGCCCATGGCGAAGTTGCCACGGCCGTCAAAGCTCTTCGGGTTCAGGCCCCGGAAGTCGCGAACGCGCGGAAGCGCGATGTTGACCAGACGATCAAGGAATTCGTACATGCGGGCGCCACGAAGGGTAACCTTCGCACCGATCGGCATGCCTTCGCGAACCTTGAAACCTGCGATCGAGTTGCGAGCGCGGGTAACGACCGGCTTCTGGCCGGCAATCGCAGCCAGGTCACCGGCAGCGATGGTGGGCTTCTTGGAGTCAGCAGTCGCTTCGCCAACGCCCATGTTGATCACGATCTTTTCAAGCTTCGGGATCATCATGACGTTTGCGTAGGAGAACTTCTCCTGCATGGCGCCACGGATACGGGAAACGTATTCCGTCTTGAGACGCGGCTCGTACTTATCAGCCATCGATCACTTCTCCCGAACGCTTGGCCACGCGGACCTTCTTGCCATCCACAACCGAGAAGCCAACGCGGGTCGGCTTGCCATCCTTGTCGACGATGGCGATGTTGGAGATGTGCAAGGATGCTTCCTTGTTGATGATGCCGGCTTCCTGGGCCTGGGTCTGGCGCTGGTGACGCTTCACCATGTTAACGCCACGCACAACGGCCCGGTCTTCCTTCGGCAAAACCTGGATTACTTCGCCGGTACGGCCCTTGTCCTTACCGGTCAATACGACAACCTTGTCGCCTTTACGAATTTTCTGCATCGCTTGTCGCTCCTTACAGTACTTCCGGAGCCAGCGAGATGATCTTCATGTGGTTCTTGGCGCGAAGTTCGCGCGGAACCGGTCCGAAGATACGGGTGCCGATGGGCTCTTTCTTGTTGTCGATAAGAACGGCTGCGTTGTTATCGAAACGGATGACGCTGCCGTCAGCGCGGCGGATGTCCTTGGCGGTGCGCACGACAACCGCCTTCATCACGTCGCCCTTCTTGACGCGGCCGCGCGGAATAGCTTCCTTGATGGAAACGACAATAATGTCGCCAACAGAAGCATATTTGCGCTTCGAGCCGCCCAGCACCTTGATGCACATGACACGACGTGCGCCGGAATTATCCGCCACGTCGAGGTTTGTTTGCATCTGAATCATGTCAGGTCGCCTTCTTGTTGTTACCGGAACGGTTGGGCAAACTCTCCCGAGTAAGCCCCCTGCCCCAGCTTATGAATATCTCTTTTTTTGCGCGGAAATGTCGTGACAGGGTGGTTTCCCGAAGGACCTTCCGTGCGCATCAAAGCAAAAGACGCTCGATTCACGAGCGTCCTTGCGGTGCTTCATACAGGAATTCGCGCCAAGTGCAAGACACCTGGCGCGATTCTGATGAAATTAAGCCTGGGCGGAAACGACCGTCCAGCGCTTGTCCTTGGAGATCGGTGCGCATTCCTCGATGGAAACGACATCGCCGACCTTATACTGATTGTTTTCGTCGTGTGCCTTGTACTTCTTCGAACGACGAACGGTCTTCTGAAGCAGCGGGTGAGCGAATCGGCGCTCAACCCGGACTACGACAGTCTTCTCGTTCTTGTCGGACACTACGACGCCCTGCAGAATGCGTTTCGGCATATTATTCTTCCTTAGGCCTTGGCTTCTGCCGCCTTCTGGCGGGCAATGGTTTTAACGCGGGCGATATCCTTGCGGACTTCGTTGATGCGCGAGGACTTCTCCAGCTGACCAGTTGCCTTCTGGAAGCGCAGGTTGAACTGCTCCTTCTTCAGATCGGCGAGCTTGTCCTTGAGCTGGTCGGCGCTGAGGCCGCGAACTTCATCGGCTTTCATGTGCCTTGCTCCTTACTCTGCGATGCGCTGTACGAAGCGCGTCTTGACCGAGAGCTTGGCAGCGCCGAGACGAAGCGCCTCACGGGCGATCTCCTCGGACACACCGTCGATCTCGAACATCATACGACCGGGCTTGACTTTGCATGCCCAGTAATCGACCGAACCCTTGCCCTTACCCATACGAACTTCGGTCGGCTTTGCCGTGACCGGAACGTCGGGGAATACGCGGATCCACACGCGACCTGCGCGCTTCATGTAACGCGTGATCGCGCGGCGGGCCGCTTCGATCTCGCGTGCATTCACGCGGTTCGGTTCCTGCGACTTCAAGCCGAATTCACCGAATGCCAGGTCAAAGCCGCCCTTGGCGACGCCCTTGATGCGTCCCTTGAACTGCTTACGGTACTTAGTACGCTTTGGCTGCAACATTTTCTTACTTCTCCGAGCTTATCTTTCGCCAGCGTCAATCAAGCGTTTTCGCGACGACGATCGGGACGATCGCCACGCTCACGGCTTGCAGGGCCCTGTGCGTCGCCTTCGAGACCGCGACGCTCAGAAGCCATCGGATCGTGCTCAAGGATTTCGCCCTTGAAGATCCAGACCTTGATGCCGCAAATGCCGAATGCGGTTTCAGCTTCAGCCGTGCCGTAGTCGATGTCCGCACGCAGCGTGTGCAACGGAACGCGACCTTCGCGGTACCATTCGGTACGAGCGATTTCTGCACCGCCGAGACGGCCGCCGCAGGTGATCTTGATGCCTTCGGCGCCAAGACGCATTGCGGACTGAACAGCACGCTTCATCGCACGGCGGAAAGCCACGCGGCGCTCGAGCTGCTGAGCGATCGACTGGGCAACCAGCGTCGCGTCGATTTCCGGCTTGCGCACTTCAACGATGTTGAGGTGCGTTTCGGAGTTGGTCATCTCGGAAAGCTTCTTGCGAAGCTTCTCGATGTCTGCACCCTTCTTGCCGATGATCAGACCCGGACGAGCCGAGTGGATCGTAACGCGGCACTTCTTGTGCGGACGCTCGATGACGACCTTTGCGATACCGGCCTGCTTGAGTTCCTTGATCAGGTAAGCCCGGATCTTCAGGTCTTCATGCAGCAGCTTGCCGTATTCTGCGGTGTCAGCGTACCAGCGGCTATCCCAGGTACGGTTGATGCCGAGGCGGAAGCCGATCGGATTGATTTTCTGACCCATTATGCGGCCTCCCCTTTTTCCTCGACTTCACGAACAACGATCGTGAGGTGAGCGAACGGCTTTTCGATGCGGGAAGCACGACCACGGCCACGAGCGTGGAAACGCTTCATGGTGATGGACTTGCCAACATAGGCCTCGGCGACAACGAGAGCGTCGACGTCGAGGTCGTGGTTGTTTTCCGCATTGGCAATCGCAGATTCCAGCGTCTTCTTGACGGTGCCTGCAATGCGCTTGCGGGAGAATTCGAGCTCGGCGAGAGCGCGATCAACCTTCTTGCCACGGATAAGAGCGGCAACCAGGTTCAGTTTCTGGGGGCTGACGCGGAGCGTACGGGCAACGGCCTGAGCCTCGTTGTCCTTCAGCCGGCGTTCGGTCTTAGCCTTCGCCATGATTACTTCCTCTTTGCCTTCTTGTCCGCGCCGTGACCGTAATAGGTACGGGTCGGAGAGAATTCACCGAACTTGTGTCCGACCATGTCTTCGTTGACGGAGACGGGCACATGCTTGCTGCCGTTGTAGACGCCGAAGGTCAGACCAACGAACTGCGGCAGGATCGTGGAGCGACGGCTCCAGATCTTGATTACTTCGTTACGTCCGCTCTCGCGCACCTTCTCAGCCTTGGTGAGAAGATAGCCGTCAACAAACGGACCTTTCCATACTGAACGAGCCATTAGTGACTACCTCTCTTACTTCTTACGCTGATGGCGCGAGCGCATGATGAACTTGTCGGTCGACTTGTTCGAACGGGTGCGCTTGCCCTTCGTGGGCTTGCCCCACGGAGTAACCGGGTGGCGACCACCCGACGTGCGACCTTCACCACCACCGTGCGGGTGGTCGACCGGGTTCATGACGACGCCGCGAACGTGCGGACGCTTGCCGCGCCAACGGGAACGACCGGCCTTGCCGTCGTTGATGTTGGCGTGGTCCGAGTTCGAAACAGCACCGATCGATGCAAGGCACGAGCCGTGCACCAGACGCTGTTCGCCCGAGTTGAGACGCAGGATGGCCATGCCGGCATCGCGGCCGACGAGCTGGACATACGTACCGGCGGAGCGAGCGATCTGACCGCCCTTGCCCGGCTTCATCTCGACGTTGTGGATGATCGAACCGACCGGAATGTACTGAAGCGGCATGGTGTTGCCGGGCTTCACGTCCACTGCCTTGTCGGAGGCGATCACCTTGTCACCGGCAGCGAGACGCTGTGGCGCGAGAATGTAAGCCTGTTCGCCGTCGGTATACGTAACCAGCGCGATGAACGCGGTGCGGTTGGGGTCGTATTCCAGACGCTCAACGGTGCCTTCTACGTCGAACTTGCGACGCTTGAAGTCAACCAGACGGTAGGTCCGCTTGTGACCGCCACCCTGGAAACGGACGGTGATCCGGCCCTGGTTGTTACGGCCACCCTTGGAGCTGAGGCCCTGGGTGAGAGCCTTTACCGGCTTGCCCTTGTAGAGCGAAGCGCGGTCCACGATAACCAGCTGGCGCTGGCTCGGCGTGGTCGGATTGAAACTTTTCAATGCCATTTTCTTGTTCCCTTTTGGGTCTTTGCCCGCTTGGGCCTAACCTTTAGAGTCCGGTGGACACGTCGATGGATTGACCTTCGGCGAGCGTGACGACGGCTTTCTTGACGTCCTTCAGCTTACCGGCGAATCCACGGAAACGACGGGTCTTACCCTTGCGGATAAGCGTGTTCACAGCCGTGACTTTGACGCCGAAGAGAGCTTCCACGGCAGCCTTGATCTCAGGCTTGGAAGCATTCTTGGCGACGTTGAATACGACCTGGTTCTGTTCGGATACCAGCGTCGACTTTTCCGTGATCGAAGGAGATACGATCACATCGTAGTGGCGAAGATCCGTCATTTGAACCGCTCCTCCAGAGCCTCTACAGCAGCCTTGGAAAGCACCAGCTTGCCACGGCGCAGGATGTCGTAAACATTGATGCCCTGAACCGGCAGAACGTCCACGTTCGGGATGTTCTGAGCAGCGAGCTTGAAGTTGCCATCAAGTTCGGCGCCGCCGATAACGAGAGCGTTGGTCAGGCCAAGCGAAGCGAAGCTGCCCAGCAGAGCCTTGGTCTTTGCTTCGGACGCGACGAGCTGATCGACGATGATCAGTTCTTCAGCCTTCAGCTTTGCAGACAGGGCGTGACGCAGAGCGAGCGCGCGAACCTTCTTGGGAAGATCGTGTGCATGGCTGCGAACGACCGGGCCGTGGGCCTTGCCGCCGCCGCGGAACTGCGGTGCGCGAGCCGAATGGTGACGAGCGCGGCCCGTACCCTTCTGCTTGTACATCTTCGCGCCGGTGCGGGAAACTTCCGACCGGTTCTTGGACTTGTGGGTTCCCTGCTGCTTCTTTGCAAGCTGCCAGCGAACCATGCGGGCCAGGATGTCCTGGCGGGGGTCGAGGCCGAAGATCTCATCCGACAGAGAAACCTTGCCGGCGTCTTTTCCCTCGAGGGTCTTGACGTTCAATTCCATGATAAGGCTCCCTTACTTCGCAGCCGACTTGACGGCGTCGCGGACGATGATCCAGGAACCCTTCGAGCCGGGAACTGCACCCTTCACGAGGATGAGGCCACGGTCTTCATCGGTCGAAACGACTTCGAGGTTCTGGGTCGTAACGCGCGTCTGGCCCATATGACCAGCCATGCGCTTGCCCTTCCAGACGCGGCCCGGATCCTGGTTGTTACCGGTCGAACCGTGTGCACGGTGCGATACGGAGTTACCGTGCGAAGCGCGGCCACCACCGAAGTTGTGACGCTTCATAGCACCGGCAAAACCTTTACCGATCGTGGTTCCAGTGACGTCGACCAGCTGGCCGGACTGAAAATGATTTGCGGTCAGTGTTGCACCGATGTCGATCAGGTTCTCGGGGGAAACCCGGAACTCGACGAGCTTGGCTTTCGGTTCGACATTGGCAGCGGCAAAATGACCGCGAAGCGCCTTCGTCGTGTTCTTGACCTTGGACTGGCCGGCACCGAGCTGAACTGCGGTATAGCCATTCTTGTCTTCCGTGCGCTGGGCAACGACTTGTACGTTATCCAGTCGCAATACTGTTACGGGGATATGTTCACCTGCGTCGTTATAGACGCGTGTCATACCCACTTTCTGTGCAATCACACCTGAACGCATTGGTTCATCCTCTTGCGAGCCTTGAAGGGAAAACCCTCTCTGGCCTTTGTTAAGGAGTGCCCTTCGACATCTCACGATGTTTCCGGTCTCCGGTTTGGAAGTCGTTGGATTACTCCACGTACCTTCCTTGTTATTGGCCTTCACCCAAAGGTGAAGTCCGGCCTTGTTACTTCAGCCCTCACCTTGAATGGATCGGGCCGGGTCTTAGAGCTTGATTTCCACGTCAACGCCAGCAGCGAGGTCGAGCTTCATCAGAGCATCGACAGTCTGCGGGGTGGGGTCAACGATATCGAGAAGACGCTTGTGCGTCCGCATTTCGAACTGTTCACGGCTCTTCTTATCAACGTGAGGAGAGCGGTTGACGGTAAACTTTTCGATGCGGGTGGGGAGCGGAACCGGGCCGCGAACGCTGGCGCCGGTGCGCTTTGCGGTCGACACGATTTCACGGGTAGAGGCATCGAGGATCCGGTGATCGAACGCCTTGAGGCGGATACGGATATTCTGGCCGTTCATTCGTCTTGTCCTTGTTCTTTGTTATTCGTTTCCGCACGCGGAAACACATGAACTTCTATTGATCGTGGCGCCGCAGATTTTCAAAAATCGAGAGAAATGCGCTGTCGCATCCCAATCATTTCAATTGTCTGTATTGCTAAAACACCGCGTTTCGCAATCGCTTGCGAATCCAGCGGTGAGTGTGAGTGCGCGTTTACGCGCTTTCACCGAATTTTTCAAGCACTAAAAATGCAACGCCGCCAGGCTTTTTACCAAAAGTCCGGCGGCGGTGTTGTTCACACCGCCGCCAGTCAGAATTTCAAAGGTCGAAATTACTCGACGATCGAAGCCACGATGCCGGCGCCGACGGTACGGCCGCCTTCGCGGATAGCGAAGCGCAGCTTTTCTTCCATCGCGATCGGAACGATCAGCTCGACGTCAACGGTC
>NZ_JAVAYA010000044.1:0-13866 GCF_041954855.1 Agrobacterium sp. LR_9
ATGGCCTTCCAATGGCCACAAATTTAAACCGGACAGTAGTGGGCCTGTCCCGAGGATGACGTCGATTAGGGGTTCTGCTTTGTCATCATCCTCGACCGCGGCTTTGCCGCGGTTTTTTTTTTAGCCGTCGCTTGAATCGATATTCAACCATATGGTTGACTTTCCGGGTCGACAGTCTATATTCAACAACATGGTTGAATTATCCGCTTCACATCTCGACGCTGTCTTTCATGCCCTCGGCGACGCCACGCGGCGCACGATGCTGCGCGATCTTTCCCTTGGTGAGCGAACGGTGAGCCAGTTGGCCCGGCCGTTCGACATATCGCTCGCCGCCGCCTCTAAACATATCAAGGCGCTGGAAAATGCGGGGCTTATCCGCCGGGAGGTGAGGGGGCGCATTCATGTCTGCCGCCTTGCACCGGAACCGTTGGCAGAGGCGCATGAATGGCTCGATTTCTACCGACAGTTCTGGGGCAGCCGCCTCGATATTCTTGAGCAGATGCTCAGGGAGGATGATCAGGGAAAAATCCCTGCAGATGGAGGAAATGACAATGGCTGATATTGCAATGCCTGACGCCTATGGCCGTCTTGTCGAACCGACGACCCTTAAGATCGAACGGCTGCTGCCGGGGCCGATCGAGCGGGTATGGGCCTATCTCACACAAAGCGAGCTTCGCCGTCGCTGGCTGGCTTCCGGCGAAATGCGGCTTGCGCCCGATGCGCCGTTCGAACTCGTCTGGCGCAACGATGAGCTTTCCGATCCGCCGGGCCGGCGCCCGGAGGGCTTTTCCCAAGAAGACCGTATGGCTTCCCGCATCATTACCGTGGTCCCACCGCACCGTCTGGTCTTCAGTTGGGGCGAAGGTGGCGAGGTCTCTATCGAGCTTCAGGCTCTTGGCAAGGATGTGCTGCTGACGCTGGTTCATCGCCGGCTGGCCGACAGGAGGACGAGGCTTGACGTCAGCGCTGGCTGGCATGTGCATCTCGACATTCTCGCCGCCCGTCTTCAGGAGAAGGAGCCGGGGCCGTTCTGGGATACATGGCTGGGACTGAAAGAAGAATATGAGCGGCGCATACCGTAACGGAGCGGTGCTTTTCTGGACACAACGGCGCGGTTTTCCGCGCCGTTTTTCAAGTGCCACCTGCCGCGGCGCTGGCACAATTGCTTTGCTCACATTCCGATTCAACTGCCTGTTAGAGAGATTCCGGACAGCGTCTTAAAGCACTGTTATATCAAAGCATTTCCAGTGATGTCTTGCGCGTTGGCGGCGGGAAGACGGCATCCAGCGCCGCCCAGTCTTCCTCGGTTATTTCAAGATCGGTCGCGCCGCGATTTTCCTCGACACGGGAAACGCTGGCGGATTTCGGGATGGCGATGACGCCGTCCCTCTCCAGAAGAAAGGCGAGCGCCAGTTGCGCCGGTGTCGCCTGATAGGCCTTGGCGATGCGGATGAGTTCGTGGTTCTTCAAGATGCGGCCCTGCTCGATGGGGGAATAGGCCATCAGCGGCACGCCGCGCTCCTGGCACCAGGGCAGCAGCGAAAACTCCGGCCCACGCCGGGACAGATTGTAGAGCACCTGATTGGCCGCGCAGTTCTTGCCGCCTGGAACCGCGAAAAGCTCCTCCATTTCGTCGGTGTCGAAATTGGAGACCCCCCAGTCGCCGATCTTGCCGTCGCTCTTCAGCCTTTCGAAAGCCGCCACGGTTTCTGCAAGCGGGTGCTCACCGCGCCAGTGCAGCAGATAGAGGTCGATATGGTCGGTGCCGAGCCTTGCAAGGCTGCGCTCGCAGGCCTCAGCCGTGCCTCTTTCGCTGGCGTTCCAGGGGTAGACCTTGCTGACCAGAAACACGTCCTGTCGACGGCCGGCGATGGCCGCGCCGACCACCTCTTCCGATCTGCCATCCGCATACATTTCCGCCGTGTCGATCAGCGTCATGCCGAGATCGATCGCCTTGCGGATGCTTTCGACCTCCTGTGGCGCGGATGATCTCGTCTCCCCCATGTTCCAGGTGCCGAGGCCGAGGGCCGGAACCTCTTTTCCGGAGGGCAGGGTGACGGAAGGAATATCGTCATACATGGTTTCGCTCCAGCGGTTGGTAATCGGACAATAGAACGTTGTTCCGACTTCTCAAAGCCGGGATGGAGAGGATCGATCCATCAAAAAAATTGACCTCGGCCATCGATCCGGCGGGGTGGCCTGATGTTGGCCCGGCGGATAGGATTTCGGCTCAAGGAGAAATCATGACTGTCGAAACTCTTGTCGCGCTGGTGCTGTTTGCCTTCACCACATCCATCACGCCCGGCCCGAACAATATGATGCTTTTTGCCTCCGGCGTGAATTTCGGTTTCCGCCGCACCATCCCGCATATGCTGGGCATCGGGGCGGGGTTCCTGTCGCTGCTGATCGGGGTCGGCTTCGGTCTCGGCGCGTTGCTGCATTCGGTGCCCGTGCTTTACACCGGGCTGAAATTCGCAGGCGGGCTCTATCTCGTCTGGATTGCGTGGAAGATCGGCACCTCCCGCAGCCTGAGTGAGGGTTCGGCCGCGTGGGAGCCGATGAGTTTCCTTGCCGCGGCCGCCTTTCAGTGGGTCAATCCCAAGGCGTGGGTGATGGCGGTGACGGCGATGGCGACCTATACCGATGAGCGGCAATATTTCCTCACCGTGCTTGTCGTTGGCGTGGCCTTCGCCGCGGTCAATCTTCCCAGCGTTTCCACCTGGGCGGGTTTCGGCTCTGCCCTGCGGGAATGGCTGGCTGTGCCGGTCCGGCTCAAATGGTTTAATATCACCATGGCCGTGCTTCTCGTCATCAGCCTCTGGCCGATGCTGAAATAACGGTCTTCACGTCGGGAACTGCCGGTAGCATTCCTCGGCGATTGCCTGCACCTCGTCGCGCGTCAGCTCGGCGGACACGGCGTAACCCAGTTCATTGTCAATCCAGTAGAAGGTCTCGATGCCGTCGGCGCTGGCCATGCGGAAGCTGGTGGTGCGGTTTTCCTCGTTGTGGCCGATCAGCACCGTCACCCGACGGCCTGTCTTGTCCTGATACATCAGCATCGCGCCCGGTTTACCGCTGACGGGGATAAGACGCCCGCCGACGAGGTCGTATCCGATCTTTGAGAGATCGGGGATGGTGAAGGGGTAACCGAGCCGCTTGCCGAGCCATGTGGCGAGATGCTGCTGTTCTCCCGCGCCGACTTCGACGGGATGGCGCACCTCGCTAGCATAGATGAGATAGGCGGATTTCGCCTGCGCCGGAATATCCGTGGTCAGCGACGCCAGGGTCACGTCCTGCGGCGTGGAAAAAGACGGCGGCAGAAGCCTGCCCGCCGCAGCACCCGCGACGAATATCAAAAGGGCGGCCGCTGTTTGCAGGAGAACCGGTTTTGCCCGCCATGCGCGGTCCCTCTTTTGCGGGGTGAGCATCGATGCGTCATGCGGATGCGCGGCGGCATAGGAGGCGAAGGCATTGCGCAGAATATCGGCCTGTTTTCTCCACTCCTCCACACGGGCCTGCTCTTCCGGCCTTTCCGCCAGCCAGGCCTCGACAGCCGCGCGGTCATCGTCGGAAAGAAGTCCGTCGACATAGGCGTGCAGATCGTCTTCGGTTATGGCCTCTAGCCGTTTCATCTTGGTCTCCGCAGGGGAATGATATTATCCGCCGCCAGATGCTGGCGAAGGGTTTCGCGGGCGCGGGACAGTCTGGACATGACGGTGCCGAGCGGGATCGCCAATGTCTCGGCCGCTTCCTGATAGCTGTAGCCTTCCACCGTCACCAGCATCAGCACGGCGCGCATGTCCGGCGAAAGAAGGGCGAGTGCGCCGTGCAGCCGGTCGTTCTCCAGCGTGTCGGAGAGCGTCTCCGCGCCGGCGATACTCTCATGGCCGTCCAGGCTCTCGGACGGGTGGCGTTTCTCGGCGCGGTGGCGGTTACGATAAAGATTCGTCATTATCGTGTAAGCCCATGATTTCAAACCCGTTCCGCGCCATTGCCTTTTATTGGCCAGCGCCTTTTCCACGCAGTCCTGCAAGAGGTCCTCGCCATCGGCATCTGAACGGGAAAGGCTGCGGGAATAACGGCGCAGCATGGGCATCAGCGCCAGCATCTCCGTTTCGAAGCTGCCGGCTGCGGGGGAATGGTTCCCCCGCTTTTCATCCGTCATGCCATCAGGGTTTTGCGGCATCCCATACACCGTTCATACCGTCGCCGGTGGCGTCGCCTTTTTTCGTGTCCTTGACCCAATAATAAAGCGGCATGCCATCCTTCGCCCATTGCATCTTGCCGTCCTTGCGCTTCACGAGGGAATAGGCGCCCTCGGCCTTGTCGCTGGCGGCTGCAAAAAACGGCTGCCAGTTCACCGCGCATTTGTCATAACAATTGGATACGCCCTTCTTGTCGTTCTTGAAAGTGTAGAGCGTCATGCCTTTTTCGCCCGCCAGCACATCGCCCTTGGCGGTCTTGACGGTTTCGACCATAGGGGCGGCATAGGCCGTTCCGGCAAAAGCCAGAACGAGGGCGGGAACGATAAAGCGGATCTTCATGGACATATCCTCCTTGGTTCGGGCGGCCTCTGCCGCCAGCACATCAAGAGACACCGCAACCCGAGGGATTATTCCCTGCGGCAACGAATTTTTGCGATTTTTAAACTTATCCATTGAGCTAACTATTTCGATGTGATAGTTAGCCTTATGGAAAACTATTCAGACGCGCTCAACGATATCTTCCAGTCTCTTGCCGATCCGACCCGCCGGGCGGTGATCCTGCGGCTGGGCGGCGGGGAGGCGAGCATCGGAACGCTTGCCGAGCCCTTCGACATGGCCCTGCCATCCTTCATGAAACATATCCGCCAGCTGGAAGAGGCGGGACTGATCGTGACGCGCAAGCAGGGGCGTATCCGGTTCTGCTCGCTGGAGAAACAGAGGTTCTCCATGCTCGATGGCTGGTTGTCGCAACAACGCGCCATCTGGGAAGGTCGCACCGACAGGCTCGAACAATTCGTCATGGCGCAACAGGACAGGATGTCCAGCAAAGGGGAGAATGACCAATGACCGAGACTTTCAATCCCGATTTCGACCTGAAGATTTCCCGCATCATCAGGGCGCCGCGCCGGCTCGTCTGGAATGCCTGGACGGACAAGGCCAGCCTCGAACAATGGTGGGTGCCGCATCCCGGCCAATGCCGGGTCGACCGCATGGAGCTTCATCCCGGCGGCGCCTTCGAAACGCGCTATAGCGAGGACGGCACGGCTTTCGGTCCGCATGTCAAAGGATGTTTTCTGGCGGTGGATCATGAGCAGCGTCTGGTTTTCACCGATGCGCTGACGGCGGGTTTTCGCCCCTCCGCCCAGCCGTTCCTCACCGCCGTGATGACATTTCGCGATCACCCCGACGGCATGGAATATGTGGCCTATGCCATGCACAACAACCCAGAGGATCGCGACAGGCACGCGGAGATGGGCTTCTTCGACGGATGGAATACGGTTGCGGAGCAGCTGGCGCAGCTTGTCGAGCGACAGGCGGTCAATTGAGCCGCTTCAGCCGAACAGGGGAATATCCGGCTTGTTGAGCATGAGCCAGATGATGCCGAGAACTGCGAAAAAGGCGGGAAAACCGCAGGCGAACCAGATGCGGTAAAGCCGGAACCATTGCGCGGGCAGGGCCTGTCCGGTGGCAGCGCAGTCGCGGGCGATATCGCGCAGCCTGATCTGTATCCACACCACCGGCAGCCAGAAAATGCCGGTGAAGACATAAAGGGCGAGCGAAAGCGCGATCCAGCCTTCGGTCAGCGGCCAGCCGATGATGCGCGCGAGAAAATATCCGGTGACAGGCTGGATGATCGCGGCGGTGGCGGTAAAGACCGTGTCGGCGATGACGACGGTGCCTGAGACATGGGCGATCAGCGCCGGGCTGGCCGTCCGCCGTGCCATCACCATGAAAAAGGCAATGCCGGCGCCAGTGCCGAACAGCACCGTCGCGCCAATGACATGGGCAAGCCGCAGCAGTTCCTCAAGTGTCATCAGCGTTCATCCAAGGTGGCGAGGGCAACGAGCGTCAGGGCGATGGAAGGCAGAACCTTGACCAGAGGACCGAGTGGATCGAGCCAAAGGGTCGGTTCGAGCAGGCTGCCGCCGGCCAGATAAGCGGCGCTCACCAGCAGCATGCCGACAAGCGCCTTTCTGGCGAGCGGCCGCAACAGAACGGCGATGCCGAGGCCTATATCGATGAGGCAGGTGGCGAGTGTGAGGGCGATGGCCGACGTCTGCGGCATAAAGGGGAGGAAATGCGCCGCTGCTCCAGTGATATTCAGCAGCGGTATGAGGCCGGACAGCAGCCAGAATAAAGACAGGCAGAGAACGATCAGGGGTTTCAGCAGATATAATCTGGCAAACCACAGGTCCTGCACACCGGAAGGGTGGGCGGCCAGCGTCTGTTCCAGGGTCTTGAGTGAGGCCATCACCGGTCCTCCTTCATTCTCCGTCACGATGCCTTCCGACATGACCGTCATGGCGGTCGAACGCAGCGGCGACCGCCAGCCGAGTTTGCCTGTGGCATCCGCAACAAGGCCGACGGGGCGCATGAAGGCGGCGGGAAGATTTATGACCGGAGCACGGGCAGGCCCAGCCATTGCCGGTGTCTGGCGACCACGTCCTGCAATGTCAGCGTTTCCTTCGCGGCGAGTTCGAGATCGCTGCCCGCCGGGATTTCGCCGTCGATCGCCGCGCATACCACGGTTGCCACATCCTCCACCGCGACCGTTCGGACGGCGATCTGTCCATTGACGAGGGGCACCACGAAGGGAAAGCCTGCAAGCGCACGCACAAGTGCCGTGCCGCCGTGCGCGTTTCGCCCAACCACCAGCGCGGGGCGCAGAATGACGTGAGGCAGACCGCTTGCGGCGAGCGCCTCATCGGCGCGGCGTTTGGTGGCGAGGAAGGGCAGGCGGGATGCGGCCCCCGCCGTGCGGGCCGATATCTGGATTATCCGTCTGCCGCCCGCCTGCGCCGCTGCTTCATAAAGCGCCAGCATCGCCTTTTCCTGCGTCGCGGCAAGGTCATCCGACAGGCCGTCCTGCAGCGCGCCCGCGCAATTGACAATGGCGTCATGGTCATGGACGAGCGATGACCAGTCTGTCGCGTGCGTCATCCTGGAAAGATCGGCTGAGATCCAGTTGGCGAAAGGCCATTTGTCGCGGGCGCGGGTGACTGAACGCGCCAGCCCCGTCACGGCATGCCCGCGGAGGTGCAGGCTTTTGAGAACCTCCGAACCGATGAAACCTGTTGCGCCGAGAATCAATATCTTCATACGAGGGATGATAGCGACCACGGCTTAAAAACCAGCCGTGTTTTATTGCCGCATTCTCACACGGCGATTCATCTTTCGTTCTTTTTCTGTTGCGCACCACGCTCGAATCCTGCGATGAGGGCGCATGTTATTTTCACCGCAACAGGACGAAGCGCTGAAGGCTGTTTCCCGCTGGCTGAAGGAAGGCCGGACGCCGGTTTTCCGGCTGTTCGGTTATGCCGGAACCGGCAAGACGACGCTTGCCAAGCATTTCGCGGAAAATGTCGATGGCGAGGTGCTGTTTGCGGCCTTCACCGGCAAGGCGGCGCAGGTGCTGCGCTCGCGCGGGGCGACCAATGCCCGCACCATCCATTCGCTGATCTATCGCCCGCGCGGCGAAGAAACGGTGGAAGACGAGGAAACCGGCAAAACTTCGATTGCGCCGATGTTCTCCATTAACCGCCAGAGCCCGCTCGCCAAGGCGGCGCTCATCATCATCGATGAATGTTCGATGGTGGATGAGCAACTCGGGAAGGACCTGATGAGCTTCGGCACGCCCATTCTTGTGCTCGGCGATCCGGGGCAGTTGCCGCCGGTTTCGGGCGGCGGCTTCTTTACCGAGCAGGAGCCGGATTATCTGCTGTCGGAAATCCATCGCCAGGCCAAGGACAATCCCATCATCCATCTTGCCATGGATGTGCGGGAGGGCCGGGAGATCATGCGCGGCGATTACGGGACCGCGCAGGTGATTTCCAAATCCGAGGTGACGCAGTCGCTGGTTCTCGATGCCGATCAGGTGCTGGTCGGTACCAACCGCACCCGCCGCCGTTACAATCAGCGGCTTCGCGAGCTGAAGGGTTTTACCGCCGATTACCCGCAATCCGGCGACAAGCTGGTTTGCCTCCGGAACGACCCGGCCAAGGGGCTGCTCAACGGCTCGCTCTGGCAGGTGATGAGTTCATCGCGCGAGACGGTGAAGCCCGGCATCAACCTGATGATCCGGCCCGAAGACGACGATATGGATCGTGGTGCTGCGAAAATCAAATTGTTGAAGGCGGCCTTCGAGGATGTGGAGACGGAAATTCCGTGGTCCACGCGCAAGCGTTATGACGAATTCGATTTCGGCTATGCGCTTACCGTGCACAAGGCGCAGGGTTCGCAGTGGAACAATGTGGTTCTCTTCGACGAGAGCTATGCTTTCCGGGACTCGCGCGAGAGGTGGCTTTACACCGCCATTACCCGTGCGGCGGAGACACTGACCATCGTTCGTTGATCGTGACTATGCACGGATGACGCCGAGCAGAACCGCCTTGGCGACCGCCTGAAAGCGGTTGCTGGCATTGAACTTGCCGATGATCTTCGCCTCGAGAACATTGAGATCGCTGCCGGAAAGACCAAGGGCGCGGGCGAGCCTCACCGGGGCGTAACCCTCCGCCATCAGTTCCAGACATTTTCGTTCTGTGTCGGTTAGGGCGATGTCCTTTGCGGGGGGCCGTTCCGCGCCATCCGTGCCGTCCGCATCCGTGTCGGCGACCAGCAGTTCCTCGATCTGCTGGGCCTGGCGCTGAAGGGTGGAAAGCTCGGCTGTCAATTCCCGCTTCCGCTGCCGCAGCGCGGCGTGGAATATATCGTCCGCCTCGCTCTGCGAGAGCGAACGGACGAATTTTTCCATGATCTCGGTAATGGCGGCGACGGAAATGCCCACTTCGCGGCAGACGTTGATGACGGCCATGCGCTGGACGTTGCGGTGGGTATAGACCCGCATCTGGCCGATGCGCTTCGAGGTCAGCAGCGCCTTTTCTTCGTAAAAATGCAGCGTCCGGTGGGTCACCCCGAAGATATTGGCCATGTCGGCGATGGGCACGGGTTCCGCGGGCAGGGAGGAGGGCAGGCTTATATCGGGTAGAAAGCTGCTGATCCTTAGATTGGGTTTGTCCTCGTCGCCGTGACTTTCGAACGGCATACGGCCATCCTGCATTGTCTCCCCCTTCGCGCTCTTTGACAGTGTGCCTGCCTTTTTAAAGGTGTCCGTTGCTTGTTCCCCCAAGACGGAAATGTTTTCCGATCAAGACCTCATACCAAACGCTACATCAGAACCGTAACGTGTATTGCCTGTTTTCGTTCCCGCAATAATAAAAAATTCGCCGGCCTTCTTGCGATTGGCCTCAACCTGCGTGAAACAGGATGTCAATTCCGAACCGGAGCCCCGATGCCATGCCCGCAAAACTTTCTGTCAATCTGAACGCAATTGCCATGTTACGCAACCGCCGCGATCTTCCATGGCCGGATGTCGCGCATTTCGGGCATATTGCACTGGCGGCGGGGGCAAGCGGGCTGACTGTACACCCGCGGCCGGATCAGCGCCATATCCGCTTTTCCGATCTGCCGGTGCTGCGCGCCCTGATCGACGACAGTTTCCCTGACACGGAATTCAACATCGAAGGCTATCCGACGGAGGATTTCCTCGTTCTTTGCGAGAAGACCCAACCGGAGCAGGTGACGCTGGTGCCCGACGATCCCTCGCAGGCAACCTCCGACCACGGCTGGGATTTCCGCAAACACGGCGTTTTCCTGAAAGACGTGGTGGGGCGCCTGAAGGCCGGCGGCATGCGCGTCTCGCTTTTTGCCGATGGCGATGGCGAACGCGAGCCGGTGGAACTGGCCGCCGAGACGGGTGCGGCGCGTATCGAACTTTACACCGGACCTTATGGCGGCTGTTTTGACGATCCGCAAAAGGGCGATGCGCTTCTCGAAAAGCTCGGGCAGACGGCGGATCATGCCAGAGCGCTCGGGCTTGCCGTCAATGCCGGCCATGACCTCACTGTCGCAAACCTGCCCAAGCTGATGAAACGTATCCCTTATCTGGCCGAGGTTTCCATCGGCCACGGGCTGACGGCGGATGCGCTGGAATATGGCATGGCTGAAACAGTCCGGCGTTTTTGTCACGCCTGCGGTCAGGCTATTTCATAACCAAAGTCAATTTTTTCGCCTATGCTTTGGCTGCGCATGCTCCGTGCGCGAGCTTTTGAAGGCAGAAGACATATGCAAGAACATCATGTTGTCGTCGTGGGTGGAGGCTTCGGCGGTTTGCAACTGGTACATGGGCTGGAGGGGGCCCCTGTCCGCATCACATTGATCGATCGTCGCAATCACCACCTGTTCCAGCCATTGCTTTATCAGGTTGCGACGACGGCTCTCGCGACATCCGAAATCGCCTGGCCGATCCGCCATCTCTACCGCGACCGCAAGGAGGTCACGACCCTGCTTGCGGAGGTGAATGGCATAGACCGGGCGGCGCGGACCGTGCATCTAAGTTCGGGTCATGTCATCGGCTTCGATACGCTGGTGCTGGCCACTGGCGCCCGCCACGCCTATTTCGGCCGCGACGAGTGGGAACGTTCCGCCCCCGGTCTCAAGACGCTCGAAGATGCAACGACAATTCGCCGCCGCCTGCTTCTGGCTTTCGAGCGCGCCGAACTCGCCACCAGTGAAGAAGAACGGCGGGCGCTGCTGACCTTCGTCATCATCGGCGCAGGCCCGACGGGCGTGGAAATGGCAGGCATGATTGCCGAGTTGGCGCACAAGGCGCTGCCGGCAGAATTCCGCAATGTGGATACCAGAAAAACCCGGGTGCTGCTCGTCGAGGCCGGCCCTCGCGTTCTGCCAGTCTTCACGGAGGATCTTTCGGCCTATGCGAAGGAAGCCCTCGAAAAACTTGGCGTCGAGGTTCTGCTCGGCACGCCGGTTACGGCGTGCAGCGATGAGGGCGTGACGGTGGGCGAGACCTATTACCCCTGCCGCACTGTGGTCTGGGCTGCCGGCGTGCAGGCGTCGCCCGCCGCGAAATGGCTCAACGCCGCCGCCGACCGGGCAGGACGGGCCATCGTCGGACCTCATCTCAATCTGGAAGACGACCCGAATATCTTCGTCATCGGCGATACGGCCGCCGTCAATCAGGAAAACGGCAAGCCGGTGCCGGGTATTGCGCCCGCGGCAAAGCAGCAGGGCGCCTATGTCGCGAAGGTCATCAAGGCGCGGCTGGCCGGCCAGCCGTCACCATCGCCGTTCCGCTACAGCCATCAAGGCAATCTGGCGACCATCGGCAAACGCGCGGCGGTGATCGATTTCGGCAGGTTCAAGCTCAAGGGCGTGCTGGCGTGGTGGATATGGGGGCTTGCCCATATCTACTTCCTGATCGGAACGCGTTCGCGGCTGGCCGTGGCGTGGAGCTGGCTGTGGATTTACCTGAGCGGCCAGCACAGCGCGCGGCTGATTACCCAGAAAGAGACGCTGAAGGACGAGGCGTGAGGCAAGCGACAAAGAAACGGCGGGAAGCATTGCTTCCCGCCGTTCCCTGTTTCGCCGTTTCCGGACGCATCAAGCGTCGAGCGACGCCATGTCGATGACGAAGCGGTAACGTACGTCGCTCTTCAGCACGCGCTCATAAGCCTCGTTGACGTCCTTGATGTCGATCTTTTCGATTTCGGACACGATGTCGTGCTTGCCGCAGAAATCCAGCATCTCCTGGGTTTCCTTGATAGAGCCGATCATAGAGCCAGCCAGAGAACGGCGGCCGGGGATGACCGAGAAGGCGTGCACGGGGATCGCATGTTCAGGCACACCGAGAAGCACCATGGTGCCATTGACCTTCAGCAGGCCGAGATAGGCATTCCAGTCGATTTCCGCCGAAACGGTGCAGAGGATCAGGTCGAAGGTGCCGGCGAGCTTTTCGAAGGTCGAGGCGTCGCTGGTGGCATAATATTCCTTCGCGCCAAGCTTAAGGCCGTCTTCCTTCTTGGAGAGTGTCTGCGAAAGCACGGTGATATCCGCGCCCATGGCTGAACCGATCTTCACGCCCATATGGCCAAGACCGCCCATGCCGACGATAGCCACCTTCTTGCCCGGGCCGGCATTCCAGTGCTGAAGCGGCGAATAAAGCGTGATACCAGCGCAGAGCAGGGGAGCGGAGGCGTCGAGCGGCAGGTTTTCCGGAATGGAGAGGACGTAATCTTCCCGCACGACGATATGGTCGGAATATCCGCCCTGCGTGGCGGTCTTGCCGTCGCGTTCGACGGAGTTGTAGGTCTGCACGAGACCCGGCATGTACTGTTCATTGTCGAGATCGCGGGTGGCGCAGCCGACGCAGGAATCGACAAAGCAGCCGACGCCGACATGGTCTCCGACCTTGAACTTCGTGACCTTGGAACCGACGGCTTTCACGACGCCGGCGATCTCATGGCCCGGAACGATCGGGTAGACGGCGTTCTTCCATTCGTTGCGGACGGTATGAATGTCGGAATGGCAGATACCGGCATATTTGATATCGATGACGACGTCGTCATCGTTCGGCTCGCGGCGTTCGAAGGTGAACGGGGTAAGCGGCTTCGACGCATCTGTCGCAGCGTAACCTCTAGCAATAGCCATCTGAATATCCTTTCGGGAGTTGGGGACGACGGAATATGCGATGGAAGCGCGGGGCGGCGTTAGAGCGATCCTCCGAGCTTTTTGCACGATCCTGCAAAAATATGGTGGCGCACTCTTTGCGCGGGCCGCGCGGCTTTCTAGATAAAAGACATCCGACGCATCTCTTCCTTCAGTTACGGGATTTCCCCTATGTCCTTGCCGTTCAATGTCTATCAGGAGATCGCCTCCATTGCCGCGCGGCATGCTACCCAGGACGGCGAGGTGCAGACGGCAATCGACTCCCTCGGCATCAGCCGGCGCACGACACCGAGCGCCCCATGCCACGGCAGCTATCGCCCCTGTCTCGCGATGGTTATCCAGGGCGCGAAATGCGTGCAACTGGGGACGGACACCATCAATTATGGGGCGGGGGATTATCTCCTGACGTCACTTGATCTGCCGGTTGCATGGCGGGTGGTGGAGGCGAGCAGGGAGGTGCCGCATTTCTGCATTTCGCTTGCTATCGACAGCGAAAAGCTGCTCGATCTCATGCGGCGTGTACCTATCGATCCGCCTGCGGAGCCGGCGAATGCGCAGCGCGGCATCGTCGTCAATACCGCCACGCCGGAACTTCTCGATGCGGCTATCCGCCTGTTGCGCCTGCTCGACCGTCCGGCAGACATTGCCGCTATGGCGCCGCTGATCGAGCAGGAAATCCTCTATCGCATTCTGACCGGACCGGCGGGCGGGCAGCTTATGAACATCATCGCGGCTGGCAGCCATGGCAACCGCATCGCCCGCGCCATCGCCTGGCTGCGCGAGAATTTCGCACGCCAGCTGCGTATCGAGGATCTCGCCGATCATATCGGCATGAGCGTCTCGTCCTTCCACCATCATTTCAAGACGATCACCGCCATGACGCCGGTTCAATACCAGAAGCAGCTGCGGTTGCATGAGGCGCGGCGGTTGATGCTGCTGGAGCGGCTGGATGCAGGCACCGCCGGCCATCGCGTCGGTTATCAGAGCCCGTCGCAGTTCAGCCGCGAATATAGCCGTTTCTACGGGTTATCGCCGTCGCGGGATATTGATGCCTCGCGGGAAATCAGTGCGGCTGGGTAGGTTGGGAGGTTGTGCGTCGGTTAGCGGACTGAGGTGCGTGGGGCTTACCCCCCTCTGCCCT
>NZ_JAVAYA010000045.1:0-13553 GCF_041954855.1 Agrobacterium sp. LR_9
ATTGCCATCTATCCGGACGTCTGGTTTTCCTCAGAACCCACAGCAATTGAGTCAGGCAAGTGACACGCGCGACACCTTTTCCGTCTATTTTTCTGCTCGGTAACGACGTAAAATACGCTTCGGCTGTTCCCATTATCTCATCGACTTGAGTTGATATTGATGACGGCGGATGAACCTACCTGAACAAAAGAATACTCGACCGCACCTCGTTTCCACCAGGCTGTCGTACTTTCGATCGCGTCATTCTTGTCCAGATTATCCGGTGTACCAAGCCTCTCCGATAACGCATCCAGGAAACCGGCAGGCCTTGGCGTGGAATATGCGCATGCTTTGTGTCCGTTCGGACCAGCAGCAAGCCAAAAAGACAATGACTCGGCTCCGCCTGCCTTCTCTTGCCGCCAGCCCACAACGTCCACCGAGCCGCCATTATGGGCGACGAAGCTACGACGCCACTCCTCTGTTTCCGCATCGGTCAGCCGCGGCCAGCCAAGTTCGTCACCCTTGGTCATCGCGGTCTGCACGGTGGGCGCTTCACAGATAGTGAGAAGACGCTCCGCCGTCGTGTCCGCCGGCATCGCCGTGGCCACCCCGAAACTCAAAAATGCAGCGCAGAAGCTGCCAATGGTCGATATCTCAAGATACCGAAGCGGACTTGCTCGCTCTGCGCTCCTCATTTTCTTCTCCGGTTCATCATCGTCCATGGGATCAGACCGCCGCGTCCGAAAGTAAACGTTGCGGGATGGATGCAGCCAGTTGAGGATCATGCCCCGGCGTTCACACCGGGCGCAACAGGCTTCCTGTCGTTCGCAAACGCTCTTCCAGCAATTCCATAAGCTGCTCCTCGCGAATACGACCCTGCCCCAAGCCGAGCTTCATGGCCAACTCGCGCCAACCATATGTCGGCCGGACCTGGGGTGCACCATAGGCATCAGCGAACCATGCAAGAGCGACTGCATACCCGTATCCGTATTCCATCTCGACCGAGCCGCCGACAGATACCCAGATATCGGCACCGATAAAAATCGGCGTCCTGAAATCGCCACCGACAACCATCGACGAGTCTTCCCTGGACGCAAAAACCCAGTCCCTGACGACGGCATCTCCAGTGACGAAGATAATGCTGGCCCAGTCATTGTCGATACTGCCGCAGTTCAGATCGCCAAAGACAACGAGGGTAACATGCCCATCGCCCCCTTCGATGCATGTTGAGACTTTGCCGCTGACATGCAGGTTTCCGTCGATGACAGTGATCCATGAAGACGGGACGAAATCCCCGTCAATCGCGAGATCGCCGCGATGAATGCACGCGTCCGCGGTTTCGTTTTGGGGTCCTCCGGACACCAGCTGAAACCTCGACAGGGCCTCGGCCACGGCGGGGTCAGGAAGCTTCCTCGACCTCTGGATCACAAATTCCTGCCACTCTGCTGACGTTACGCTGTTCAAGGGCAGCTACTCTCCTCTTTTCGCCGGATATGCCTGAACGGCAACATGCTACGTGCGGGTGTTGCTATCCAGCTTAGACTATGACCAGCAATCGCAGGACGAGCACCGTGCTCTGCTAAAGCCTTGCAGAGATCGGGATATCGACGCTGCGAGTGCAATTTTGCAGCGTCATTTGCTTGAGGGAAGTCGCAAGCTCAGCGCGGCCGCTCAGTCGAGCTAAGGCGGTTCGCCGGTTCAGCGTTCGGCCATGCCTTGAACTGCCACGGACGGGGCCGACGACAGCTTCTTATCGAGACGAGCGAAATTACTTTGTTTTCGGATCCGCTGTCGTTGAGACGGGTGGCAGGGACGTTCGCCTTGATGGGATCAAAACCACCGACGCTGTTATTACAAACTCCCTCAGCACGAGATCGGCAGGCTAAGCAAGAGCTTGGTTTAACGTCACGGTTGCTTTAGAGGCAGTAAGCAGCCTGCCAATTCTCTGGGCCCATTGTAAATGGCTGCCGCCCAAACAGGTACGACCCACAATCAAGATTTCCGCCCCACGAACTGGGTCTGCAGTGGGTGGGACTGTTTCCCTAACAATGAGATTGGCAGACTGCTTCAATGTTGTTCGGTCCTGGCTAAGCGTCAGGTTCCCTGAGGTCGCCGATCAACGTCGGCACCAGTTCGCCGACGGTCGGATGGATCGGTACGGCCCATCTAAGTTTTTCGGTCGTGGCTTCCATGTTCATGGCATCGAGAACGCCATAGACCGCCTCGTCACCCCCCACCCCGAGAAAGGCGGCACCGAGTACCTGGTCGGTGTCGGCATCGGCCACGAGTTTGAGGAGGCCGAGCGTCTCGCCCTTCTCGACGGCGCGGCCGACGCGGCTCATGGGACGGGTCGAGACCTTGATCCGGTGGCCGGCCTCTTTCGCCTGGCGCTCTGTCATGCCAACACGCCCGAGCGGTGGATCGATGTAGAGGCCATAGCCGAGGATGCGGTCGGTCACCTTGCGGTCGCCGCCGTCGAGGAGGTTCGCCGCCGCGATCTCGAAATCATTGTAGGATGTGTGGGTGAAGGCCCCTCGCCCATTGCAGTCGCCAAGTGCCCAGACACCGTCGGCAGTCGTCTGCAGACGCTCATCGACGGTGATGAAGCCGCGCCGATCGGTCTCGACGCCTGCGAGATCGAGCCCGAGATCGTCGGTATTCGGCTGACGTCCGACGGCGACCAGGACATGGCTGCCACGAACTTCGCCCTGATCAGTCCGCACGACCACGTCTGCGCCGTCTCTGGCAATGGATAGCAGATTGTGGCCCCGAAGAATCTGGATGCCATCCTTTGTCAGTACATCCGCGATGGCTTGCGAGATATCCGTGTCCTCCCGAGCCGCCAGGTGCTGCCCGCGCTCGATGACAGTGACCTCCGCGCCGAAGCGCCGATACATCTGGGCGAATTCCAATCCAATATAACTGCCACCGAGAATGACCAGATGCTTCGGCAATTCCTCAAGCGCGATCATCGACGTGCTCGTGAGATAAGGCACGTCGGCGAGGCCCGGAACATCGGGGATATGCGGCCGCGCGCCCACATTGATGAAAATCTGCGGGGCGGTGTAGCGCTTCCCTTCCACGGATACCGCCTTCGCGGCGACGAATTTGGCGTGGCCATAGACCACATCCATCGTCTCGAGACTGTCGAACCAAGCCGCCAGACCGCTTCTCGCGTCTAGGGTCACCTTCCTGGCGCGGGCTGCCACGGCCGACATGTCCACGATGGGCTCGCCATCAATCTTGACGCCGAATTCCGATGCACGCCGGGCGACCTCGGCGGTCTTGGCACTGGCGACCAGGGCCTTTGTCGGCATGCATCCGGCATTTACGCAGGTTCCGCCAAGAAACTTCCGTTCGATCAGGACTACCTTGCGGCCCATCGCGGCCATGCGGGCGGCGAGGAACGGTCCGGCCTGTCCTGCTCCAATGAAGATCGCGTCGTACTCCCTCATGACACGGCCGTCGCGGCGAGCAGTGCAAGTGCAATGGCGACCGCATCTTCGATGAGGGCGGCGGGGAGATCACGGCCGAACCGGTTGGCGAGATAGCCGCGACCAGCCGCACCGCCAAATGTTCCGATCACAGCGCCGACGACACCCGCGAGGAGCCCAACAACCACCATGCCCTCAGTTGCGGCGATCGTCGCACCGCTGAGAGCGCCCGCCGCGATACGTGCTCCGAACTGCATGGGCACTTTGCGTGAAGGCGTGCTGGGAAGCTGGTCGGTGATGAGTTCGATGATGGCAAGCACGGTAAAAATCGCCACGGCCCAGATCGACCCCATGAAGGAGAGACTGCTTTGTGAAATATCGAACCATCCGAGATAGGCACTCCAGGCAACTACGGCGGGAGCGGTCATGGCGCGTAGACCGGCAACGAATCCTATGAGAATTGTGAAAAGAATGAGCATGCGGGTCCCCAGAAAGTTGCGCAAATCAAGAACGTGCCGCGGCGCCTAATGGGCAGAGATATAGCGGGGCTACCGTACACGTCCGGAGGCATCACTCCGGAGGAAGGCTGTCAGCGTTGATCATGCCCCTATTGATCCACATGCCGTGTCTTAGGCCCGGTAAGTCTTAAGCGTACCATTCCCGAGCAGTTCGGTCGATAGCGGTGCGGAATCGACGCAGAGAACGAGATCACACGGCCCCCAGCTTACAAAGGGTCAGCGCTCAGTTGAGCTCCATGTTCGCTCTCAATGCATTTTGGGGACCAGCAATAACCAGCCCCGTTAGTGGTTTGCATGACCAATGGAGTACAACATAAGCGACTTCGACCTTTATTATTGGCCAGTTCCGTTTCGAGGTCTCTTCATTCGCGGAACTCTGGCCCATTGTGGGAGTTCCTGGGATGAACACGATGTCGATGCGGTTGAAGGCATTATGGATTTCGGGGTGGAAAAGCAGCCGGTCGCTTTCAAGGGGCCACCCGTTCTGATTGACCGTGAGCGCAATTTCGCAATCTCTCAGATGCTGGTGATCGTCATCTAATCATTCCGAAAGGTAGCTGGTTGACTTATGCCGGCGAGGCGCCATCGCTTTGTCTGTTGTGCAGCCGGTCCGGATTCTGAAAAGACTCAAACTGACGCCCCTGCTATTCCACAATCGTTGTAGATGAGCCGAACAAGCCACGGAGATTCGGCACGAATATTCCGGCTTGCCTCAACTGTCACAAAAAAGATGATAGCAACGCTGCTATTCTGCGCCTTTCCGGCCAGCCAAGCGCCTCTCTGGTAAATCAGCTTCGCCTTTTCAGTAAGAAGCGGCGTGGCGGTGGTCCCCCTACCACTGATCATGAAGTGGACCGTCGAACATTTGAATGAAGAAGACATCGAACCGATGGCCGCTTAAGGCCAGAGGGCTTGGTCCTACCATGGAAGCATTGACGGCCTGGTGGAACAAATGCGGAAAGAGCACCCCCAAAAGGTGAGTCGGGGACGCAAGCCGACGCCGAAGATCTGAATGGAGTGGTGTGAAACCGCGGCCTCAAATGCAGTCCTGCTGCGGCCATCGCTGCAAGGCTTCACATCCGGCCGGCGTCAGGCCATACACTCCTCGATCGAGCCGCTCAAACCAGCCATAAACATTCGCAAGCAGGATCTTCCCTGCATCCGGAATGCTGGACCTGACCTGACGCACACGCATCGGCCCTGACGACAGCGCCAAAGCGCAGCCAAGCGCCTGCTGGCGATACGCGGTCATGATCGGCGCGCGGGTGCTTCCGCCTGCTGTTGGATCGCCGCGTCGTTTCCGGTGTTCACGCATGAGCCGCGACCGCCGTTTCGGATTGGTTCGCGGCATCGGCGATATCGAACCAACGATCATGCTGACCTCGCCGGTATCGGCGATACCGAGCATGCCGATCCCGAGCCTGCGGCAAAGGTCGCGGTAACGCCTGTCGGCCTCGCGGCCTTTACCCCTGGCCGAGACCCGAGCCGCGATCCAGACTTCATCGGCGATAGCCGCGCGATCAACGGCCTGCAAAATGAGTTCCAGATTGAAACTCAGTTTCAGCTCGCAAATCACGACAACCGGCGGATCGCCATCGCTCAAACCGACAAGGTCGCAACCGCCAACTTCGCCCTTGACGGTGTAACCCGCCTTTTCAAGAAAGCCTTTGATGGGCAGATAAAGCGATGTTTCCATGTGCCTGCAGGTTCAAATGAGTATCCGCCCCCAGATACATCGATACCCCCACACAGGACAACCTTCATGGCCGTCGCCACGCGGCTTCGGATCGTCCGCAGCAAGATAGTCGCCGAGCGACCTGATGGGATTGTTATAATCTCACTATTCGGTGAACGCTTCCTCCCGTTTGCGGCTGATGCTCGGCGACAGTACCAGCGCCAGCACCGCAACCGCAAAGATCAACAGCGACAGGCTAAGCGGGCTGCGCAGAAAGATCGTCGGATCGCCCTGGCTGATCAGCATCGCACGGCGCAGATTTTCCTCCAGCATCGGCCCCAAAATGAAGCCGAGCAGCAAAGGCGCCGGTTCGAAACGCATCTTGCTCAATGCAAAACCGACAATGCTGAAACCTGCCATGACGAAGACATCAAAAACGCTGTTGTTGATGCTGTAAGCGCCGATGCAGCAGAAGCCAATGATCGCCGGAAATAAAAGGTGGTAAGGCACGGTCAGCATCCGGACCCAAAGCCCGATCAGCGGCAGGTTCAGAATGACGAGCATGAGATTACCCGACCACATGGAGACGATCATGCCCCAGAACAGGCTCGGCTCCTCGGAGATCACATTCGGGCCGGGCGTGATGCCCTGGATTATCATCGCACCGACCATCAACGCCATGACCGGGTTTCCGGGAATGCCGAGGGTGAGCATGGGAATGAACGATGTTTGCGCGCCGGCATTGTTGGCGGCTTCAGGGGCAGCAACCCCTTCGATCGCACCCTTGCCGAACTCGACCCGGTTGGGAGAAACCCGTTTTTCCACAGCATAGGCGGCGAAGGAGGCCAGCATAGCCCCACCGCCCGGCAGAACACCGAGGAAGGACCCAAGTGCGGTGCCACGCAAAACGGGCGCACAAATTCGCCGGAAATCGTCTTTCGTCAGCATCAGTCCCGTCACACGCTTGACGCCAACCGAACGCTCCTGCTCGTTTTCCAGATTGCGCAGGATTTCACAAATACCGAATATGCCCATGCTGACGGCAACGAAATTCAATCCATCATAGAGTTCGGGAATATCGAAGACATAGCGTGGTGTACCACTTTCGACATCCGTGCCGACAGTGCCAAGCAGCAGGCCGAAGACGATCATGGCGAAGGCCTTGAGCAGCGAACCGCTTGCCAGCGCGACGGAGGCGACAAGCCCCAGAACCATAAGGGAGAAATATTCGGCTGGCCCGAAGTTGAGCGCGACTGCGGCAAGTGGCGGCGCGGCAACCGCAAGCAGGATGGTCGCCACCGTGCCGGCAAAGAAGGAGCCGAGGGCTGCGGTTGCGAGCGCTGCCCCCGCGCGGCCGGTGCGCGCCATCTGGTAACCGTCGATCACGGTGACGACCGAAGAGCTTTCCCCTGGCAGATTGATGAGAATGGCCGTTGTCGAGCCACCATATTGCGCGCCATAAAAGATACCAGCCAGCATGATGAGGGCGGATTCCGGCGGCAAGCCGAAGGTGATCGGCAAGAGCATCGCGATCGTGGCCGTCGGCCCAAGCCCCGGCAACACCCCGATCGCAGTTCCCAGAAGACAGCCGATGAAGCCGTAAAGCAGGTTCATCGGCAGGAAAGCGGTGGATGCGCCGAGCCAGAGGTTAGAGAAGATGTCCATAAGTAATCCAATCCGGTTTCGGGGCTGACTGGCGAGCCCTAGAAAAAGTCACCGATGAAGGGGATCCACGGTCCGAAAGCCTGGAGAGGGAGCGCGAGGAGCTTGGTGAAAAGCAGGGCGGAGCAGCCCGCCAGGAACAGGCCCAACAGGATGGAATGACGCCAGTTGACATAACGACTGGCCGCCGATGCCCCGACAATGAGCAGGAACATCGTGGGTGCAAGGCCAAGCCCCGCCAGCACGAGACCGAAGCCGACGGGAGCGAGGATCACCAGAAAATAGGCCTTCCAGTTCCAGGTTTCGGTCTCACCTTCCTCAGCGCCTACCATCAGCGACTGGATGAGGATGAACGCGCCAAGCGTCATCAAGATCAGGCTGAGCATGGTCGGGAAATAACCGGGGCCCATCTGGAACGAGTTCCCGACCTCCAGATTGCGACCGAACCAGATGAATAACAGGCCGGCAAAAATCATCGTCACGCCGCCGGCGAAGTCGCGACCGTTTTTTATCTTCAGCATGGCACTATACTCGCTGTGGAAATGTGCCGGCCGGAATGACATCGAAGGAAATCATACCGGCCGGCAGCCTGCATCACTGCGGCGGGACGTTCGCGGCCTTGATGACCTCGGCCCACTTCGTCGTTTCCTTGTCGATGAACGCCTGGAATTCGACCGACGTATTGCCGACCGGCGTCACACCCATTGCTTCGAGTTTCGCTTTTATCGCCGGATCCGCGATGATCTCCTGGACTTCCTTGCTGAGCTTTTCGACGATTTCCGGCGGGGTGCCGGGAGGCGCAAACAGGCCATGCCAGGAGGTCGCCTCGAAACCGGGAATGACGCTTGCCATGGTCGGCACGTCGGGCAGCAAGCTGGCTTTTTCCAGGCTGGTGACGGCGAGCGCCTTGACCTTGCCGGCCTTCACCTGCTGGGCAGCGGTCGGAATATTATCGAACATCATGTCCACATGGCCACCAACAACGTCGAGAATGGCCTGGCTGCTGCCTTTGTAAGGCACATGCGTGATCTTGAGATCGGCCTTGGTGGCCAGAAGCTCGCCCGCAAGATGGATGGACGTCCCGACGCCGGAAGAGGCGTAAGTGTGCTTGCCCGGCTCCGCCTTCAGGAAGGCGATCAACTCCTTGACGGAATTCGCCTTTATCTTATCGGGATTGACAACCAGCACGTTCGGCAGGCTTGCAATCAGCGAAATCGGCGCAAATCCCTTTTCCTTGTCATAAGGCAGGGTCTTGTAGAGCGTCTGGTTGATCGCGTTGGAACTGACCGTTCCCATACCGATCGTATAGCCATCAGGCTTTGACCGCGCGAGGTCGCCAAGGCCGATATTGCCGCCGGCACCGGGCTTGTTTTCAACGATGAAACGTTGTCCCAGCCTCTTGTCCAATTCTTCAGCCACAAGGCGGCCGAATGTATCCGTATTGCCGCCTGCGGCAAAAGGAACAATGACGGTCACCGTCTTGGACGGATAGTCTTCGGCAAAACTGGACTGGAGACCGATTGCGGATATTGCGGCTGTGACAGCCGCAAACGTCATGAAACGCTTGAGGTTCATAGTAATTCCTCCACTTTTCTGGCTTCCCGCCAGCACTGCTCACCACCCTTCGAAACCCTCCTCCCGAAGAAATGGAAGCGCTTTCATTTTAGCCCCAAAAATCTCTTCCGCAACCGCAGACGGTGTTTTTTTAATCATTAAGTTTCAACATATTAACTTGAATCACCACAATACTTTAGACGAACATCTTGATTAAGCTCAAAATGAAAGCGTAAATCATTTTGAGGGGAATGAAAAATGGCCGACCACGAGAAAAGCAGTTATATCGCACCAGGCGGGCCGGTCACGCTCGCCGACATTGCAAAGCTCGCGGGCGTTTCGCCGGTCACGGTTTCCCGGGCGATCAATACTCCCGCTCTGGTCAAGCCCCGCACGCTGGAGGTGATTGAGCGGGTGATCGCAAAAACGGGTTATGTGCCTAATCTGTTGGCTGGCGGCCTTGCTTCCCGGCGCACCCGGCTGATCGCTGCGATCGTCCCAACCGTTTCCAGCACGATCTTTGCCGAGACTATCGAGGGGCTTAACGCTGAACTCGTCGCCGCCGGCTATCAACTGCTGCTTGGCCTTTCCGGTTATGACAATGCCCGCGAGCTGGAACTGACACGCGCGATTTTGGCACGCCGTCCCGATGGCATCGTCCTCACCGGCATCACGCATCTTAAAGGGACACGCGCCATGTTGACAGGCGCGGGCCTGCCGATTGTCGAGATATGGGATTCCACCCCCTCACCGCTCGACACTGCGGTCGGCTTCTCGCATGCGGCGGTTGGCGCTCTGGCGGCCGAGCATCTGCTGGTCAAGGGCTACGACCGCTATGCCCAGATCGGTGCCAACGATCCCCGCGCCGTTCAGCGCCGCGACGGTTTCGTCGGTCGCCTCAGAGGGGTCGCGGATGTCGAGTTACCAGCGCTGGAAATGAATTCACCCTCTACCTTTCGGGACGGAAGATTGGCGATGGCGCAGCTTCTGGACAGTGGGCAGGGCACGCTCGGCGTATTCTGTTCATCGGACGTCGTCGCCCACGGCGCCCTAGCGGAAGCAAATGCACGCGGCTGCAGCATACCCGATCAGCTCGCCGTTATCGGTTTCGGCGATTTTGACTTTGCTCCCTACACACACCCGCCATTGACAACGATCCGTATCGATCGCCGTGACATCGGCACCAAGGCAGCGCGCTCCATTCTCAGAAAGATAGAAGGCGACGGGAATGTGGAGGCCATGATCAATATCGATTTCCACATCGTTGCCCGCGGCACCGCCTGACGCAGCGCGCTTACGGCCGCTTGCCAAATTCCGCCGTGGCCCGCGTCCAGTGATCGGCCTGTTCCGAAAGCGTAATGCCAAGACCTGGCCGGCTTGGCACCAGCATGCGGCCATCCCTGATCTCCAGCCGCTCGTTGAAAAGCGGATCGAGCCAGTCGAAATGCTCCACCCAAGGCCCAAGCTCGTAGGCGGCCGCCAGATGGAGGTGGATTTCCATGGCGAAATGGGGCGCAAGCTGCAGCTTCCTGGACTCTGCCAGCGCGCAGATTTTCAGGAATTGCGTGATGCCCCCAACGCGCGGCGCATCGGGCTGGATGAAATCGACGGATTTATTCTCAATCAACGAGATATGCTCCAGAACGCTCGCCAGCATTTCGCCGGTTGCGATCGGTGTATCGAGCGTTGCGGCGAGCGCCGCATGGCCTTCGACATCATAGGCATCGAGCGGCTCTTCGATCCATGTCAGATTATAGGGCTCCATGAGACGGCCGAAACGCATAGCGGTGGGGCGATCCCACTGCTGGTTCGCATCAACCATCATCGCCACCCTGCCGCCGAGGCGCTCATGCACCGCCGCGACGCGTTTGAGATCGACAGCCATATCGGGCTGACCGACCTTGATCTTGATCCCACCTATGCCCGCAGCAATCGAGCGCTCGACATTATCGAGAACTTCCTCAATCGGCGACGACAGGAAGCCACCTGATGTGTTATAGCATTGCACGGAATCGCGGTGGGCGCCGAGCAACTTGGCAAGCGGCAGGCCTGCACGTTTCGCCTTGAGGTCCCACAAGGCCACATCGAAGGCTGCTATCGCCTGGACGGCAAGCCCGCTGCGACCGACCGACGCTCCGGCCCAGCAAAGCTTGTTCCACAGCTTGCCAATGTCGTTCGGGTCTTCGCCGATAAGGACGCTCGCGATCTCCTTGGCGTGTTCATATTGACCCGGACCACCGGCACGCTTGGAATAGCTGAACCCAATGCCGCTATGGCCGTGCTTCGTCTCTATTTCCGCAAAGAGAAAAGCGACTTCGGTCAAAGGCCTCTGCCTGCCGGTCAAAACCTTTGCATCGCTTATCGGCGCCTTCAGCGGCAGGAAGATCGAGGAAAGCTTTATCCAGGCAATGCTGTCTGCGCCGAGGGCCTGTTGCCGGTGGCCGGTTTTTGCTGGCTGCGTATCCATCTTCGCCTCTCTGATTTTCACCCGCCGAGCGGCCCTCGTCTTGACTGATATCGCGGCAATCAATTTAAGTCCAAGTTGTTTTCTGTTGGATATTGATACCAGGATTGAATAGATGCTTGATTTGGGACAGGTCCGTTCATTTGTCGCCATCGCCGCCGAGCTGAATTTCAGCCGCGCGGCCCGGCGTTTGAATATGACCCAGCCTCCACTCAGCCGGCAGATCAAGCTGCTGGAGCAGGAACTCGACGTCACACTCTTCGAGAGAACCAGCCGCAGCGTCGTCCTGACGCCGGCAGGGGTAGCGTTTCTGGCGGAGGCCCGGAAACTGCTTGAACAGGGGGATGCAGCGGTAACCGCGACAAGAAGGGCAGCACGCGGGAGTGCGGGGGCAGTGAAAATCGCCTTTGTCGGCGCCAGCACCTATAGTTTCCTGCCGAGGTTCATCAGTCGGGCGCGTACTGCCGTACCTCAGGTCGAACTCGAACTGGTGCAGATGGAAACGGCCGAGCAGCTTCAAGCGATCAATGCCGGCGATATCGATCTCGGACTTTCCCGCCCGCTTACCGGCAATCATCATCTGGAAAGCCTGTGCGTTGCGCGCGAACCCATGATGCTCGCCATCCCTCGCGCGCATCCGCTTGCCGCAAAACGCCGACCTGCGCTGGATGCGCTCAATGGTGAGCCCTTCATCATGTTTTCCCCGCCTGCACGCTATCTGCACGACAAGCTGACCAGACTGATGGAGCAGAACGGTATTGCCCCCCGCGTCGTTCAAAGCATGACCCATTCTCAGGCCATCCTCTCACTGGTCAGCGCCGGCATCGGCCTGGCGCTAGTTCCGGCCGGCACCCAAAACGCCTGCTTCGATGATGTGATCTTTCGATCCTTGGATTTGCGAGAAGAATGTGTTGCAGAGCTTCACGCCATTTGGAGTCCCCACAACCGCAATCCTTTGCTGCCGGAAGTACGCAACATCGCTACCCTTGGGCATATTACGTTATGACCTTCATCTCCAGCAACAGGTTAAAATACATATCTTTTGAGGTATCGAGCTTGTTTCTCGAAGCCATTTCGCCTTGATATAATCTGAACGGCCGACCTCTGCATTTCGAAAACTCAATGAGGTTCCTGCCGAGCTCGCAGAAACAATTTCAAGGCGCCCCGCATGCCGGTCTTTAGGCACGCCATGGGTCTACGAGAACAACGCCTGTACCTTGGAAATCATGAATGTTGCGTGTGACAACCACTAGTCCATGCACGATCGCTGTCGCAGCAATGAGTGCATCTGCTTCATTGCGGCGATCCGGAATATGCAAGTGAGCACATCGCGTCGCAATTGCTTCATCGATAGAGATCATGCGCTCAGCGAACTCCGGTCGAACTCGGCTATCCATCCAGGTTCGTAAGCGAGAGCCCTGCTCGATGTCACGGCGCTGGATGCTGAGTATCCCGCGCTCAAGCTCTAAAATTGTTATGGCAGAAATATACAGATCACGAGAATCCTTGGCACCTAACCAAGTCGTCACGTTCAGATCAGCCTTACCGTCACCCACTTTACGGAGCTCGGAGACAACGTTTGTGTCGAGCAAGTATTTCAAGAGAGATCAACTTCGCGAGTTGCAATGACCGACCGAGACAGATCGAAATCGATATTCGACAATCCTGGCATTGAAAGCGCATCGACAAGATTGTGACGCTTACCTGTCAGACGCTCAAACTCACGGTACGTCATCAACACATGCGAAGGTCTGCCTCGATCGGTGATGACGACAGGCCCTGCCTCAGCAGCTTTTTTCGCTCTGCCAACATCGTGATTCAGTTCGCGGCTGGTCAAGTTAGTCGTAGCCATAGTCGCCTCCATGTAGGAACGTATCTACATATAACGCTTTCATTTTAATCTCGCAATCCCTTTCTTGCGCCGCGTGGCTGCCAGCCTTTTAAGCTCTTGAATGGATTCGAACGCTCGCTCCACTCGTCTTATTAGACCTAACGCACTGAAATTGCTCATCGCCGTCCGGCGGCTTGCCCTCCACGGAACGGCTGATATGGCACCGTCTCCACACGGTCCGCTCACCGAAGAAGGTCGACAAACGCGGACGAACCGCTGGGCCTCGCCGACGTTCGCTATCTGCCCCAAGCGGCCATATGAGGTATAGCAATACAGCCCTGAAGAAGGCGTCACTACTTCGACACCTAAAGTGTTTTATGAACGCTGACCTGCCACTGAAGTTTCATCCGGCTGCGATTAGAGCCTCGGCTTTTTT
>NZ_JAVAYA010000046.1:0-11817 GCF_041954855.1 Agrobacterium sp. LR_9
CCGGCGGACCGCGCACCCGCCCCCCCGCCGGAACCGCAGGACAAGATAGACCGTGCCGTCCGGCCTTTCGTCAAGACCATAGACAATAATGGCGGCCCGATTCGGGAAAACGAACGCCGGCCGGTGACGGGCGGCGTTCGTTTTCACGAATCGGTCCGTCATTATTGTCGATGGTCTTGACGAAAGGCAGGTCGGCATTGTCGATCTTGGCCTGCGGTTCCGGCGGGGAGGCGGGTTGCCGGTCCCGTTGCGGTGCCGGCCTTTCTGCGGGAACATCCCGCAACTGTTCCGCCTGCTCCGTTTTTGCATGCGGTTGGGAGAGAACTTGTGGGGAGGCGGTCTGTGCAGGGGTGGAAACTTCTTTTGCCGTCTGTTCCGCGCCGGATAATTGGCGCAGGTTTTCGACGGCTTCATTGATTGCTGAAATACAGGCGTCCGTCAGTTTGCTGTCTTCCGCGTCCTGATCCAGCGGCAAGTCCAGCGAGCGTCCGTCGGCAATGGTTTTTCTAGAAATATGATCCATTTTATATCTGTCCCCTCGGTGATCTCACGGTGTTTGCGGTTCGGCCGTGACGGGACGCGGTTATCGCCCCGCCAGCCAAATCTACGCGGTCACCGCCTGCATGACGTCGGCCGAATGCCCGTTCGACCATGACAGGTCGTGACCGGCATTGATGACGCCATTGGATTCGTTTTCGATGGTGGCGGGATCGTCGTGAAGAAAGGCGATGACCTCGTTCGCGAGTTGGCCTTGCTGGGGTTGCGACGTGTCGTTTTCGATGATGCCGCCCTGTATCAGTATGGCATCGGAATAAACGCCGCCGGCGACATAGGTGGTGGAGCCGAAGCTGTCGTAGTCGACGATCTGCGCCAGATTGACCACGGCGTTGCTGCCGGTATCGATATGAATGGTGGCGCCCTCGTTATTTTCGAGAACCTTGGCGGCGGCCTGCGTCACATCGTCGGAATCGCCGAGCACGCTTACCTGTTTGATGATGCTGACATCGTAGAGATTGCCGGTGATATAGAGGACGTTCAGGCCCTCATAGCCGGCGAAATTGACGTCATGGGCAAGCGCATCCGGCATGTTGGGATCGCGCTCGTTGATGGCATTCACCGTCTGGTTCATATAGTCCGGCATGGTTTCGAAACGGTCGTTGCTGCCGACATTGTGAATGGCGGCGTCGTTCCAAAGCAGGTTGTTGCCGGACTGGATGGTGGCGCCTTCCGGCGCATCGGGATTGGCGCGTGCCCAGTCATTGTCGTAGAGCACGGCGATCTGGCTGATGATGTTCATGTCCAGCACATTGCCGCCGACGATGATCAGGTCGTATTGCATGCCGATGCCGAGGAAATTCGCAATGTTGAGCGCGGCGTTGCCGCCTGTCAGCAGGCTGACGGTTGCGCCCGAGGTCGTTATCGTCATCGTGTCGTTGTCGCTGACGAACTGGTATTGCTCGATCCAGTGGACGAAGGAAACGTCGCCTTCCAGCACGCTGACGCGCCAGGCGGTGGGAAATATCGGCGGTTCGCCGTTTTCCTGGCTGCTGTTTTCCGTGTTTTCCGCGCCCGGATAGACGCTGCGCTCGAAGCTGGCGATATTGAAGGCTACCGTTGACGCCTGATCTTCCGACCGTGTGAAAACGGAGTCGATCTCGTCCCGGTCGCTATAGATATAGGCCTGGGTGATCGCGTCGATCTGATGATAGTCGCCCATGACGGCGGTTACCGACGTCATGACGCCGGTATTGACCAGCGTGGCGATGTTGGCGACCACATTGGCGCCTGCGGCGACATCGAGGCTGTTGCCGGCAGGGCTGTCCTCATGCAGCGAAACATCGCTCTTTTCCGGCTCTTCCGCCGGCTTGGCGATGCCGCGATCGGGCATGTAGTCGTCGAGCATTGGCTTTTCGCTGGCTATCGAGCCATTGATGTAAAGCCCGTCGATGTCATTGCCGGCCAAAACGAAATCCTGATCCGCACCGGTGCCGAGCGACGTCACGTCGTTTTCGCGGGCATGGTCGATATAGTCGTGCACGGATTTGGCGAGCGCCTGCAGGGCGTCGTAGCTGTCGGTGCGCTGGAAACCGGCAAAAGGTGTGAAGACGGACGCTTCATTGTAGAACTCGACGGCGCGCTCTGTGGCGAAGCTGGTGTCGCGCCACACAAAAGGGCCGTCCGTCATGTTCAGATAGTCGTCGTCCTGAAGAATATTGACCTGCGCCACATGCGCGATGACCGAACCGGGACCGGTGTGAACCACCAGTTCATATTCCTCCTCAAAGGAAAGACGGCCGGGAAAACGGAAATTGACGCCGGAAATATCGACAGGGATGGCATCTGCGAGCCGCTGCATGTCGTGTTCGACCATGCGCGCGAAATGTGGCTGCAGATAATCGAAATCATAATAGCCGGCGCGGTAGTTGACACCGGGATCATATTCCTTGAGCGCAACGTCATAGTTCTTGTCGAGCAGCTTTGCTGCTTCGTCGTCCGGCAAACGGTCCGGATTGGAATGCGCCGGGCCTTCGGTATAGTTGGCTCTCAGACGCGCTTCCTCGATCACCGTGTCGAACAGGCCGATGAAATGCGCAATCATGTCCGAAATCTTGTCGATGTGCATTGGAGGTCCCTCCCTGATCATCGCGGCAGAGCCTTAAGGCTGCGGATGGCACACGTCCTGGAGGCGGTGCTTCGTTTTACGCAACCCCGGTCCTTCAACCGCGAACTGCACCGGCGGGTGCCGGTGCAGCTCTTTTCGTCAAGAGGTGGTTATCAGGAGTGATCCTCACCGACATCAGACACATTCGAGTTACCGCCTGTGATCGTGACATCAACTGCGTTGGAGAGCATGTTGGCGCCCTGCACCAGTTCCAGATGGAAGCCGGAATTTGCAAGGATTGCCGATGCATCCGCAGTGCTGGTACCTGCTGCGTCGTCGCCGGCCTTGAGATCCCATCCCTTGCCGTCGATGCCCTCGGCGCCATAGGCGTCACCGGCATTGGCGCTCAGGTGGTTTTCCGCACCGCCATTCTGCATCTTGATGTCGTAGGCCTCATCCTGGTCTGCCAGGTGGTTGGCCTGCACCATGCTGAAGCCGGTGTCGTTACCATCGCCGTTGAGCGAGCCGTTGAGGATATTGTCGACATCGAGAGTGAACGAGAAGTCGTCACCCAGATTGAAGGTGAGGTCTCCGCCGGCGATGCCGAGATTGCCGACATCCTTGACGCCCGTGATGTTGCCGAAGTCGTCATCCGACTTGTAGAAACTGTCCGCGGAGTTGAAGCTGTCGGAGGTCGTCGTGGTCTTGGTGGAGGTGTCGTTGTCGGAATAGTTGGACGTCTTTGTGTCCGTATCCGTGATCGTTTTTACATTGGTGTCGTTGTCGCTGTACGACTTGCTTTCATAGCTCCAGTCGTAGTCGACCTTGATATCGGTGTTGGTTTCGGTGCTGGTCTTGGTGGTCGTGTCGTTGTCGCTATAGGACTTGCTGTCATAGCTCCAGTCATAGTCGTTGTCGCGATTGTCACCGTTATTGGCTTCAACATCGATCTTGGCGTCAACATCCACATTGGTGCTGTTGTCGCTGTTGTCGTTGTTGCGGTTTTCACCGTTTGCGGTGCCGACGTTGCTGTCTTCCACCTTGGCGTCATTGGTAGACGTGTTGGCGAAACCATCGGAAAGCGCGCCGATCTTGGTGATGTCGTCGTCGCTGCCGGATGCCTTGTGATCGTAACCCATTTCGATTTCCTCCGAAAAAGCTCGGAGCAGCTTTCGAAATCCCTCTCATCTCAAACGGGATTTTTTCGCGCTTGCCCCGGGTAGCATGAAGATTGATGTTTTGCAGATGCACTCGGTACGCATCATCTGCGGTTCGGTAGTGGCCCGTAATCGGGCTCTTTTCGTTCAGCCCTTGTGCGCTACTCGGTAAAACGGCGCACAAATCCGTTCCTCGCTCCATAAGGAGAGCGCGGTGGCTTCGTCTTTTCGCTTGCATGTTTTCTTGAAAAGGGACCGGCGTTTTTCAAACACACGTCAAGGCCGGAGGTGTCTTTCCATCGGCCGCCGTTCAGCGACGGTCAGACTGTGCCGTAGAAAAACTGCGCTTCCTAGATATCAATTCGGGTTAAACATATCGGCGCTTTACCCGAATATATATGTCGCAGGGGGTTCTCCGGCGGGTCGTTTCGCCGATCTGGCCTCAAAAAAATGCCGCTTCGTCAGGGCAAGGCGGCTTTTTCGAGAAACATGGTTTATTTCGGTGGAAAAAGCCCTTTATCCCGAAAAGGAACAGGCTGCAGCGCGCCTCGCCGGCGAGCTATGTAAAGGGATATCAACTAAAAGTTATATTTTCCCGGAAGGCAAAACCACAGCGAAAGCTTTTCCGATGTGTTTGTTTTTGCAGCGGTTACAGAATGAATGATTCTATCTCGGCGTAACCTATTTTGTATGTCAATTGTAAAAAATAACCCGTTTGGGCCATTTATTTACACAGCTTTTCGTATTAGCGTGTGTTAATTAACGGGTAATTAATGATAGTTGACATGGCCTAAAGCGGAGAATCGCCCCCAAGTATTCAGGGGAAAGATAGCCGGCGGACGACAGACTGCACAACCAAAAGAAAGTAATGCGTAAGCGCTTGAGGGAGGCGTCAATGTTCATGGGAACGTCAGATTATGCGGCAAAACAAAAAAACGCCGTTGCTCCTATAAATGGAACTTTATTGGTCATAGCGGATCCGGACCTGTTTTCCGAGTGCCTCATGGAGGCGCTGGGCAAAAAGTTCCCCACATTCGCGGTGGTGAGCGTAAGGTCGTCGGCGGGCATCGAGGACGACTACGGTAACAATGTACGGCTGGTTTTGCCTTACAGGATGTCGGGGGACCGTCTTCATGCCGTTCTTTCGGAGGTTCGGGAAAAACATCCCGATGCGCCGATCGCGCTCGTCGTCGAAACCATCGATAAATTCGAGGAGCCGCTGAAAAGGCTGGTGGGAATGCGCGTCATCGATGGCGTGCTGCCGCTCAATCTCAGGCTCGATGTTTTCATGGCGGCTGTCGATCTGCTCATGAAGGGCGGGGAACATTTTCCTGCCGCTCTTCTCGGCAAGCTCACGCCCTATTCGCCTTCGGTCAACAGCAAGAGCGTTCAAAGCGATGCCGTGATCGCCAACCGCGCCGATGCCCTTGCCGCAAGCAGGGGCGACGTGGCGGCGCTGACGACACGCGAGGTGCAAATCCTCGACCTGCTTTGCAAGGGAACGCAAAACAAGATCATCGCTGATCGGCTGCATCTGTCCGAGAACACCGTCAAGGTTCACGTTCGCAATATCTATAAGAAAATGAACGTGCGCAACCGCACGGAAGCGGCGTCGCGCTTCTTCAACAAAGATGAAGACACGACGTTCTCCGGCGGCTGGAAGAACTGAGCGTCAGGGCGGCTAGGGCCGTCCGGACGCCAGTTCCCTCCGGTATTTCTCCAGGAGGCTCAGGGCCTCAGGAAGCAGCGGGATTTCTGCCCGAATCCGCTCGGTGAGCAGATGTAGGGAGAGGAGCCCGAGTAAGACTGCCGAGATACCGCGGGTGCGCCCGAGGCATCGGCAACAAGCGTAACGGCCGCGTTGCCGGGTTTTTGATAACCGTAGGACGCCTTCGCCGGAACGACGCTGCTTTTGGTCGTGGCGGTATTGGCCGACGCGGTCTTGATGAGAACGGCGTCTTCAACCACGGAGCATGAAGCCGTCGCGAAGGTGAAAGTTACAAGTGCTGCGGCAACAAGCGCGAAGCGACAATGGCGGGCTGCTTTGCCGCTATGGGAATAAGGCATTTCATTCGTCATGTGTGTCCCCTGAAATCGACTGTCTGTCGCATCTCGCCGGGCGGTTTTGTTCCCGGTGGACCGAGCCTTACAAAACCAGGATAGCCCCGACTGGTTGAGCGAAGCTTGCGCTAATGCTCAATAAGAAAGGCATAATAGAGGCATAGTTAAAAAGTATTAAATCAAGGGGCTATTTTGGGTAATCAATTGTAATATTTTGATAAAATGAAGTTGACCTGTTTTCTTCTGCGCCTATCATGAAAGTTGAAATTTATCTGACCGAAATATTAAACCTCCAGAAGAAGTAAAAACCGGAGGATGATATTCAGGATATCGTACAATCGGGAGTTTGATCCAGTTTAGATGAATCAGCTGCGCTGATTCCTCATGGGGAGGAGTGTGTAATGCGTAATTTCGTTCCCAACGAACACGACAACGGCGTCACCATCTACTCCGAATGGAGACCTGGCCAACGCGTTCTCGTCAATGGCGGCGCCGGTTTTCTCGGTTCCCATCTTTGCGAACGCCTGTTGAGCTGCGGCCACGAGGTGATCTGTCTCGACGATCTTTCGACCGGACGCACCGCGAATGTGGCGCATTTGCGGGACAATAAGCGGTTTTTGCTGGTCGAGCACGATGTGCGCAAACCGTATGACATCGATGTCTCGCTGATCTTCAACTTCGCTTCGCCGGCTTCACCGCCCGACTATCAGCGCGATCCGGTCGGCACGCTGCTCACCAATGTCCTTGGTGCGGTCAATGTGCTGGAAGTGGCGCGCAGATGTGGTGCAACCGTCGTGCAGTCGTCGACATCGGAAGTCTATGGCGATCCGCACGTCAATCCGCAGCCGGAAACCTATTTCGGCAATGTAAATACAATCGGGCCGCGAGCTTGTTACGATGAAGGGAAGCGCAGCGCCGAAACGCTGTTTTTCGATTATCACCGTAGTTTCGGTGTCGATATCAAGGTGGGACGCATCTTCAACACCTATGGGCCGCGCATGCGACCCGATGACGGGCGTGTGGTTTCGAACTTCATCGTCCAGGCGCTGAAGGGCACCGACATCACCATTTACGGCGATGGCAGCCAGACCCGTTCCTTCTGCTATGTCGATGACCTGATCGACGGTTTCCTGCGCTTTTCGACCAAGCCGAAGGATTGCACCGGGCCGATCAATCTCGGCAACCCGAGCGAAATTCCGGTGCGGCAGCTCGCCGATATCGTCGTCCGCATGACGGGTTCCCGTTCGCGCATCGTGCATCTGCCCGCCGCGATCGACGATCCGCAGCAGCGTCGCCCCGATATTTCGCGGGCAAAGGAACTGTTGAGATGGCAGCCGCGCGTGCCGCTCGAAATCGGCCTGGAAAAAACCATCGTCTATTTCGATGCATTGCTGGCCGGCAAGGCTGTGGCGGAGGCCGTATGAGATGCCCCGCACAATCCTCGTCACGGGCGGGGCCGGATTCATAGGCAGCCACATCTGCAAGGCGCTGGCCCAATCCGGCTTCAAGCCTATCGCTTACGATAATCTCTCGACGGGTCACGCGGATTCGGTTCGCTGGGGTCCCTTCATCGAGGGCGACATTCTGGATCGTGGCCTTTTGAAAGCCTCGCTCAAGGAGTTCTCGCCGGCCTTCGTCATCCATTGCGCCGCCAATGCCTATGTCGGTGAGTCCGTCGAGGATCCACGCAAATATTACCGCAACAATGTCGGCGGCAGTCTCGCGTTGCTGGATGCCTGTCTCGACCAGAATATCGGCGGGCTGGTGTTTTCTTCAAGCTGCGCCACCTATGGCGTGCCGCCGCAATTGCCCATCCGTGAGGAAACGGCTCAAATGCCGGTCAATCCTTACGGGCGCACGAAGCTGATCTTCGAAATGGCGCTGGAGGATTATGCCGCTGCCTACGGTCTGCGTTTCGTGGCGCTGCGTTATTTCAATGCCGCCGGGGCCGACCCGGACGGTGAGCTTTACGAGCGCCATGAACCTGAAACCCATCTGATCCCGCGGGCACTGATGGCGGCTGCCGCAAGGCTTCCGCAACTGGATGTCTTCGGGGCGGATTACGACACCAGCGACGGCACCTGCATTCGCGATTATATCCATGTCAGCGATCTGGCCGATGCCCATGTGGCTGCCGTCAATTATCTTGCCGAGGGCGGAGAGACGCTGCGCGTCAATCTCGGTTCCGGTCACGGTACATCGGTCGGCGATATCATCCGGGCGATCCATCGCGTAACGGGGCAGGAAGTTCCGGTGCATTTCGGCGCAAGGCGCGCCGGAGATCCGCCAGCCCTGTTTGCGGATATCAAACGTGCGGAAGAAACGCTCGGTTTTACCCCGAAGCGTTCGGATATCGACACCATCATCCGGACGGCAGGTCCCGGTTTCGGACTGGAGGTGCGGTCATGAAAGCCCATTCCACCCCTTCCGTTCCATCGGCCCGTGCGGTTGCAGTCGTCAGTGATTTGCGGATGCTGCCGGTCTTTGCCGGCTGGAACCGCACGGCCTATCTTCTCGGCATTGGCGGCTGGCTGGTGACGCTCGCCTATTTCTGGATCTGGTGGCTCGATCGCGATCGTGTCATCGACTGGCCCTATTATACCGTCGTGACGATAACGCTCGCGTGGATCACGCTTCTGCCATCCTATTTCATCTTCATCTTTCTGAACGCGAAGGTTGTCGACCGGCGCTCCCCTCTGCCACGGGGCAGGGTGGCGATGGTCGTCACCAAGGCGCCGTCGGAACCTTTCGCGGTGGTGCAGAAGACGCTGCTGGCCATGCTCGAACAGAAGGGCCTGGAATTCGATGTCTGGCTCGCGGATGAGGCTCCGGATGCGGAAACGCTGAAATGGTGTGGCGCGCACGGCGTTTTCGTTTCCACCCGACAGGGCGTTGCGGAGTATCATCGCAAGACCTGGCCGCGGCGCACACGCTGCAAGGAAGGCAATCTCGCTTATTTCTACGATCACTACGGTTACGAGCGTTATGATTTCGTCGCCCAGTTCGATGCGGATCACGTGCCGGAACCGGATTATCTGCGCGAGATCATCCGTCCCTTTGCCGATCCGAAGGTTGGATATGTTTCGGCCCCGAGCATCTGCGACGCCAATGCCGGTGAAAGCTGGGCCGCGCGCGGCAGGCTTTTTGCCGAGGCGAGCCTGCATGGCGCGCTGCAACTGGGTTACAATAATGGCTGGGCGCCTCTCTGCATCGGTTCTCATTATGCCGTGCGCACGAAAGCCCTGCGGGAGGTCGGCGGCCTTGGGCCGGAGCTTGCCGAGGATCATTCCACCACGCTTTTGATGAATGCCGGCGGCTGGCGCGGCGTTCACGCCGTCAACGCCATCGCCCATGGCGACGGGCCGGTGACCTTTGCCGATCTCATCGTGCAGGAATTCCAGTGGTCGCGCAGCCTGATGACCATTCTGCTGCAATATTCAAGGCACTATGTGCCGAAGCTGCCGCCGCGGCTGAAGTTCCAGTTCCTGTTTTCGCAGCTCTGGTATCCGCTGTTTTCCGGCTTCATGGCGCTGATGTTCGTGCTTCCCGCCGTTGCGTTGATGCGCGGCGATGTGCTGGTCAACGCATCCTATCCGGCGTTCCTGGCGCATTTCCTGCCGGTTTCGCTGATCATGATCGTGTTTGCCTTTTTCTGGCGGGCCACGGGCGCGTTCCGTCCGCATGATGCGAAGCTCTTCAGCTGGGAGGTCATGGTATTTCTGTTCCTGCGCTGGCCCTGGTCGCTGATGGGCGTGCTGGCGGCGATACGCGACACGATCCGTGGCGATTTCGTCGATTTCCGCATCACTCCCAAGGGCACGCAGGCAAAACCGCCGCTGCCGCTGAGGGTCGTGGCACCCTACATTCTTCTGGCGGCGCTCAGCCTCTTGGCCATGGTTCTGGCGCCGCGGGAAAACGGGGCGGAGGGCTTCTTCGTCTTCGCCGCCATCAATGTGGCGATCTACGCGGGCCTTTCGGTGTTTCTGCTCATCCGCCATGCGATGGAAAACGGCTTGCCAAAGCTGCCGGCATTGCGCGGGGGAGCGACTGCCGCCGCCTGCTCATTGCTGCTGGTGGCGGGCAGTGCCGTACAGCTCAGCTCCCATGCGATCGGCGGGCTGGAGGCCCTGTCGCACGGGCAGCCCTATGTCAGTTTTACCGAAACGCGGTTCACGGTCGCCGGTGCGGGCGTGGAAGGTGCGAGATCGGTGCGTCTGAAACTGCGCATTACCGTACCGGGACTGCGCAGGCCGCAGGAAATGCAGGCGGAACCCATCGTGGCGCCGCCGCCGGCGGTGGCGATCGGAGAGATCATGCTGGCCGACAATAGGGTCGGACAATGAAGGAGGAGGCTGTGATGAAAACAACAATAAGCAAATGCGGATTCTCCGCTTTCGTACTCTGTCTTGCGGTGGTCGTGCCAAGCGCGGTCCACGCTGCAGGCGGCACGAAGACGCCGAAACCGCTCAGAACCAGCGAAGTCGTGGACATGTACTTCGACAAGACCTGGAAATGGGAAACGGGCGGTGGACGCTTCATCGCCCAAGACCGAAAATTCATCGCCGCAACGGAAGAAAAGGGCAAGAAGTCCATCGGAGAAGGCCGCTGGACCGTCGATGCCAACGGCACCCTGTGCATGCGCGCCACCTGGAAAAGCGCGGCAGGAAACGGCAAGGCCGATACCTGCTTCGACCACGGTCGCATTGGCAAGGTGCTCTACCAGCGCAAGCAGGGCGGGCCATGGTACGTGTTCCGGCACAACCCGCCACGCCCTGGCGATGAATTCCTCAAGCTCGTCCGCAAGGACGATGTCACGCCGCAGATCGCCGCTTACGACAAGGCGATGACGGCAACAAGGTAGGGAGTAAGGTGTCATGCAGATAACAAGAAGAAAACTTCTGTTCGCAGGTGGTGCCGCCGCAGCCTTTACCGCCGGCATGTATCCGGTGCTCAAGCTCGACGCACAGGGTGTCGCCCCCATGACGTCGACGGGCATGAAGACACTTGCCGACAAAAGACCGACATTGCATGCGGACGGCATCCGTTTCGGTGCCTACGATCCGCACGGCGATTTCACGGCCCAGACCGGGGTGGCGACGGAACATCTGTTCCTGCCCTGGGAGGACGTGGATCTCGACAGTCTCGCACTTGCGGATGCCTACGCTCTGGAGCGCAAGCGCAACGTGCTGATCACCGTAGAACCCTGGTCCTGGGACGTTAACTGGCGGCTCACCTCCGACGAGTTGCGCCGCAAGGTGATGAGAGGCGACTATGACCAGAACATGCAGGCGATCGCCGCACGCATGTCGGCGATGAAAAGTCCGCTGATCCTGCGCTGGGGACAGGAAATGGAAGACACGTCCGGCCGCTTCTCGTGGTCGGGCTGGAACCCGCGTGATTACATCACGGCGTATAAACGCATGGTGGATATGACCCGCAAGGCGGTTCCCAGTGTCAAGGTGATGTGGTCACCGAAAGGTCTGGACGGTCTGCAGGCCTACTACCCAGGTGACAGCTACGCCGATCTGGTGGGCCTCTCGGTTTTCGGTCTCGAGGAGTACGACAAGATCGAATATGGCGGACCGAAGACCTTCACTGATCTGCTGCGCAAGGGCTATGGACTTGTCGAAACCTTCAACAAGCCGGTCTGGGTTGCCGAACTGGGTTATGAAGGCGGCGATTCCTATGTTCGTCCGTGGATGAATGATGTGACGCTGAAACAGGCGGATTTTCCGAAGCTGGAAGAGGTCGTCTATTTTAACGACAAGGATGTTCACCCCTGGCCGCACAATCTCGGCAGACCGGACTGGCGCGTCGTGCGCCCGGCCAAGGTCTGATCTACGCCGAAAACCGGCGAGCGGCGATGCCGCTCGTCCGTCCGGTGGCCCGATACTAGTTGGCCGTCGCCAGCACAGCCTCTGCCTCATATATGGCGCAGACGATGTGATAAAACGTGCTTGCCGGCGCCGGTTCGTCGAGCATCGGCCTGTCGGCCGG
>NZ_JAVAYA010000047.1:0-8090 GCF_041954855.1 Agrobacterium sp. LR_9
TGCCCGACGGATTCAGCCGAGTTAATTCAACCGGGCTGCAAAACTGCTGGCGATCTCATGTTGTCGGAGGATGTGCTCGGGATTCGAAAACCTATTTTGGCAGGTCGGCCGCCGGAGCGCTCTGGCACCGGCGGTTCTTGAGGCAGACATCTTTTACGAGTCGGCCGGGTCGTCGATCATTGCCCGGAACGTGATCTCAACGATCTGTTCGGGAAAGGCCAGCGCGCTTACTCCGATCAGGTTGCTTGCAACCGGCGGCGTGTCTGTGCCGTACATCTCCTTGCGAACCTTTGATCCGGCTGCAAATGCACTCGGAATGTCGAGAACAAAAAGCGTCTCTTCGACGACGTCCTCAAGAGTGGCACCGAACTCAGCGAGCAGTTTCTTGGCGTTAACGTATGTCTGACGGATCTGCTCTTCCATTTGCGTGAAATCGACTGGCCGGCCTTTATCATCGAGAACAGCTGGTGCGACGAGCTTGCCGTCGGGATCGTGGCTCAACTGTCCCGATATATAGATTGTATCCTTGACCTGAACGGCCTGTGCGTAGCCAAAAGCCTGCTCCCAGGCGACGCCGAGGTTTGCGATCTTCTTAGTGTTCGTCATGATGGTTTCCTAGTATAAGGCAGCGCGATCCGCGCGTGTGAATTAGCAACTTGAAAGACGGCGGACGCGTGGGAGGCCGCACCCGCCGCCAGTGTCGATCAGCCCTTGATGAAGGCCAGAAGATCGGCGTTCAGCACATCGGCATTGACGGTGAGCATACCGTGCGAGAAGCCGGGATAGGTCTTCAGCGTGCCGTTTTTCAACAGCTTCACCGATTTCAGCGCAGAGTCGGCAATCGGCACGATCTGGTCGTCTTCGCCATGCAGCACCAGCGTCGGAACGCTGATGTTCTTCAGGTCTTCGGTCTGGTCGGTTTCCGAGAAGGCCTTGATGCCGTCATAATGGGCCTTTGCGCCGCCCATCATGCCCTGCCGCCACCAGTTCTGGATAACGCCTTCATGAACGGTCGCGCCATCGCGGTTGAAGCCATAGAACGGGCCGGCCGGCACATCGCGGAAGAACTGCGCGCGGTTTGCGGCGAGCGACGAGCGGAAACCGTCAAAAACCTCCATCGGCAGACCTTCCGGATTGGCCTCGGTCTTGAGCATCAAGGGTGGCACGGCGGAAACGAGAACTGCCTTGGCGACACGGCCGGCGGGTTCGCCATGCTTTGCGACATAACGGGCGACTTCACCGCCACCGGTGGAGTGGCCGATATGGACGGCGTTCTTCAGATCGAGAGCTTCGACGACGGCAAAGGCGTCGGCGGCGTAGTGATCCATGTCATGACCGTCGGCGACCTGGGCGGAACGGCCGTGGCCACGGCGGTCATGGGCGACGACGCGAAAACCCTTGGAAACGAAGAACAGCATCTGCGCATCCCAGTCATCGGACGAGAGCGGCCAGCCATGGTGGAACATGATCGGCTGGGCATCCTTCGGGCCCCAGTCCTTGTAGAAGATTTCGACGCCGTCCCTGGTGGTTACATATGCCATGGTCTTGTTTCCTTCGATTGAGGTTGTGGAGGGAGCAGCATGGGCTGCAAAGCTGAATGTGGGAGAGATTGCGACGGCCGCGGCGGCCGCGCCTGCGGAAAGCAGCACGCCTCTGCGGGTCATGGAAGAAATGTTCTCGGTCATCTCGCGCCCTGCGATTTCGTGATTGAAAACTTCAGGCGACGCTGTGTTCGCCTGACGGGTTGATTTAGCCGTCAGATGCATCCGCTCACAATTGCGGGAATAATTTCGAGTTTATTGCTTATTCTGAAATAGTAGGCTGCGCCGGCCGCGACATCAGTTGGAAGTGTGGGTATGCCGCTTGGGGTTCTGGCACCGCAGCCTCGAGCTGCATTGAGAGATGAAGGTCTTTTCCGCTTGAAGGGATAAGAACCGGCGTTCCCGCCATCAAGAAGTTGCTTGTATGCAGTTTGCTGGCTAAAGAAAATTTGGTGCCGTCCTTGAAGCGAGATACCCGGAGAATGATTTGAAACGGCCTTTTCCTGGACGAAGAAGCATACTCTAAAAAGTAATTTAGATAAAATTTACGCTAAATCTTATCAGTTTGAACCGATCCTCCAATGCTACGTTTCAGGCAAATCGAAACGGGAGCCCGGCTGCGATGATCTGGAACTTGGAGAAGCTCGAACAAGAACGTCTCGACCTCATTGAGGTCATCGACAATCTCAAGAGGTGGGAACGTTTCTCTATAGACGACCGGCACATCATCTCATTGCAGATCACTGCACATATGATGCGGCTCAGCGAAATGGACGAGGACTTGGCACAGCTGCGAGGTCAGGAACATTCCAACGCGGACTGTCTGATCGCTATCTGACCCGCCATCAGGCGATAATGGAAGCATTTACAGGTATTGAAAATTACAGGATTCCTCAACGATGGGAATGCAGGTGGTCATGCCTTTTTTGAATTCGTTTTCACGAAAAGTACCACCTCTTTCAACAACCCTATAAGCTCTGGCATTATCAGCCGATAATAGACGACAAGGCCGTGACGGCGCGTTTCAACAACACCCGCCTCGCGCATTTTTGCGAGATGCTGAGAAAGCGCTGATTGCGATATATCTACTTGATGGGCCAACTGCTTCACGCTCTGCTCATTCTTGGACAGTGCTAGCACGACCTCGACGCGCTTTGCGTTCGACAGGATGTTGAGCACCTCGCCACACCGTTGAAGATATTCGGCGTTCTTGTCTTCAACCGCTCCATGCATAGTGGCTCGCCCCCGCAGATTTCCGTGGGCTTCGTCATAACATTTGCGTGGATTTCCGTCTTTTCGAAAGTGCAGAATTTTACCTGTAGGCTGATCCGGCCAAGATCGACAACAGGCGTTGTCTCGTTTTTGGTTCATTCAAAATCTCTTTGAGATTACCGGTTTCAATATGAATTCATAAAAATATAGAAGCTTGATTGGCTAATCGTATTCAGGCTTCTCTAACTCGTCAATTTCCCACTGCCGCAGATATTCGCCTCCTCCTCGCCTGCCTCACTGAGGACGTCAAACAAAAGTTCGTCGGTAGCAATCACTCGGCTACGGTGCTCCACGACCGCTTGCGGTTGAGTTGCCATAAAACCATAAATGCCGTCGCGCTGAGACCTCCAAGCACCGCAAACACCGCATGCGCCCCCATCCACGCCATGAGTGCAGCCAATACCGGCGGTGCCAGTGCGTTGATCAGATTCATTGGTAGGGCAATGGTTGCCATCGCGGCGGCATAGTCGGCTTTCTCAAAAAAAACGAGCGGCATCGTGGCTCGGGCAACAGCAAAAGCCCCACTTCCGACGCCAAAGATCACGAGAAACCCTGCTACCGTCAGGACGCCCTGACCACCTGTCCACATTGCAGCAAGACCAACGGGTATCATTGCGCCGGACACAAGCCCGGTGGATAACCCATCCCATCGTTGCCCACCCAGCAGGTCAACCACGCGTCCGCCCACTTTGAACACCCCCAGAAGCGAGGCAATCGCGACGGCTTTGGCAAGGTCCATTCCGGTCGCCTGCAAAAGTTGAATGCCTACAGCTTCAATGCCAAACGTCACGAAGCTGTTCAGAGCGATGGCGGTCACAAGAAGGGCAAAAACAGGACCCTTGCGAGCACTTCCTTTGTTGGTGGTCGGGGCGGTCGCGGCACGGGTCGCCGGCAGGCCGATTAAAACAAGTGGGCAGATGACCAATGCCATGATGCCAGCGTAGACAAGAACTGTCGCACGCCATCCAACCACCCCGTCGAGAAAGGCAGTGATGGCCCAGAAGACGCTACCCGCCAGACCCGTTACCAACATCAGTGTGCCGATAAGGCTCCGGGCCCGATCCCCTGCGTAATCCGCTATATAGGCATAGGCTGACGTCGTCAGAAACATCGAGCCTGCAATCCCGACCAACATCCAAGCGGCCCAAAATACCAAAAGGTCCGGAGACAGCGCGAGCAGACAAAGCCCGGCCGCGATCATCCCGGCTCCAGTAGCCATGACAGAACGCGGTCCAAGTCTGCGAAACGCACGGCCTGTCCAAGGGGCAGCGAGCCCCATCGCGACGAACATCACAGAGGTTCCGACAAAAATCATCGGCAGCGAGGTTCGGAATTCTACCGCGACCGTCGTCGCGATCACGGGCAAAACGCTCACAACGCCCCAGCCGGTGATCTGGGTCAGCGCTAGGAGTAATAACACAAAGAGGTGACGTTGCATTGTTCACTGGTAGAGCCGAAGTGTGACGGTCAGATAACAACCGCGGCACCGCCGCACCGCTTGCGGTAGCAATGATACCCATCGTCATTCCGATTATGGACCGGCACGAAAACGAGTTTCAATGGAGCCGATTATCGGGGATATGGGTCTCTCTCATCACCGATCCTACCACAAAAAATATTCGTGGCTGATATGTTGATCGTGACCGAGGTATCGTTAGCGCCGGTCACGATAAGGCGACGCTTTCCGCGCAATTGGCGAACGTCAGAACTCTTCCCAATTCTCAGCTGCCGCCGCCGCACCGCTGCTGAGGCCAACGGCTCCCGCTACTTTCGCAAGCATACGACGGGCGGGAGAAGTGACGGGCTTGTGTTCGGCGCTTGCCGGCGTCGGTCTGGCGGGTTCAACTCTTGGTTCGGCGCCGACGCGGAAATCAGAGATGATCTCGCGCAGGCGCTGCACCTCGTTGGCGAGAGAAGCACTGGCTGCCGTCGATTCTTCGACCATGGCTGCGTTTTGCTGCGTCACCTGATCCATCTGGTTGACGGCCGTATTGACCTCGGCAAGACCGATTGACTGCTCCTTGGCCGACGTTGATATGGCGTCGAGTTGCGTGTTGATCGAAACAACCTGTTCCTCGATCACTTTGAGCGCTTGGCCCGTTTCCTCAACCAGTTTTACACCCGTGCTGACCTCATCCACGGAGTTTCGGATGAGATCCTTGATTTCCTTGGCCGCTTGAGCCGACCGCTGAGCGAGTTCGCGCACCTCTTGGGCAACCACCGCAAAGCCCTTGCCCGCTTCCCCGGCCCGCGCCGCCTCGACACCGGCATTCAGCGCCAGCAGGTTGGTTTGGAAGGCGATCTCATCGATGACACCGATAATGCTGGAAATCTGGTTCGACGACTGTTCGATGCGCTGCATGGCGATTACGGCATTCGAAACCACTTCGCCCGAGCGGCGCGCCGACTTATTGGCTTCGATTGCCACATGGCGCGCTTCTTCAGTCCGCTTGGAGGAGTTTGCAACATTGGTGGTAATCTGGTCGAGAGCGGCTGCCGTTTCCTCAAGCGACGCGGCCTGCTGCTCAGTCCGTTTTGAGAGATCTTCGGCGCTCTGGCTGATTTCGCGCGCGCCGCTATCGATCGATCCTGTCGCGTTCGCGACCGACCTTAGGCTGTCCGCCAGTTGACCAACGGCTGCGTTGAAGTCGGACCGCAATGCTTCGAAGTCACTGGCAAAGGGTTCGTTCAGCCGAAACGTCAGGTTCCCGCTCGCCAGATGCTTCAAGCCTTCAGCTAGGCCCGACGTCGCCTGTGCCATCTGCTGGGCGCGCTCACGCTCAAGTTCCGCGATCCGCAGTTGCTCTGCCTCGGTGGCAGAGCGCGTCGCAACGGCTTCCTGTTCAAGTTCTCTTGCCCGCAAACCGTTTTCCTTGAACACCTGAACCGCTCTCGCCATGCCCCCCACTTCATCGCGGCGATCCGTCCCGTCGACATTGGCGCTGAGATCGCCGCCGGCGAGCACGTTCATGGTGAGGGACATCCGCTGGATCGGACGCACCAGCCATGAACGGACAGCAAGGAAGCCGACGCCGAGAACGATGATCAAGCCAAGGATGACGGCGGCAAGTGTCTTGGTAACGGTGCTGCTGGCGTGCGCGGACAGCTCCTCCCCCGTCTTCGTAGCACCGTCAACGATTTCATTCGTCGCAGCTGTAAATTTCGGAGTGAGCGCGCTGAAAGCAGGCTGGCACTGGCTCAGGAACAGTTGCTGTGACGCGGCAATGTCTTGCTCCGTCGTCGCGTTTCGCGCCGCCACAATGGTCGGGCCACACACCTCTTTCATGACTTTGAGGCCTTCGGCCTTGAGCAGCGCAATCTCGGCGCGCTGCGGGACAGCGCCAGCAACCGTGTCCATGTATTTCACAAAACCGGCTTCAGCATCCTTGATATCCTTTTCCGCCCGCTCGTTCAGGTCTGCCGAGCGCGACATCAACAGCTCCCCAATCGACGCTCGTGCTGCCTGTAGGTTGCGGTTGGAGCGAGCCAAATACAAGGCGGCGGTTGATTCGCCTTCCATCAGGCCAGCATAGTCTTCGTCAACTCTGACAATCTGAATTCCGGAATAAATGGCGACCCCGAGGGAGAACAAGCCGAAGCAAGCCATAATAATAAGAAATTTCCCGACGATAGAAATGTGTTTCATGTGCCGCTCTCGCAATAATTGACGTTTATCAGGAGGAACCACGAGCAACTCATTCGCCGGGTGTACCGAGATGGCATACTCTGGAAGAAACTTTTCAAATATCCAAAAATTTATCCCAAGACATAATACCTGCTGAACACGATCAAGATTACCGTTTCATTTTCAGCGTCATGAAATATAGGATAACAAAATTTTATATTCGTTAAGGATCACATTCAATGACGATCACCGGTTGCCCCCTAGGTTCAGTGATGCGCTTCAGCGCGGCGACTGTTGCGAGGTAGCGCGCCTCTGAAGCCGTCGGCGGGAGAGTGGCTCGGCTTCTCGGTCAATCTGCCGATCGTGATTCTTGCGGTCGAGTTGAGCTGCGGATCTCATTCGGTAACGTTGCTCACGTGGCCACAAGCTGATTGTCACCTTTAGCCAGTCTGGCAGAAGGTGATCATACAATGCTCGAACGAACTATTCGCACTGAGGTGTCTCCTGACCGGGCCGGCGACCGTCCGAAGGGCACAACCTGCCGCGGTCTCGCCTTGAATGGATACGAACCATCGACCCGTAATTCGAACGACAGGGCGCTGGATGCTCGAGACCGTTCATCTGATCCGGACACCTGCTCCGTAACTTTCCGTAGCAAACCAGCCCGACTTGAGATGACCTTGCGAATTGCGCTCAGAATAGGATGCTTGATTCCCTCTTCGGTAAACTTAGCAGCAAGGGCATCTGACTCGCCCGCCGGCGTTGTCAAAGGGCGCGGTGTGCCGCTCAGCCAACTAGCCTTTGGCCTGTTGATCTTTCCTGGCGTCAGGGCCGTGGTGTTGGGCAATTGACCACTGTGCCATACTTACTCCCTTCAGGACTGACAACGGTCAGCCTCCGCCCTGCGCCTGTCCGGCCCAAAAAACGCCAAGGCGAAGGCAGCCACGGCCCCCGCGCCGGCAGTGAGGAAGGTCAGGCGCATCCCCGATGCTATCGCCGACGCCGAAGCCTGCGTGACATCCGTCATGCCGACACCGAAGGCAAAGACGAGGCCCATGGCCGAAGCGCCGGCGATCAGCCCGATATTGCGTGACAGGCCCAGCAGCCCCGATACCGTGCCGCGCCGGTCCTTGGCGACATCCGCAAGCGCCGATGCGTTGTTGGCCGCTTGGAAAAGCTGATAACCGGGAGTGAGCACGATAATCGACAGCACATAGCCGGCGACCCCGATCACGCCCGGCACGATAGCCAGCATCAGCGCTCCGACGCCCAGCAAGGCCAGACCGATCACCAGCATGCGGCCGCTGCCCCAGGCATCCACGAGCCGGCCGGATGGCACGCCGCTGACGATCGAAATCACCGGGCCGATTGCCATCACCGCGCCGACCTCCGGCACAGTCAATCCCAGCCCCAGGCCGAGATAGAAGGGTCCCACCATAAGCGTCGTCATCATGATGCCGGCAACCAGCACGTTCACAAGGAGACTGCCGGCCAGGCTGCGGTTCATCACCGACCAAAGGTTCGGCGCCTTGGTATCGGCGCAGCACGCGTCACGCGGCAGAAACGAAACTGCCAGAAGCAGCGCCAGAGCTGCTATCGGCACCTGCACCCAGAATATCGCCCGCCAGCCCGACAGCGGGATCAGCAGCCCG